>JAWOJB010000054.1:0-71493 GCA_046484325.1 Acidimicrobiia bacterium | reverse complement strand
GCTCCGGCGTCGAGGGGAGCTCGACGAGGCCGAGCAACTCGTCGCCGAGGTAGGAGCGATCGAGAAGCGGACCGGCTACTCGCCCGGGCGGGCCGATCACCTGGCTGCCCGGATCACCCTCGATCGAGGGTTCCCCCGCATGGCTGCACCGCTGCTCGCCGCCGCGATCGCCTCCTTCCGATCCCAGCAGGGCCACGACACGATGGTCCTCGGAGCCGTGGATCTGGTCGTGTCGTGGGCGCAGCTGTCCACCCACCTCGGGGAACACGTCCCTGCTGCACGCCTGCTGGGAGCCGTCGACGCGATCCTCGCCCGGCATTCCGTCGAGGTCCCCAGGCGGAAGGAGGAGCGGCACGAGATCCGCCACGCCACGATCGCAGCGATCGGCGAGGGGGAGTACGAGCGACTCACTCGCGAAGGCGCCGCCTGGTCGGTCGTCGAGGCACTCGAGGAGGTGACCCGGCTCGCCGCCCCCTGGCTCGATGCGTGATGCAACCGCCCGGGTCGGGCCGGTGTTCTCCCTCGTGATGGACGACCTCTGCCGGCGCCTCGCCGACGATCTGGACGGGGCCTTCCCGGACGTGGTCCGGCTGCTGCAGGACGACGTCGTATCGGGTCTCCGGCGCCTGCACGGTCCCGAAGCCGAGGACCTCGCCCAGGAGGCCCTCATCCGGGCGTACCGGGCCCTTCGGGGATACGAGCCCGAGCGCATCCGGTCGCTGCGGCTGCGGGGCTGGATCTGGACGATCGCCCTCAACCTCGGGCGCAACCGGGTGCGGGATGCGAGCCGCAGGCCGGTGCCGGTTCCCCTCGAGGACCGGCACCCGGTCGAGGACCCGGACCCGGTCGATGCCGGCGCCTGGGACCGACGGATGGCCGGCCTGCCGTTGGCGCAGCGACAGGCGGTGGTCCTCCGGCACGTGGTAGGTCTCACCTACGCCGAGATCGCCGGGGCCACCGGTCGCCCGGAGGGCACGGTGAAGGCGGACGTCCATCGGGGCCTGGAGCGGCTGCGAGCGACGATGGAGGCGGAACGATGAGCATCGAACGGGAACTGGCCCGGCTGCGGGTGCCCGCCCCGGCCCACCTCGCCGACGGGGTGGCGCTCGGGCTAGGCCTCGTCGACGGGTACGGCGTCTTCGACAGCCCGATCGGGGCGGTGGTGGTCGCCTTCAACCCGGGCGGGATCTCGATGGTCGACCTGGCGGACGACCGGTTCGAACGGCGCTTCGGCGACCTCACAGGCCGCCGGCTGGTCGAGGCCCGGCCCCCGGCCGCCTGGGGTTCGCGGATCGCCCGGGCGATCGAACGGGGCACGCCCAGTCGCCTGCCACTCGATCTCCGCTCGGTCACGCCCTTCCGGAGAGAGGTGCTGCTCCAGGCCACCACGATCCCCCGGGGCGAGGTCCGCCCCTACGGATGGCTGGCGGGGAGGATCGGGCGGCCGCGAGCGACCCGGGCGGTGGGGTCTGCGATGGCCTCCAATCCCGTGCCGCTGATCGTGCCGTGCCACCGGGTGGTACGGAGCGACGGCCGGATCGGCGACTACTCGCTGGGGGGCCCCGGCAACAAGCGCCGGCTGCTCGAAGCCGAGGGCCTGGAACCGACCCATCTCGAAGACCTGGCCGCGCGCCACGTCCGGTACCTCGGGTCGACCTCCACCGGCGTGTACTGCCTGCCCACCTGCCGGCACGCCCGGCGGATCACGGCCCGGCACCTCGTCGAGCTCCACTCCCCGGCCGAGGCTGACTCACTCGGCCTCCGGCCTTGTGCCGTCTGCCGGCCCTGAGTCACAGCACTGCCTGGAGCAACCACAGCGCCGACATCCCCGCCACGAAGGTCCAGAGGAAGTTGCGGGTCCGCACCGCGACGAAGACCGCCACCGCCACCGCCAGCACCTCCGGCACGTTCGTCACGAATGCCCGCATGCCGTCGTCGAGCAACAGCGAGGTGGTGAGGGCGGCGAGCACCGCCGGACCCACGTTGCGGAGTGCCTGTTCGACCGGTTCGGGGAGGCTGCGAGCGCCCACGACGAGGATGAAGAGGGCTCGCATCAGATAGGTTCCCACGCCGGCGACGGCGAAGGTGAGCCACGCCGTCATCTGGGACCGGCCCGCTCGGCGAGGATCCCCGCCATCATCCCGGCGACCGCCCCCACCAGCATCCCTGCCCGGTTGGGGAACCGGTGCAGCAGGGCGGTCACCAGCACCGCCACCACCACCGCCACCACCGCCGGACGCCGGACGAGCGCCGGGACGAACAGCCCGATGAAGAGAACCGGAATGGCGAACTCGAGCGACAGCCCGCTCGGGAGGGTGGCTCCCAACAGGATCCCGGTGGCGACCGCGGCCAGCCACATCGTCCACGCCAGCATCCCGGCCCCCAGGTAGTACGCCCGCCACGAGTCGGGCGGGTCGTCCCGGACCGAGACGAGGGCGAAGACCTGGTCGATCAGGAAATAGGGGCCAACCCAGCGGAACCAGCGGGGCTGCCGGCGGAACCGGGGGACCATGGCCGCCGAGTACATGAGGTGGCGGGCGTTGACCACCAGGGCGGCGGTCACCGCCGAGGCCGCCGGGGAGCCGGCTGCGAGCAAGGTGATCGAGGCGAGCTGGGCGCTCCCTCCGAAGATCAGCCAGGAGCTGGACCATCCGGCCAGATTCGGAAGGGTCGATGCGGCCACCGTCACGCCGAGGACCAGGCCGAAGGGCAGCGCCCCCAGCAGGAGCGGCACGAAGTCACGCATCCCGGCGAAGAAGGATCGGCGCATCGACGGCATGGGCCGGATCAAAGCAGGGAGGGCTGTCCGAGGGGATTCGGCCGCAACCCGGGTGGTGGGCCGGGCATACACTCCGTGTGATGACGCGCACGATCGCGGTCGCCAACCAGAAGGGCGGGGTGGCCAAGACCACCACCGTGCACGCCATCGCAGCCGCCCTGGTGGAACGGGGCCGGTCGGTGCTGGTAGTCGACCTCGACCCCCAGGCCTCGCTCACCTACTCGATGGGACTCGTCGCCGACGAGCTCGACCAGAGCCTCCACGACGTCATGATGGGTCGGGCGGGCATCGACGACGTGCTCTGGGAATCGCGGGGGATCGACCTGGTCCCGTCGTCGATCGACCTGGCGGGATCCGAGGTGCACCTCATCACCCGCACAGGGCGCGAGTACGTCCTCGACCGGGCGTTGCGTGCGGTGCGGGAGCGGTACGACTACGTGATCATCGACTGCCCCCCGAGCCTGGGGATCCTCACGGTGAACGCCCTCACCGCCGCCGGCGAGGTGCTCGTCCCCCTCCAGGCCGAGCTGCTCACCCGCCGTGGTCTGGAGGCTCTGCTCGAGACGGTGTCCGACGTCCGCCTCTACACCAACCCCGACCTGGCGGTGCTGGGGGTGGTCGTGACCATGTACGACAGCCGTACCCGCCTGGGTAAGGAGATCCTCGATCGTCTCCACGACCACCACGGGTTGCGAGTGCTCGAGCCTCCCGTGCCGCGCTCGGTGAAGGTGGCGGAGTCCCCGGGACTCGGCGTCTCGATCCTCACCCATGCATCCACGTCGCGAAGCGCCGAGGCCTACCGCCGGTTGGCGGCGGCGATCGACGTGGATGAGACGTGAGGCGCAAGGACCCCACCGGTAAGCGGGCCCTGTTCGAGGCCGGTCACGGGGGGGATCTCACCGGCCCGGACGGCAAGGATGCCCTCTTCCACACGACCCCTCCCGAGGGTGACGTCCTCCTGCACTGCTCGCGCTGCGAGGCCGAGAGCGTGCTCACCCTGGCCGACGCCGCCGTCCGCCTGATGAGCCTGAGCATCTGGGTTCCCGGCCGGCAGCATTCCCACCGGCTGCGCTGCCCCGCCTGCGGCCAGCGGAGCTGGGTCAGGCTGACGCGACTGCCGTCGGTCGAACCCGGCGGTCAGAACGGATAGCCCATGCCCAGCGGGTGGGGCGCGTCCCACGCGTCCCAGTAGGCGGCCATCCGGTCGACGAACTGCTCGGGCCGTTCGGCGAAGAGCCTGCTCCCCAGCGCGCCGGCCGCCACCCGTAGCTCGACTCGCCGGTGCTGGGCCAGGGCCGCGAGCAGCGATCGCTCGACCGGGTCCGGGCACATCGACGGGACGCCGGCGACGAGCTGGAGCAGCACCGCCAGGTCGTGCTCCTCGCCGAGGATCTCGCCCAGCCGGTCGAACGACTTGGCCATCCCGCCCACGACCTCGGGCCACAACGGGGTGAGCACCTCCATCTGATGACGAAGGTACTTCACCCGCTTGCGCCACAGATGGAAGTGCTCGGACACGGGATCGGTCATCGCGGTCTGCATCTCGCGCCGGCCCCGTCCGTAGGTCGCCGCCAGACCCGGCTCCAGCGCGCCGAAGCCGTGCCGGATGGCCGTCCGCTTCGGCGACCCGGTGGCCGCCAACGCGGGCTCGACCGGCCAGGCGGCATATCGCGCCCGAGCGGCCTCGAGGCTGGCGATCACCGTGGGGAAGACGGCCTCGTCGTCGAGCACCCGCTGGCGACGCTGGAGATGGCGGTCGACAAGGGCGCCCTCCAGCTCATCGAACACACCGGAGGCCAGCTTGTGGCCGAACGACTCACGCAGCCGCCGGACCGAGTCGACCATGACCGCCCCGTCGCGCATCGGTGCGATGAGCCTGGCGGTGTCCCGGAGAGCGGCGTTTTCGACGCGATAGACCCGACCGCCGATCTCACCCCGCACCAGCCGGAGCACCGCTCGCACCCGTTTGGTCGCCTTCCGGGCCTCGTGGACCGCGGTGTCGATGTCGGCGTCCGGGCCCTGGAAGCCGGAGATGGCGATCTCGAACTGCTCCAGCGTGATGCGCTGGAGCCCTTCGGAAAGCCGCTCGTCACCGCCAAGTTCGAACCCGTGCACCGGTACGGCAGGAAGGTAGCGCCGGTTCACTGGGGGGAGCTGCGTCAGCTCGGAAGGGTGGAACGGCTGGAACCCCATGAAAGGTGAGGGTACCGCCTCGGCGCCTACGCTCGGCGTCGTGGCACGATCGGCCGGCATCCTCCCCTATCGCCTCACCCGAGGTCTCGAAGTGCTCATCGGTCACCCCGGCGGCCCGCTGTGGTCCCGCCGGGATGCGGGGTCGTGGTCGATCGTGAAGGGCCTCGTCGAGCCGAGCGAGTCCGGTCTCGAAGCCGCCCGCCGGGAGTTCCTCGAGGAGACCGGGTGGAGCCCACCGGACACCGGCTACCGGCCCCTCGGGGATTGCCGGCTTCGCTCCGGCAAGATGGTGGCGGCCTGGGCGGTCGAGGCAGAGCTCGACCCCGACACGCTGCGACCGGGGACCTTCGAGATGGCGTGGCCGCCCGGCTCCGGCCGCGTCGCCAGATTCCCCGAGATCGACCGGGTCGGCTGGTTCGACCCCGGGCAGGCCCGCCGGCGGCTCAACCCCGCCCAGCGGGTGTTCGTCGACCGGCTGGAGCGATCGCTGAACGACCAGGGCGACCGATAGCCGGGCTGGACGGATACGCTCGTGTCATGACCGACCACGACCTGCCCACCACCGATGAGGGCTGGCGCGCCCGCCTCGATCCCGAGACGTTCCAGATCCTCCGCAAGTCCGGCACCGAGCCCGCCTTCACGGGCCGATACTGGAACAGCAAGCTCCGAGGGACCTACCGCTGCGCCGGATGCGGCACGCCGCTCTTCAGCTCCGATACGAAGTTCGACTCCGGATCGGGGTGGCCGAGCTTCTGGGAGCCGATGGAACCGGGTCGCGTCGACGAGGCCACCGATCGAAGCCACGGCATGGTGCGGACCGAGGTGACCTGCTCCACGTGTGGCGGACACCTGGGGCATGTGTTCCCCGACGGGCCTCGCGAAACCACCGGGCTGCGTTACTGCATCAACTCGTCCGCCCTCGATCTGGAGCCCGACGAGGGCTGATCAGGCCGGTCTCGCCGCCATCCGGTCGGCCAGTCGCCCCAGATCACCATCGAGCACCTCCGGGGGCTCGATCTCGGTCACGGGGATGACGAGATGGGCGATGCCGTCGGCGAGCGTCGACGAGGCGCCCAACGACGCCAGCACCGCCAACATCGCCTCGTTGCTGGGGAGCACGTCGAAGTGGAAGGTGACGATGCCGCGCCGCCGGGCGACCACCGCCAAGGCCTGGATGAGCATCGTGCCGATCCCCCGGCCCTGGTGATCGTCGGTAACCGTCAACGCCACGTCGGCCGCATCGGGTTCGTCCCGGAACCGGACGAACCGCCCGATCGCCACCGGGGTGCCGGCGGGGGTGAGGACGCCCCAGGCGAAGTGGTTGAGGTAGTCGATGTGCGAGAGGTACTCGAGCTGGCTCTCGGAGAGACGGTCGGTGGGCGCCATGAACCGCAGATAGCGGCTCCGATCCGACAGCCGCACGAACCCCTCGACCATGAGCTCGCGATCGTCCGGCTCGACCGGGCGAACCCGGACCACGTGGCCCTTGCGGGTCCGCACCGTGGCGGTCGGACGGAGCCGACCGGCGTTCTCGGGCTTCGTCGACGGGTGGGTCATGGCCACCTTTCGCTTGCAATAGCAAGCATACCATGAACTCGAGGTAAAGATCAACCCCTCACCGGGGCGCTCACTACCCTCCCGGCATGCCGCGCCGGGCCACCTCCACCTCCCCGTTCGGGTCGTCGCGGCGAGAGAGCCACGACGCCTCCGGCTTCTATGCCCGGTTCACCGCCCCGGTGGTTTCGGACGACGACCGGATCGAGCCGCCGGTCGCGGTCGACCGGATCTTCTGCGCCGATGCCCGCTCGATGGCTCCCCACCAGGTGGCCGACCGCTCGGTGGCCCTCGTGGTCACCTCTCCCCCGTACTTCGCCGGCAAGGAGTACGAGGAGGAACTCGGAGCGGGCCACGTCCCCTCCTCCTATCTCGAGTACCTCGAGTTGCTCCACGAGGTCTTCGGGACCTGTGCAGCCAAGCTCGAGCCGGGCGGGCGAATGGCCGTCAACGTGGCCAACCTCGGCCGCAAGCCCTACCGGTCGCTGTCCGCCGACGTGATGATGATCCTCCAGGACCTCGGCCTGCTGCTCAGGGGCGAGATCGTCTGGCAGAAGGCGAAGGGGGCCAACGGGTCCTGCGCCTGGGGGTCCTACCGGAGCCCGGCCAACCCGGTGTTGCGCGACCTCACCGAGCGGGTGGTCCTGGCCTCGAAGGGACGATTCGACCGCGCCCTCGACCGGCGAGAACGAGACCGTCGTGGCCTGCCCCACGAAACAACGATCACCGGCGAGGAGTTCATGGCGGCCACGCTCGACGTGTGGGAGATCCCCTCGGAGAGCGCCACCCGGGTGGGCCATCCCGCCCCGTTCCCGGTCGACCTCCCCCGCCGGCTGATCGAGCTCTACACGTACCGGGGCGATCTGGTGCTCGACCCCTTCATGGGTTCGGGTACGACGGCGGTGGCCTCGATCCTGACCGACCGCAGGTTCGTCGGGTTCGAGACCGACGAGGACTACGTGGAGCTTGCGCGACGGCGGATCGAGTCGACGGCGCCGTGACGGTGCGGATCCTGGTCGTCTGCCTCGGCAACATCTGCCGTTCCCCGGCGGCGGAGGCCGCTATCCGCACGGCGGCCGTCGATGCCGGCATCCCCGTCGAGGTCGAGTCGGCGGGTACTTCCCGCTATCACCTGGGCGAGCCGCCCCATCCGGAATCTCGAAGGGCGGGAGCCGAGGTCGGGCTCACGATCGAGGGTCGGGCCCGACAGGTGACGGTCGAGGACTTCGAGCGGTTCGATCTCATCGTGGCCATGGATCGGGACAACCTGAGGGACCTCCTGGCCCTGGCCCCGGATCGCGAGGCGGCCGCCAAGGTCCGCCTCTTCCGTCACGACGGCGCCGATGTGCCTGACCCGTGGGGACGGGGCTACGAGGCCTACCGCCAGACGATGGCCACCGTCGTCGAAGCGGCGGCCAGGCTCGTCGACGAGGTCGCGAGCACCGGCGGGTGAGCTGGGCATCGATCTCGTTCGAGGAGCGCGACGGCCGTCCGGTGGTGATCAAACGCACGAGCTACGACGCCCGGCTGGAGGCCGACGGCCTTCGGGCCCTCGCCAAGGCAGGCGCACCTGTGCCGGCCGTGTACGGGGCCGACCGGCACGAGCTCGTGATGGAGCGGGTGTCGGGCTGGCCCGACTGGGAGGGCCTCGGCCGGTCGCTTGCCGCTCTCCACCGTCACACCAACCCCGCCTTCGGCTACCCCATCGACAACGTGATCGGGGCCCTCCCCCAGACCAACGGCTGGGCTGACTCGTGGTCCGCCTTCTTCGTCGAACGGCGGGTCTTGGCCCACCTCGACGACCCCGCCGTGCCCGAGCCGCTGGCCCGCCGGATCCGGCGGTCAGCGGAAGGCCCGCTTCCCGCCCTCCTGGAGCCCCACCGACCGGTGCCCTCGCTCGTCCATGGCGATCTATGGGCGGGCAACGTGGTGGACGGCGCCTACCTCGTCGACCCTGCCGTGAGCTACTCGGACCGGGAGATCGAGCTCGCCTTCATGGCGCTGTTCGGCGGGATCCCACCGGCCATGTGGGGTGCCTACGCCGAGGCCTGGCCGCTCGACCCTGGGTGGGAGAGGCGCCGGCCGGCCCTCCAGCTCCACCACCTGCTCGTGCACGTACGGCTCTTCGCCGGCGGATACCCTTCGATGGTGGCCGACCGCCTCGACGCGCTGGGATGGTGATCCCGTGAACCAGCTCCCCGACTGGGGGCACCACCGAGCCGTGCTCTTCGTCCTCGACGGCGTGCTCACCGACACCGCCCGGGCCCACGAGCGGGCATGGAAGCTCACCTTCGACGAGTTCCTGGCGGATCGGTTCGGCGAGGGCTTCGAGGAGTTCACCCACGACGACTACCTCGCCCACGTCGACGGCAGGCGCCGCTACGACGGGGTGCGCTCCTTCCTCGCCTCCCGGGGGCTGGCCCTGCCGGAGGGGAGCCCTGCCGACTCGCCCGCCTTCGACTCGGTCTGCGCGGTGGGCAACACGAAGAACGACCGGTTCCGCACGGTGCTGGCGTCGGGGGGCATCGAGGCGTACCCGGGATCGCTGGCGCTGCTCGACCACCTGGACGCGCTCGGGATTCGGACGGCCGTGGTGTCCTCCAGCGCCAGCGCCCGCGGCGTGCTCGAGGCGGCCGGGCTCGGTTCGAGGTTCGACGTCGTCATCGACGGGTTGGAGGCACGCTCCCGCCGCCTCCACGCCAAGCCGGAACCGGACACCTTTCTCGAGGCGGCCCGCGAGCTCGGCGTGACACCGTCACGGATCGTCGTGATGGACGACGTGGCGATCGGAGTCGAGGCGGCGCGCGCCGGAGGATTCGGGTTCGTCGTCGGCGTCGCCAGGGACGGCCAGGCCGCCGCCCTCACCGAGGCCGGCGCCGATCTCGTCGTCGCCGACCTGGCCGACCTGATCCCCGAGTCGTAGTTTCACGGGCGTGTCCGCCCCGAGCCGGATACCCTCCGGGTCCCTCGCAACCGGAGCGTGCCATGCAGGAGTACACGAGCCCAGGCGCCGTCGCCGTCGACCCCGACGAAAATCTGACCACGGCTCTCTGGCAGTGGGAGGCGGAGCGACCCGCCCATCCGATCCTCTCCTATCGGTCGGCCGGGCCCTTCGTCGACGTCGACTACGGGGAGCTGGCGGCGAAGGCCCGGCGGGTGGCGGCCGGCCTCATGTCCCTCGGCCTGCAGAAGGGCGACCGGGTCTGCGTCTTCTCACCTACCCGGTACGAGTACACGATCCTCACCTACGGGATCTGGGCGGCAGGGTGCGTGCTCGTCACGATCTACGACACCTCCTCGGCCGAGCAGGTCGAGTGGATCGTCTCCGACTCGGGCGCCCGAGCCATCGTCTGCGCCGACGCCGGGCTGGAGGGGGTGTACCGGGAGCGGGCCGGTGCGCTGGGAACCATCGAGCACGTGTTCGTGCTCGACGAGGGGGGCCTCGACGCCCTCATCGACCTCGGGCGAGGCCTGAACGACGACCAGGTCCTGGCGCGGGCGGCCTCGGTCACCCAGGAGGACCTCGGCACCCTGATCTACACCTCGGGGACCACCGGCCGGCCCAAGGGATGCATGCTCACCGTCGGCAACTACGTATGGGAGCTCCGCCAGGTGCTCGACGTCCTCGGCGAGCTGCTCTACGAGGGCTCCTCGACACTCATGTTCCTCCCGCTCGCCCACTCCTTCGCCAACCTCGTCCAGGCCTCCGTCGTCATGGCCGGGAACGGCACGATGGCATTCTCGAGCGGGATCCCCCATCTCACCGAGGAGCTTCCGATGGTGCGCCCCACCTGGCTCTTCTCGGTGCCTCGGGTGTTCGAGCGGGTCTACAACGGCGCCCAGCAGCGGGCCGAGGCGGACGGGAAAGGCAAGATCTTCCAGCTGGCGGCCGATACGGCCATCGCCTACTCGCGCCAGCGAGAGGCGGGCTCGGTGGCGCTCACAACCCGGGTGATGCACGGCGTGTTCGATCGTCTCGTCTACGGCAAGCTGCGCAACGCCCTCGGCGGTCGGGTGGCCCACTCGATCTCGGGCGGTGCCGCACTCGGCGAACGCCTCGGCCACTTCTACAGCGGGATCGGGATCATCGTGCTCGAGGGCTATGGCCTCACCGAGACCACCGCCGGCTCGACGGTCAACAGCCCGGGATCCGTCCGGATCGGCACCGTGGGACGCCCGCTTCCCGGCGCCTCGATCCGGATCGCCGACGACGGTGAAGTGCTCATCCGCGGCCCCCACGTGTTCCGGGGGTACTGGAACAACGATCAGGCCACCGCCGAGACCTTCACGATCGACGGCTGGTTCCGGTCCGGGGACATCGGCACCCTCGACGACGACGGCTATCTGCGGATCACCGGCCGCAAGAAGGAACTGATCGTGACCGCCGGCGGCAAGAACGTCGCCCCGGTGATCCTCGAGGATCGTCTCAATGCCCATCCGCTCGTCAGCCAGAGCATGGTGGTGGGCGACGACCGTCCCTACATCGCCGCCCTGATCACGCTCGACCCCGAGGAGCTGCCACGATGGGCGGAGCGACGGGGGAAGGCCTTCGACCGCACGGCCCTCGTCTCGGACCCCGATCTGGTGGCGGAGATCGAGGCGGCCGTGGCTGCGGCCAACGAGGCCGTCTCCCGGGCGGAGTCGATCCGGAGGTACCGGATTCTGGCGGACGACTTCACCATGGAGCGCGACGAGCTCACCCCGACGCTCAAGCTGAAGCGCCGGGTGGTGATGGACCACTACGCCGAGGCCATCCAGGCGCTCTACACCGACTGAACCGACGTTCATTGAGCAACGGCGTGGGCTGGAGCCACGCATCTGCTCAATGAACCAGCGACGCGGTCGCGCTCCTGCCCGGTCCTCGAATGTCGACGGCCGGAAACCGGCAGAATGTGACAATGGTCGACTCATGTTCTACGATATGAGCTCGATCAAGAGCGTTCCCCACCCGAACCACCCCCAGGAGGAGGCCCAGCCATGGCACGAGCGGTCGGCATCGACCTCGGCACCACCAACAGCGTCATCGCCGTACTCGACGGCGGAGAGCCCACGATCGTGGCCAACGCCGAGGGCACTCGGACCACGCCCTCGGTGGTCTCGTTCAAGGAGGGCGAGGTGCTCGTCGGCGAGGTGGCCAAGCGCCAGGCCATCACCAGCCCGGATCGGACGATCCGGTCGGTCAAGCGCCACATGGGCACCGACTGGTCGATCGAGATCGCCGGCAAGCACTACACCGCCCAGGAGATCTCCGCGCGCATCCTCATGAAGCTCAAGCGGGATGCCGAGGCCTTCCTGGGAGACACCGTCACCGAGGCCGTCATCACCGTGCCCGCCTACTTCAACGACGCCCAGCGCCAGGCGACCAAGGAGGCGGGCCGGATCGCCGGGCTCGAGGTGCTCCGGATCATCAACGAGCCGACCGCCGCCGCGCTCGCATACGGCCTCGACAAGGAGCACGACCAGACCATCCTCGTCTTCGATCTGGGGGGAGGGACGTTCGACGTCTCGGTGCTCGAAATCGGCGAGGGTGTCTTCGAGGTGAAGGCCACCTCGGGCGACACCCATCTCGGAGGCGACGACTGGGACGAGGCGGTCATCGACTGGCTGGTCTCCACCTTCAAGGCCGAACACGGGGTCGATCTCTCGGCGGACCGGATGGCCCTCCAGCGTCTCAAGGAGGCGGCCGAGAAGGCCAAGATCGAGCTGTCCTCGGTGCCCGAGACCGACATCAACCTGCCGTTCATCACCGCCACCGCCGAGGGGCCACTGCACCTTCAGAAGCGCCTCACCCGCTCCGAGTTCCAGAAGCTCACCGAGCACCTGCTCGAGCGCTGCCGCCACCCCTTCGAGCAGGCGGTGAAGGACGCGGGCATCAAGGTCGGCGACCTCGAACACATCGTGCTCGTGGGCGGCTCGACCCGGATGCCGGCGGTCCAGGAGCTCGTGAAAGGCCTCACGGGCAAGGACCCCCACAAGGGAGTGAATCCCGACGAGGTCGTGGCAGCCGGGGCGGCCATCCAGGCCGGTGTGTTGAAGGGGGACGTCAAGGACATCCTCCTGCTCGACGTGACCCCCCTCACCCTGGGGATCGAGACCAAGGGCGGGGTCATGACGAAGATGATCGAGCGGAACACGACGATTCCCACCCGTCGCTCCGAGACCTTCACGACCGCAGAGGACAATCAGCCCGAGGTCGAGATCCACGTGCTCCAGGGTGAACGGGCCATGGCGGCCGACAACAAGAGCCTGGGCAAGTTCCGTCTGACCGGCATCCCCCCTGCCCCGATGGGTATCCCCCAGATCGAGGTGACGTTCGACATCGACGCCAACGGCATCGTCAACGTCAACGCCAAGGACCTGGCTACCTCGAAGGAGCAGGCCATGACGATCACCGGGGGAACCGCCCTCGCCACGGACGACATCGACCGGATGGTGAAGGACGCCGAATCCCACGCCGAGGAGGACGCCAAGCGCCGCGAGCGCGTCGAGACCCGCAACCAGGCGGACCAGCTCGTCCACCAGACCGAGAAGCTGGTGAAGGAGCAGGGCGACCAGATGACCGACGACGAGAAGTCGGCCGTCGAGGCAGCCACCGCCGAGCTCAGGTCGGTGATCGAGAACGAGCGTTCCGAGACCTCCGAGATCCGTTCGAAGATGGAGGCACTGGTGACGGCCAGCCAGGCCATGGCCCAGCGTCTGTACGCCCAGGCCGCCCAGGGCCACGCCGCCGGTGGCGGCGAGGCCGGTGGAGAGGACGACGAGATCGTGGAGGCCGAGATCGTCGAAGAGGGTGACGAGTCGTGAACTGCCGCCTCTCACGTCCAACGTCCAACGTCCCACGTCCCACATCCCACGTCGCACGTCGCACCTGCCGGGTTTCGAGGTGACGTCCATGTCCGACGAGCCGCAGGTGTCCGACGTGGTGGAGGGCGAGGTCCTGCCGGTGGCAGAGGCCCACGGGCCCGAGGAGACCCCGGATGCGGCATCCCTCGGGCTCGAGCTGCCCGGTGAGCCCGACGCGGCCATCGACCTGCTCCTCCGGGAGGTGGCCGCTGCCAGGGCCGAGGCCTCCGCCTACCTCGAGGACCTCCGTCGGGTCGCCGCAGATTTCGACAACTTCCGCAAGCGGGCCCTTCGCGAGCAACAGCAGACCGTGGAACGGGCGGCCGAGAGGGTGGTGGCGGCCCTGCTGCCGGTGCTCGACAGCCTCGACGCCGCGCTGGCGATCGAGGCCCGGTCGGACACCGAGCAGAAGCTGCTGGCCGGGGTCCGCGGCACCCACCAGCTGTTGCTCGACATCCTCGCCGGCGAGGGGCTCGAGGTGGTGCCCACCTGGGATGAGCCATTCGATCCCGAGATCCACGAGGCCGTGAGCTCGACGGCGAACGGTACCGGCGGGCTCATCGTGTCCAAGGAGCTCCGGCGGGGGTACCGACTTCGCGGCCGGGTGGTCCGTGCCGCCCTCGTCGAGGTCGCCGATCGAGCCGAGGTCACATGAACCGCGACTGGGTGGACAAGGACTTCTACCAGGAGTTGGGGGTCTCGAGCGGTGCGTCGGCCGACGAGATCAAACGCGCCTACCGCAAGCTCGCCCAGCAGTACCACCCGGACGCCAACCAGGGCGACCCCGCCGCCGAGGAGCGGTTCAAGCAGATCTCCGAGGCCTACGCCACCCTCTCCAACCCCGAGCATCGCAAGGAGTACGACCAGGTGCGCCGGCTGGTGGAGTCCGGCGGGTTCACCGGCTTCCCGGGCGGCGGGCCCTTCACCGGTGGCGGCCAGCAGGTGCGGGTCGAAGACCTCTCGGACCTGCTCGGTGGTTTCGGCGGCCTCGGCGACCTCTTCGGGTTCGGTGGATCGCGTCGCGGTGGACCCCAGCGTGGTCCCGACACCGCCGCCGAGCTCCACCTGTCGTTCGAGGACGCCGTGCGGGGCGCCACCACCCAGGTCTCGGTCCGGGGCGAGGCACCCTGCAGCCGCTGTGGCGGGAACGGGGCCGAGCCGGGTACCCAACCTCAGACGTGCCCCACGTGCCGGGGCTCGGGGACGGTCGCCCAGAACCAGGGGTTCTTCTCCTTCGCCCAGCCTTGTCCCCAGTGCGGCGGATCCGGCCGTCAGATCGACCACCCGTGCAGCAACTGCCGCGGGCGTGGCACCGAGATGCGGACGCGCACGATCAAGGTCCGGGTCCCCGCCGGCGTGGAGGACGGCTCCACCATCCGGCTCGCAGGCCACGGGGGGCCGGGCCGGAACGGCGGTCGACCGGGGGATCTGCTCGTAAGGGTGTCGGTGGCGAGGCATCCGATCTTCACCAGAAAGGGCAACGACCTCGTGATCACCGTCCCGATCACGTTCACCGAGGCGACCCTCGGATCCAAGGTCCACGTCCCGACGCTCGACGGATCGGTGACCGTCAAAGTTCCTCCGGGCACGCCGAGCGGCAAGACGTTCCGGGTGAAGGGACGGGGGGTGCAGCCCGACCGGGGCCGCGGAGGCGACCTCCTGGTCAAAGTCGAGGTGGCCGTGCCCCGCAAGCTGAGTCGGGACGAGAAGAAGCTGCTCGAGCAACTGGCGACGTACGAGACCGAGGACGTACGCGCCCATCTGAGGGTATGACATGGCAGGTCGAGAGCATTCCCGGGCCGTCTTCGTGATCTCGGTGGCCGCCGAGCTGGCGGGCATGCACCCTCAGACCCTCCGCATCTACGAGAGGAAGGGACTCATCGAGCCGTACCGGACGCCGGGCGGCACCCGCCGGTACTCCCCGGCCGACATCGAGAGGCTCGCCCTCATCCAGGAGCTCACCGAGCAGGGGCTCAACCTCGAAGGAGTCCGGCGGGTCCTCGAGCTCACCGAACATGTGCGGAAGCTCGAGGGACAGATCCAGCGCCTGCGGGAACGGCTCCAGACGGCGGAACGGGAGGCGGCCCGGCGAGTGCAGGAGGTCCACCGCACCTACCGTCACGAGATCGTCCTGCGTTCCGAGGTGCTGCCCGACGTCCGGCGGGGGCCTGACTGAGCGATCTCGGGGCGGCTACCCGCTCAACTCGGCGAACCGGTGGGCGACGGTCCGCAGCATCCGGACGGCGACCTGTGGGTTCTCGTCGACGACCGCGCCAAAGTCCGACGCCGTCATGAGCGCCACGGTAAGTTCGCTCGTCGCCACCACGGATGCGGTGCGGGGGATCTCGGCGAGCAGGCTCAGCTCTCCGATCACGTCGCCAGGGCCGAGCTCGGCCAGTTTGCGCCCTTTGCGGCGGACCACGGCAGTCCCGCTCAGGAGGATCATCGCCTCCCGGCCGAGTTCACCCTCGCGGGTGAGTACGGTCCCCTCCTTGAGATCCACCTCGTCCAGATGGCGGGCCAACTGGCCCAGATCCTTCTTGCTGAGACCGGCGAACAGGGGGACACGTTGCAGGACCTCGACCTTCTGATCCCGCTTCCGTAACAGACTCATCGCGTCCCTCCCGTCGGTGCCGTCCGGCGATGGTACCGATCGGGGTCCGAGCGTGTGTGGGCACTCTCCTCAATCGGGAGATTCGCCGCCCCCCCTACCCTGCAGCTACCGCTGCGGGGGGGCCCCTTCCCCCACTTCGTGGGGGACACACCTGACTGCGCACAGCGCAATGCGCATGGCTCACCGCGCATCGCGCACCTCAGTCGGCCGCCATGCGCCCGGTGGCGTCCGAGAGCCGCTTCGCCAGGTCCGAGATCACCGCGAGGGCGGCGTCGGGATTCGTCTTGAGCACGGGGAAGATGTCCCACTTCGTCAACTGGAGCACCGTCGTCGGTTCGATCGCCACCACGTCGGCGGTCCGTCGCTGATCCTCGGGTCCGAGCACCGCCACCTCGCCCACATGGGCGCCTGGTCCGAACTCGGCGATGAGCTGCTCCCCCTTCTTCACCCCGACCTTCCCCTCGAGCACGACGAACATCGCCAGCGCTCCGGCAGTCCCTTCCCGGATGAGATGCTCGCCCGGGTCGAACCGACGCCGCCGGGCCACGCTGGCGAGCGAGTTCAGCTGACGGTCGTCGAGTGCCCGCATGAGACTCGACTGGAGCAAGGCCTCGATCGGATCCATCACACCTCCCGTGTCGGCCACCGACGTTAGTCCGCATCACATGGCCGCTCTGGGCGCCATTCGCGATTCGTTCCGACCATCATGCAGGCTCCAGGAGGGAGGCAATGAGCACGGACCGGTCACAGGTGACGGATCTCGTCGCGCTCGCCATCGTGGCGGGTCGCCCAGTGAGAGCAGACGAGGCTTCCGCTGCGCTCGGCGTCGACGAGGCCACGATCGTCGAACAGGTCGAGAGCCTGGTCGGCGAAGGCCTCCTTGTCGACACCGCCTCGGGGTTCCGCCCGACGTCCACGGCGGAGACATCCCCCACCCGTCACAGCGCAGTCGCCGGTCGCTGGGCTCGATACCTTGCCGCCGCCGGGGCCCCACCGGGTGAGATCGGACGCGCCCTGCTCGAGGCGGGACGGACCGACGATGCCCTCGACTCGCTGGTGGCCGCCGCCGATGCCGGTGACGTCGAGGCGGCCGGGCTCGCTCTCACCGCCCACGACGAGCGGGGCGGTCTGGCGCCCGAGGTGGAGGGACGGCTCCGGCTGGTCAGGGCTCGACGGCTCCGGGCGGAGGGGCGGAGCGCCGACGCCGCCGGAGACGTGGAGATAGCGATCCGGCGACTCGACGGGGAGCCCCAGGTCGATGCCCTCGGATTCGCGGCGGCCATCGCCGACGACCTCCAGCAGCCGCAGCGATCCGAGGTGATGGCGGCCCTGGCCGCGGAGCGGGCTGCCAACGGGGGGCTCACCGCCAAGCTCGGATCGATCCTGACACTGCAGGGCCGATCCTTGAGCCGGATCGGCTTCCCGACGGAGGCCGACGCCGCCCAGGAGCGTGGAGAACTGCTGCTCGATGCCCATGGCACCGCCATCCAGCAGTACTTCGGCCGTATGAACCGGGCCTGGGTCCTGCTCGACCGCGGCGAGGCGACCGCGGCGGAGACGGCATTCGCCCGCCTGCGGGACGTCGCCCTCGAGCTCGAGGGTGACGTCGGTCGCGCCGACAAGGATGCGTACTGGGCCCGGGCAGCCTTCCGCACAGGCCTCGTCGCCGACGCCAAGACTCACGCCCACGAGGCGATCGAGCAGGGCCGGCGCGTCGATGCCCCCGCCCCTCAGTTCATCGGATGGCTGGCACTCACCGAGGGCGGCACCCTCTACGGGCGTGCCGACGAGGCAATCGAGGCAGCAGATCGGGCGCTCGAGCTGGTCCAGGCTCACCTCCCGGCGTGGGAGAACGTCGTACGAACGCTGCGGGCCAGAGCCCTCCTCGCGGCCGGCCGTCTGGAAGAGGCCCGGAACGAGGTCGAACAGGCCCTGGCTCTGTGCCCTGCCGGCGCCGACGGCTGGCGTTGGCGTATGCACGCCGGTGCGCTCCGGCTCATGCTTCTCGACGACGACACCCCGTGGCCGCAGCGCGAAGCGGAGGACCTGTCTGACGCCCTCCTGCAGGCCAAGTGGTACGAAGCCGCCGTCGACCTGATGACCGAGCGGTCTCGGCGAGAGGGTGATGCCGAGCTCGGAGAGCAGGCGGCCGCCCTGGCCGTCATGCTCGGCAACCCGGTGCTCGCCGCCCATGCCGCCGAGGCGGCGGGATTGTGGGACCAACCTGCGGCACGGCCCATCGGCCGGATGGTGAGGGCGACGGGCGCCCGGATGCCGGAGGACTGGTGGGAGACGTGGCGGGTAGAGCCGGCGATTCGCAACGCCCTCGATCTGCCCGAGCCCGACGAGGCCGCCGGTTCCGAGCTGCAGGCCCGGATCGACGACGCGCTCCATGCCGCCGGCCTCGCCGGGGTTGCCGAGGTGCTGAGCCCGGCCCAGCGTCGGGCGGCCGGGCTGGTGCGCCGCCGCCCGGTTCCCCGCCGGCGGTGGCCCGCCGTGGTCGCAGCCGCGGTCGGTGTCGTGGCCCTCTCGGCGGCCACCGCGCTGGGGGTGGGGCTGCTCCAGGCCGACGCCCCTCCCGAGGCGGCGGCGACGACCACCACCATGGCCACGACGACGACGACCCGGCTCGAGGACCGGATCGTCGCTCCCCCCGATCAGGGTCTCTTCGGCGAGGCGTTCGACCGCGGTGGCCCGGCCCGCGCCGGCTTGATGTCCGGCGGCGTGTCCGCGCCGGAGGGGATCTACTGGCGAACCGACATCGGAGGTGTGAATCCCAGCGGCCCGGTGGCCCGCGGCCAGCTCCTCTACGTCACAAGCTCCACCACCGAGGCCCTGATCTTCATCAGCCAGGCCAACGGCTCGGTGTTCGAGACGGTTCCGGTCGAAGGACGGCTCGACGGGCTGCCGGCCGTCTCGTTCCAGGAGACGGAAGGCGCCACCGAGCCACTCGTGGCATTCACCACCAGCGATGGCTTCCTCTACGTCCGCAACGCCGACCGGACCGGCCTGATCCCCGAACGCGTCACCCTTCCCGACGGTCGGCGGGCACGGGGAACCCCGGCCGTAACCGACGACGACCTCATCGTCGTGGCCACCGACGGCGGCCTCGTCATCGGCTACGCCCCCCCGGTCCAGGAGGTTTGGCGGTACCCCGCAGAGGGCACCGAGCCCGGGGCCGCCTTCGAGCTGTCACCCGCCTATGCCGACGGCATCGTCTACGCGATCGATGCCGCCGGGCTGCTCCACGTCATCGACGCCGCCACCGGCGAGCCACGGTGCCCCGCCCCGGTCGACCTGCGGGGACGCCCCGCCGACGGGCCAACCGTCGCCGAAGGCCTGGTGCTCGCGCCGATGGCCAACGGGGTGATCATGAAGTTCACGGTCGGCTCGTGCGGCGCTCCCCCCTCCGACGGCGTTCCCCAGCTCGGCACCGGCGGGTTCGTCCTGAACCTCCCGATCGCCGTCGCCGATGGACTCGTGTACCAGATCGAAGGGCCCCGCCTCCTCGCCATCGACATCGTCACCGGCGAGCGACCCTGGGTGTTCCCGCCGACCGTGGAGCCGTTCAACCCCGTCACCGCCCCCGTGGTCGCCGACGGGACCATCTACCTGGGCACGGGAGATGGCGAGCTCGTCGCCATCGACGCTGGGTCGGGTGAGGAGCGCTGGCGGTTCTCCCTCGACGCCCGGCCCGCCGGCCCCCCGGCGGTCGTGGACGGGGCCGTGTACATCGCCACCGTCGACGGCAGGCTGCTGGCCATCGCCGGTCCGCCACCCGGGTAACCTCGAGCCATGACCACGACGGCCCCCACCTCGACCTACGTAGGGGTGGTGAGGGTTCTCGACGCCGGCCTCGGCTGGCTGCTCGACGTCGGGAAGGGCGAGCTCTCCGTGACGGATCCCGACGTGCCCGCCTGGTCGGGCACCCTCACGGTGTCGTCCGGCTCCTGTCTCGAGGCGAAGAGCCTCACGACCATCGTCGAGCTGAACGATGGCAGCCGGGGGCGAGCCCAGGTCGGGCCCAAGCTCGACGACGCCGGCCCCGGCATGATCCGGGTGAAGGTGGTCGGGCTGGCCGAGCCACCCTTCTAGCGACCGAGCCAGTCGCCCGAGACGATCAGCTCGCCGGGATCGGGCCGGAGTCGGGTACCGGCCACCCACACCCAGGCGTTGCGCGGCCCCTCGTCGGTGATGATCTCCGCCTGCTCGCGGAGGTAGAGCGGATCCGGCCCGACGGCGCCCTCGTACTCGTCGAGGCGCCGGAGCACCGGCTCGCCGGCGCCCGGCTCGACCCAGACGAGTTCGCCGACCACCGCCAGGCCGGGGGCAGGTGCTGCGAACGGAAAAGGACGGGTTCGCCCGTACAGCCCGTAGCCGTCGAGGAGCCCGGGCCGGTGGCGGACGGCCAGCCGCCCGAGGTACCAGCGCCACGCCCTCTCCCCCGGACGCAGCGTGCCGTAGACGAAGAGGGGCAACACGCCG
Source organism: Acidimicrobiia bacterium (assembly GCA_046484325.1). Classification (GTDB taxonomy): domain Bacteria; phylum Actinomycetota; class Acidimicrobiia; order Spongiisociales; family ZC4RG35; genus JAWOJB01. The sequence continues at coordinate 51,025 of JAWOJB010000054.1, read as the reverse complement.
CCATGCTCGCATCGGGGCCGTTCGCCCGCATCCCGCGGCCGACCGGCCCTTGCCGCCACGGTGTGCCGCTGCTGAGATGACGACATGCGCCGAGTCGTGGCGGTCTGCTGATGTGCCTCGGAGCCCTCGCCACCGTCCTGAGGGTGTGGGACGAGGACGGTGTCCCCATGGCCGAGGTCGATCGCGAAGGCCGCACCGAGACCGTCGCCCTGATCTACGTTCCCGAGGCTCGCCCCGGCGACTCGGTGCTGATCCACATCGGCTTCCCCGTACAGGTGCTCGACCCCGCCGACGCCGCCGAGGCCCGGGCCCTGCGGGCGGAGATGGGCGCGTGACGACCACGGCGCCGAGGGCGACGCTCGACGGAGCGGCGCTCTACATCCGCTACGGCTACCCCCCGAACGAGTTGGGCGCCTGTGGGCCCGACGACCATCGCGCCCTGTTCGAGTACGGGGTGTCGGGCACGGTCGACGGGGGCCTGCTCGGGCTGGCCTCGGCGTTCACCGGCGCCTGGCCGTACGTTCGGTTCATCGCCGAGCAGACCGGGCTCGGAGACCCCCTCGACTACCGCGTGGTCGAGGCGTACTGGATCGGCAACGAGCTGCTCGACCGCATCGACATGTCCGACTTCGGCAGGTCGCTCGACGATCGGTTCCGGCATCGGAGCGGACCGGAGTGGGGACGCCTGGCCGAGGGAGTGCCGGCAGGTGGGGTCCCCAACCACGCCTTCCACGTGTTCGGCATCTACCCGTGGGTCGACCTGCTCGGCTCGGATCGTGGCCCGCATCCACTGCACGTGCTCGATCGCTGCCGGATCCGTTGGGGCGAAGTGGTGTCCGTCGTGGGCGATCAAGCGGTGGTCGAGAGCCGGCCGTTGCTCTGGAGCGGGCGCGAGCTCCACCTGGGACCCCCTCGGGCCGAGGTGGCCAGGGTCGCCATCGACGGACGCGGGTTCCTCGCTGGCCTCGAGCCGGGCGATGCGGTTTCGCTCCACTGGGACTGGGTGTGCGACCGTCTCACCGATCGCCAGCTCGCCAACCTCCAACGGTCCACCAGGCACCAGCTCGACCTCACCAATCGGCGGGTCGGACGGCCCGGCGATCTGCTGGAGTGACCGGCTCGCACCGACGAGATCCGCCCGTACGCCGCCTTCGCCTCGAAGGTCACCGTCTCGAGTGGCGAGCCCACCTTGCGGCTCGACTTCCTCGAGGCGCTCTTCGGGGCGGTGAAGGAGGATCTGGGTCTGTCGACCATGGTCGATTCCAACGGCAGCCTGGGTGTCCCCGGTGGCGCCGCCTCGTCCCGGTGCTCGACGGGACCATGATCGACCTCAAGGCGATGACCCGCGAGACCCATCATCGGATCACGGGCCAGGACAACTCTGCCGTGCTCGACTCGATTCGCTTCCTCCACCGGGCCGGGAGGCTCCACGAGGTTCGGCTCCTCGTCATCGAGGGGCTCACCGACTCCGAGGAGGAGCTGGCGGCGTACGCCGGCTTCGTCGACGGACTCGACCCGGGGGTGCGGCTCCGCCTGCTGGCCTTCCGCCATCACGGGGTTCGGGAGCACGGCCGGGCCTGGCCCGAGACGGCGCCCGACACGATGCATCGGGTCGCCCGGACCCTCGGGGGCATGGAACTCGCCAACGTCATGGTCACGGAGGCGGCCCTGCTGCCCTGAGAGCCCGGGCCTAGCCTGTGGCCATGGAGCCCGGGTTCGGATCCACCGACTGCGAGCGGATCGGCACCGGCCTGCTCAGCCAGCCCATCAATGCCCTCACCAGCCTGGCCTTCGTTCCGGCCGGTCTCTGGATCGCCCGCCGGCGCCCGGGCCGGCGGGAGTTCGCAACGCTCACCGCCCTGGTCGGAGTCGGCTCGTTCCTGGCGCACGGCCCACGATGGCCGGGATCGGTGTGGGCCCACGACGTGACCCTGGCATGGTCGCTGGCGGCAATCGCCGCCGACGGGTGGTCGCCGTCCCGCCGCCGGGCGGTGCTGGCCTCGATCGGGGCGCTGTTCGCCGCCGTCCCGAAGGCGGCCCAGCCGGTCTCGGTGGGGCTCGCCGCCGCCGCCATCGGCCGTGAGGTACGCACACGGCCTACCGCCGAGACGGCCCCCGTGCTGGGCTTCGCCGCCCTCGGTGCGGCGATCGGGACGATGGCGCGAACGGGATGGCCGTGGTGCCGGCCCGACTCGCTCTTCCAGGGCCACGGGGTCTGGCACGTCCTGGCTGCGGCGGCGCTCACGGCGTGGGGAACGGGGTCGCCGCCCGGCCCAGCGGCCACACCCTATGGAGGCTCCAGCCCGGGTGATCCCCCCGTCGGGCGGGAGCCCGACCCGGCGCCCGCACGAGCACCTCGCCCCCCGGGGTGACGAGGCGCACGTCGGTGTGGGCACCCCGATAGGCGACCGACTCGACCGTGCCTGCCAGCGGTCCGCCCAGCCCGGCCCACTCGGGCCGGACGAGCACGTCCCACTCCCCCTCCGAATCCGGAAGCCCCCGGGGCGCCACGGTGATCTCGCCCATGACCAGGCTCGCTCCGGTGACCCGGCCCTTCATGGTCGTGGCCGGGCCTGTGAGCCGGGCTGCCCACACGTCCACCGGGCACTCGTAGACGTCGACCGGCGAGCCCTCCTGCACGATCCGTCCATCCCTCATGAGGACGAGGCGGTCCGCCACCGCCAATGCCTCTGCCGCATCGTGGGTGGCGTACAGCGCCGCCACCCCGGCCTCGGCTCGCAGGATGCGGAGCTCGTCCTGGAGCACGTCTCGCAGCGGGGCGTCGAGATTGGCCGTGGGCTCGTCGAGCAGCAGCAACGAGGGGCGACGGGCGAGGGCCCGGGCGACCCCCACCCGCTGCTGCTGGCCGCCCGAGAGCTCACCTGGGCGGCGGTGACGGGCGTCACCCACGCCGAGCCGGTCGAGCAACTCGGCGGCCTGGGCCCGGGCGGCGGCAGCCGGGAGCCCGGCGCGCCGGAGCGGATAGGCGACGGTGTCGAGGGCGCTCAGGTGCGGCCACAAGGCGTGGGACTGGAACACCACGCCGATCGAGCGATCCTCGGGTGCGACCGGGCGCCCACCCATCCCGTCGACCACACGGCCCCCGATCTCTACCGTGCCCGCGCCCACCGCCAGGAAGCCGGATGCCACGTTGAGCAGCGTGGTCTTGCCGGATCCCGACGGCCCGAGCATGACCACGCTCTCGGCGGGCGCCACCTCGAGGTCGACGTCGTCGAGGACGACCACCGGTCCGTATCCCGCCCTCACCCCCGCCATCCGGAGGGCGGGCGTCACGTCCCCGTCACCCGGCGCCACGACCTACGGGCGGCCACCAGCGGCACCGAGGCCGCCACGACGAGCAAGGTGAGGACGACGGCGAGGGCCGAGGTCCGGCCGGCGTCGCCGAGTTGCTGTACGTCGAGCACGACGACGGCGAGGGTATCGGTCCCCGGGCCGCGGAGCAGGCTCGACATCGTCAACTCGTGGAGTCCGAACAGGAACACGAGCAGGCCGGCGGCGACGAGGGCAGGGGCTAGTGACGGCACGACCACCGTCCGGATCAGGGTGAATCCGGAGGCGCCCGATGCTCTGGCCGCTCGGAGGGGGTCGTCACCGAGACGGACGGCGGCCCCGGCCAGCGAACGGTGCCCGAGAGCCCAGAACTTGGCCAGGTAGGCGACGAGAATGATGGCCAGCGTGTCTGCGAGCGGCACTCGATAGGCGAGCAACACGGCCACCGCCAGCGCCGACCCCGGCACGGCATAGCCGAGGGCTCCGGCGATGCCGATCCCCCGGCGGCCCACCCGACCCTCGGCCACCCCGATCCCCGCCAGCACGAGCACGCCCGCCGCTGCTATCGCCGCCAGCGCCGTGCTGCGGCCGAGCGCCGAGAGGGTCCGGGTGTCGAACAGCCCGGCGAAGTTGCCGAGCGACCAGTTGGCCGGGACCGGCGGAACGCCGGGGGCCGGCACCAGCGACCGCACGACGAGGCCGGCGACCGGGATGACCACCACCAGCAGCGACCACCCCCAGATGGCGGCCGCCGCCATCTTGGCGGGCGCCGCCGGTACGGCCCCGCCGCTCGGCCCGGCCCGAACGGCGAGGACGCCGGTACCGCCTGCCCGGTCGAGCAGGAGCACCGTGAGGAGTCCGAGCACGGCGAGCACCGTGGCCAGCACGACCACCCGGTCGAAGGCGGCCGGGTCGGCGGATCGCACCAGCCCCCGGTACACCTCGGTCGTGAGGGTGTCGAAGCCCGCCGGCGTGCCGAGGACGATCGGCACCCCGAAGCTGTTGAGGCCGAACACGAAGGCGAGGAGGGCACCACCGGCGGCGGCCGGGCGGAGCATGGGCAGTGTGATGGTCGTGAACACCCGGAGGGCGGAGGCTCCCGAGACCCGCCCAGCCCGTTCGGCCTCGACCTCCGAACCGGACGCCAGGGCGGCGACCGCCGCGAGGTAGGCGAGCGGCATCGCGTTGACGGCGATGACCAGGGCCACCCCGATCGGGCCCTCGATCCAGGTGGCTCGCACCCCGGTGAGGGCGTCGAGAAGCCCAAACGGGCCGTAGGTCAGCTCGATCGAGATCGCCGACACGAACGGGGGAATGATCAGCGGTGCCAGCACCAGCAACCGGAGCACCATCCGGCCGGGAACGGCCATCCGTTCGGTGGCGTAGGCGAACAGGGTGCCGAGGAAGGTGGCGAGGACGGCGGCGGGCGCCGATGTCAGGAGGCTCCCGGCCAGCGCTTGCGCCGTCCGGGGGTCGGCGACCACCTCGCCGATCGCCGAGCCCGACGCCCCGGCGGCGAGACGCAGAAGCGGGACCGCGACGAACGCGGCGACCGCTATCCACCCGGCCACGGCCCGGAAACGGCTTGGGGCGGTCACCTCAACCGTCGAAGATGGACCGGTACTCGTCGAGCAGGCCCGACTCCTGGCCGGACAGCGACTCCCAGTCGGGGAACACCTCGTCTGCTCCGGGCGGCAGCTCGGGACCGCCCACCCCCCGCCGGGCCGGGAACCATCCGGTGGCGGCAATCCGGGTCTGTCCCCCCTCGGACAGCGCGTACTCGACGAAGGCTTCGGCGGCCGTACCGGCGCCGTCGACCACGGCGATCGGGCTGCCGAACGTGATCGCCCCCGGCGAAGGCCAGGCGATCCGGAGCGGGGATCCGGCGGCGGCGGCGACCCGGGCGGGCTGCTCGAGCGTGATCCCGGCGTCGAACCGTCCCTCGGCGACCGCGGTGACGACGTCGCCCGGAGCCGAGGCCTGTCCAGCACCGTTGGCGGCGAGGTCGCGGTAGAAGTCCATTCCCAACCCGGGGGTGAGGGCGACGTAGCCGAGCACGGCGAGGGCCGAGCCGGCGAGGCCCGGGTCCGGGATAACCACGCGCAGATCGGGGTTGCGGACGTCGTCCCAGGTGGTGACCTCGACCGGTGGCGAGGATCCGGTCACCACCACCATGTGCATCCGTCGGGTCCCCCAGAAGGCGTCCTCGACCAGTTCGGGCGGTAGCGCGTCCGCCCCGGCAGGCTGCCACACCTGGAGCAGGCCCTGCTCCCGGTAGCGGTACATCGACAGCGGCTCGGTGAGCCAGAGGACGTCGGCGCCAAGGTCGCCGGAGGCGAGCTCGGCGGCGATGCGGGCGGCCAGCTCTCCGGTGGGGGCCCGGAACACGACCACCTCCACCCCGGGCTCGACCTCGGAGAACCCGGCGACCACCGATTCGACCGTGTCCTGGGTGACCGAGGTGTAGATCGTCAACGTGGAACCGCCTCCGCCACCGCACGCAGCTGCGAGGACGGAGGGCAGGACGGCGGCGACCATGACTCGGAGCATCACGGTGGGTCAGCGTACCGGCGGATGCCTCACACCCCGACCGGCTCGGCTTCCTCCTCCTCGGTGGCGGGGCTGAGCGGTACGCCGGCACCCTCCCCCATTGTGCGCTCCAGCCGCCGGGCCATGGCGGCCACCACCGGCACGAGGGCGATGCAGATCCCGGTCGCGATCAGGAGCTCGAGCCGGACCTGAGCGAGCCCGGCACCCTCGACGGAGATCCGGAAGATCGGGTCGAGAAAGTAGAACGTGGGACCGAGGCGGGCGATCCACTGGGGGAGATCCGGGAAGATCGGGAAGATCACCGGGAAGATGAGCAGGATCGCCCCGCCCTTCCAGGCTGCGAACATCGTGTTGCTGTCCCTCGCCCAGGCGCCGAGCAGGAGGCCGAACTCCGCCATCATGAGGCCACCCAGGGTCAGCGCCAGGATGGTGGCCACCCACGCCCCGCCGAACGCCCCGTTCAGCAGGAGCGTCATGACCCCGGTCAGCACTCCGAGTCCGACCCCGAGGGCGCCCTTGGCGACGAACACGTCCTCGATGGTGACCGGGGTGGTGAGCAGCGCCTCGAGCGTGTGGCGCTCCTTCTCGTCGACGAGCGAGGAGGCGGGCACCATCGCCCCGGCGATCGCGACGGTGAACACCACGAGGAATGGGAGCAACCTCACCGCGAGGTCGAGCGTCTCCTGTCCCAGGCTCACCACCTCCACCTCGACGGGGGCAGGCTCTCCGGCGACACCACGCACCAGGTCGACGGCCGTGAGCGCGATCAGGATGCGATTCGAGGCGAGGCTCTCCCCACCCACGTAGAGCTCGAGCAGTGGCCGGCGGCCGGCGACCACCGCCTCGTCGAACCCGGGGGCGAGGATCAGACCGGCGTCGAGGGCGTTCCGCTCGACCATGTCGAGGAGCATCTCCTCGTCGCCGAGCACGGTGACCTCGATCCCGCCCAGTGCGAGCGCCTCGTCGACGATCGCGGAGTCGCCCCGGTCGACGATCCCCAGGCGGGGGGCGGGATCGAAGAGGCCGCCGAACACCACCTGGACCAGGAGCGTGATGAAGACGGGCAGGACGAAGGCCCAGAGGAAGAACGGAGACCGCGGGCCGAGCCGGAGGTCCTTGGCCAGGAGGCGCCCGACGTTGGCCGGTCTCATAGCGACATCACCCTCCTTCGCAGCGTCCACCAGCCCGCAGCGAACACCACGACCACCCAACCGGTCAGGGCGGCCATCTCGGTCCCGAGGCCCGACAGCGGCACCCCGTAGGCGGTTGACAGCAGGATCCCCTCGACCAGACCCCACGAGGGGAGGATGCGGACCAGGCCCGAGGCCGAGCCGGGGAACAGCACCCCGAAGGCGGGGATCGACAGCGGGACCATGAAGAGCATGCTCCAGAAGAGAATCCCGACGAAATCCTTCCCGGTCGCCCCGGCCAGCAGCCCGAACCCGGTGACGAGCACGCTGCCGAGCAGCAACACGACGAGGATGGTGGGGACGTTGGAGACCAGGGCACCGAGCAGCGCCATCAGCAGGAGCGCCTCGGTGAACGCCAGGCCGGTGCCGAACAGGCCCTTGGCGGCGAGGAAGTCGGAGATCCGGGCCGGCGAGACCACGATGGCGGTGGCGGTCCGGCTCTGGATCTCGGAGGCGACCAGGGTGGCCAGGGCGAACGTCTCCACGAGCAGCACGAAGAACGCGAACAGGGGCCGCATCCGCTCCTGCATCGACACCTGACCCCCCGCCCGATCCGGTCCCAGCACCACCGTCTCCGACTCGGGGAAGGTCACGGGAGGCAGGCTCCCCGCCGCCAGGTAGGCGAGCTCGCGCACCATGCCACCGATGGCCTCCTGGATCACCTCGGGCGCATCGCCCCGCACGAACACCGTCACCATCGTCTCGCGCCCCGCCGCCACCGCCTCGAGGAAGTCGGGCGGGAAGCTCATTCCCGCCACCACCTCGGCCCCTCCCGACTCCACCGCCGTCCGGAGCTCGCCGGCAGACCCGAAGACCACCAGATCCACCCCACCGTCCCCCTGATCGATGATCCCTTCCAGCAGGGCCCCGGCCGCGGCGGGCGCCACTCCCAGCGTGATCGTCTCGTCGACGGTGTCGGGCAGCACCCAGAAGACGGCCACGTAGAACACGAGGCCGAGCGCGGTCATGACGAGGAGGAATCGGTCGCGTGAGAAAGCCTTCAGGTCCTTGGCGACGATCGCCCCGATCACGCCCGCCCGGCTCATACCGCCAGGCCGCGGCCCGCGAAGAGGACGAACACGTCCTCGAGCGTGGCCTCCTCCGTGTGCACCGTGAGCACGTCGCCACCGGCCAGGAGCGCGGCGAGTCGTTCGCCCGCCGCCTCCCCGTCGAGCGGGATCAGCTCCTCCCGATCACCTTCGAGCCGGACCCGGAGGGCGCGGCTGCCGTGGGCGAGCTTGAGCCGCTCGGGCCTGTCGAGGGCGAGGATCCGGCCCTCGTCGATGAAGGCCACCCGATCCGATAGCTGGTCGGCCTCCAGCATGTCGTGGGTGGTCAGCACGACGGCGGCACCGCGTCGAGCCTCCTCCACCACGATCGCCCGCACCGCCCGGGCGGACACCGGGTCGAGGCCGTCCGTCGGCTCGTCGAGGAACAGCACGTCGGGCGTGTTGACGAGCGCCCGGGCGACCATCAGGCGCTGCCGCATCCCCTTCGAGTAGCCGGAGACCCGATCGTGGCGGCGGTCGAACAGACCGACCCGGCTGAGCACCGGCTCGGGGTCGTAGTCCCGGAGGCCAAACAGCCTGGCGAAGAATCTCAGGTTCTCGATGGCGGACATCTGGAGGTAGAGGTTCTTCTCCTCGAAGCAGACCCCCATCCGGGCCTGGGCCCGCTCCCGCTCGGCAGGGAGCGGGAGCCCGAGAACCTCCACCGAGCCCCCGTCGGGGTTCAACTGTCCCGTGAGCATCTTGATGGTGGTCGACTTGCCCGCCCCGTTCGGGCCGAGCAACCCGAGCACCTCGCCGGCGGCGACCTCGAACGAGACCCCGTCGACGGCCCGGACACCGCCTCGATAGGTGAACCCGAGATCCTCGACCCGAATCGCGACGGTCACTCGTCCTCCCCCAGTTCCTGCCACTGGGTGTCGAGATTCGACAGCTCGTCGAGAACCACGTGAGGATAGGCACTCTGCTCGAGCCGCGCGCCCAGCAACCACACCATCACCGCCCCGTGGATCGCGCCGGCAATCGCCCCGGCGGCGAGCAGTGTGACCGACACGGCTGCTGCCAGCGGCAGGAACCCGGCCCCCTCGCCGGGCAGGCCCGCTCCGATGAACACCACCGGCATCGCCACCGCCCACGCCAACGCGTTTGCCCACACCCAATGCCAGGCCCGACCGCCCAACCAGGTCCGGAACACGAGCGCCTGGGGAACGCCGAGGACGGGCCCGGCGGCCAGCCCGAGGGCGGCGGCCAGCGCCACCTGCATGGTTGGAGAAGGCTCAACCACTCCGGCGGCGCCGGCACCCCCGATGGTCACGATCGTCGATGCCACCAGCCAGGCAATGGTCCCGCCGACGACCGTGGCCGCGATCCAGCCGCCCCGGGTCAGGAAGGGCAGCGGCCGCACGAGGACACGATGCTGGAACCAGCCCAGGATGCTGCCCTCGACCAGCCCGAAGACGAACGACGAGAGGACGACCGCCATCGCCACGTCGAACACGCTCTCGAGCCAGCGCAGGGCGAGCCAGCCGATGAGGGCCGCACCGCCGAGCCCGAGCCACTCCCCGACGGCGTTGGCCTTCACCCAGTCGAGCCACAGCTGGCCCCGGCCACCGGCGGCATCCGCTCCGGTGCCGCTTCGTGTCATCTGCCCGATCGCCGTGTCACGGTCCACTCGGTGCTCATGCCATCCCTCCCCGCCATCCCTCGGTAGGGTCCAAGGGCAGCCATTCGCCTCAGGTCACGGCAGCCCGTACCCGGTTCCTCCCATCCTTCCACGACCCCATCGCCATGACGTCCGCCAGGCGATCGACGGCGTCCCAGACGTCGACAAACCGGCCGTACAGCGGTGAGAAGCCGAACCGGCAGAGGTCGGGCGACCGGAAGTCGCCGATCACCCCCCGGTCGATCAGGGCCTGGACGACCGCGTAGCCGGCCGGGTGCCCGAGCGACACCTGGCTGCCGCGTCGAGAGGGCTCGCGGGGTGACGCAACGCCGAATCCTGTGCCGTCGAGCCGCTCGTCGACCAGTGCCAGGAACAACTCGGTGAGAGCCACGGATTTGGCGCGCACCGCCACCAGGTCGACACCGTCGAAGACGTCGAGCGCGGCGTCGAGGGCGGCGAGCGACAGCACGTGGGGGGTGCCCACCCGAACCCGATCGACGCCGGGAGCCGCCTCGAATTCGAGCCGAAACTCGAAAGGGGCGGCGTGCCCGAACCAGCCCTGGATCGGGTTGCGGAAACGGTCCTGATGGCGAGGTGCGACGTAGAGGAAGGCCGGAGCCCCGGGACCGCCGTTCAGGTACTTGTAGCCACACCCCACCGCCAGGTCCACGGCGGCGGCCTCGAGGTCGATCGGCATCACTCCGGCCGAATGGGCCAGATCCCAGACCGAGATGGCGCCGGCGGCATGGGTGGCGGCGGTGATCGCCGGGAGGTCGTGGAGCCGGCCGGTCCGGTAGTCGACCTGGGTGAGGGCGACCACCGCCACGTCCCGATCGATGGCGGCGGCCACCTCGTCGGCTGGACGGATGCGCACCTCGATCCCGTGCCGGGCCGCCACCCCCGCCATGACGTAGAGGTCCGTCGGGAAGTTGCCGGAGTCGGTGAGGATCACCGGGCGCTCGGGGGCGAGTGCGAGCGCCGCCTCGACGGCCTTGAACAGGTTGACCGACGTGGAGTCGCAGGCGACCACGGTTCCCGAGCGGGCGCCGACGAGACCGGCGATCCGGTCGCCGACCCGGCGCGGGAGGTCGACCCACCCGGCGTCGTTCCAGGACCGGATCAGACCCGTCCCCCACTCCTCCTCGACCAGTCTCCGGATGCGGCCGGGGACCCCGGCGGGAAGGGCACCGAGCGAGTTGCCGTCCAGGTAGATCACACCGGGCGGCAGCAGGAACCGGTTCCGGAGGTGGGCGAGATGGTCGGCGGCGTCCCGCTCCTCGCACTCGGCCCGCGTCGTCATACGACGAGGATAGGGATGCTGCGCCCTGCGGGCTCAGTCCGATCGGTCGTCAAACACCTGGATCGTGCCGCCGTAGTTGGACACCCACACCTGGCGGTTGGCCGGGTCGTAGGTGATGCCGATCGGGTGGTACCCGGCCCGGACCTCCTGGATCTCGGTCATGTCGCCGGTTCGGACCTTGCTGACCGTCCCTGAGCGGTAGTTGACGACGTAGAGCGCGGTGCCGTCGTCGGAGATCGCCATGCTGCGAGGGGCGTCGCCGGTCGCCACCCTTCCGATCACGTCGCCGGTGGAGAGGTCGACCTTGGCGAGGCGCCCCTCGCCGTTGAGACTCGCGTACAGCAAGGCGCCATCGGGTGAGAGCACGAGGTGACGGGGGGAGGTACCGACCACGACCTCGCCCACGATCTCCAGGCTGTCGAGATCGAGCACCTTCACCCGGTTCGAGCCCATCACGGCGATGTAGGCGGTCGACGAGTCGGGGGCGACGGCGATCCCGCGCGGGTAGCGACCGATCTCGACCCGGGCGGTCTCGGTTGCCGTCTCCACGTCGATCACCGACAGGTCGTACGAGCACCAGTTGCTCACGAGGATGAGACGGTCGTCGGGAGTCACTGCCAGGAACTTGGGGACCGAGCCGACCGCGATCACCTGGTCGATCGCCAGCCTCCCGGTGTCGATCCGGTAGACGAACGAGTCCGGCCACTGACCGGGGGAGCAGCGGTCCCCCGCCCCACCCCGGAGGCCGGGTCCGTACATCTCGTAGTTCGACACGTACACGTGCTCACCACCGGAGGTGAAGGCCGCCTCGACCGGCGCCCCCCGGTACTCGCCCTCGAACCCCTCATGGCCGAAGTCGGACAGAACGACGGTGTCCGAGATCGTCCCCACGAGCTCGAAGTTGCGGTCGTACACCGTCACGGTGTGCCGGTACATCATGTTCTGGGCGACGTACAGCCCGTCCCCTGAGGCGACGATCGACTTCGGAGCGATGTCACCGGTGATCACGGCGACCTCGGTCAGTGTCCGCTCGGCTGCGGTGCGACCGTCCTCGGGGACGAGGGTCGTGGTCGTCGTGGTCGATGTAGAGGTGGTCGTCGCCGGGAGGGTGATCGTGGTGGAGGTCGTGGTGCTCGTCGTGGTGGGGATGGTCGTCGTGGCGCTCGTCGTGGTCGTCACGACCGCCTCGACCGCCCCCGACGAACCACAACCGGTCGCCAGCAGGGCGAACGCCAACCAGGCCATCCGGGGTCGCATGCCGACAGGTTACGTCGGGTCCCCGGCCGAACCGTGGGCCCGGGAACACCATTCTCGTGTTCCCCAACCCTGGGTTGCTCCTATTCGGAGAAGACGAGTTCGTCCCCCGAGGCGTCGATGGTGACCGCGTCGCCGTCGGCGTAGGTCCCGTCGAGCAGGCGGACCGCCAGGGCGTCGGCGAGGTCCTTCTGGATGACCCGCTTGAGGGGCCTCGCCCCGTACACGGGGTCGTACCCGCGCACCGCCAGCAGGTCACGGGCAGCATCGGTGACCTCGAGGGTGATCCGCCGGGCTTCCAACCGCCGCTGCAGGTGGTCGAGCTGGATGTCGACGATCTGGCGGAGCTGGCCGGGGGTCAGGCGGAGGAACACGATCATGTCGTCCACCCGGTTGAGGAACTCGGGGCGGAAGGCGCCGCGGACGGCGGCCATCACCCGATCCTCCACCACCTCGTCGGGCAGGTCGGGCTGGATGAACTCCGAGCCGAGGTTCGAGGTCATGATGAGCACGGAGTTGGTGAAGTCCACCGTCCGGCCGTGCCCGTCGGTGAGCCGCCCGTCGTCGAGCAGCTGCAGCAGCACGTTGAAGACGTCCGGGTGGGCCTTCTCCACCTCGTCGAGCAGGATCACCGAGTACGGGCGTCGGCGCACCGCCTCGGTGAGCTGGCCACCCTCGTCGTATCCCACGTACCCGGGGGGAGCCCCGATGAGCCGGCTGACGGTGTGCTTCTCCATGTACTCCGACATGTCGAGGCGCACCATCGCCCGCTCGTCGTCGAAGAGGAACTCGGCGAGCGCTCGGGCGAGCTCGGTCTTGCCGACCCCGGTCGGCCCCAGGAACAGGAACGACCCGATCGGCCGGTGGGGATCCGACAGCCCCGCCCGGCTGCGCCGCACGGCGTTGGCCACCGCCTCCACGGCCCGGTCCTGGCCGACCACCCGCCGGTGGAGCCGTTCCTCCAGGTGGACGAGCTTCTCCATCTCCGCCTGCATCAGCCGGGACACGGGAACCCCGGTCCACCGGGCCACGACCTCGGCGACGTCCTGGTCGGTGACCTCCTCGGAGAGCATCCGGCCCTCGGCGTGGAGCTTCTCCAGCTCGTCCTGGCGGACGGTCAGGCTCGCCTCCAGCTCGCGCAGAGCCCCGTACCGGAGCTCGGCGGCGCGCTGGAGGTCTCCCTCCCGCTCGGCCCGCTCGGCGAGGGCCCGGGTCTCCTCGATCCGCGCCTTGACGTCGCGGATCCCGGCGATCGCCTCCTTCTCCAGGTTCCAGCGGGCGCTGAGGGCGTCGATCTCCTCGGTGAGGTCGGCGAGCTCCAGCTCGAGCCGCTCCAGCCGCTCGAGCGAAGGGGCGTCGGTCTCCTTCTTGAGCGCCTCCCGCTCGATCTCGAGCTGGATCCGGCGACGGGTCGACTCGTCGATCTCCTCGGGCATCGAGTCGATCTCGATCCGGAGCCGGCTGGCGGCCTCGTCGATGAGGTCGATGGCCTTGTCGGGCAGGTGGCGCGAGGTGACGTACCGATCGGAAAGGACGGCGGCCGCCACGATCGCCGGATCGGTGATCCTCACCCCATGGTGCACCTCGTAGCGCTCCTTGAGCCCGCGCAGGATCCCGATCGTGTCCTCGACCGACGGCGCCTCCACGAGCACCGGCTGGAACCGCCGCTCGAGGGCGGCGTCCTTCTCCACGTGCTTGCGGTACTCGTCGAGGGTGGTCGCCCCGATCATCCGCAGCTCGCCGCGGGCGAGCATCGGCTTGAGCATGTTGGAGGCGTCCATGGCACCCTCGGCCGCCCCGGCGCCAACGATCGTGTGCATCTCGTCGATGAACGTGACGACCCGGCCCTCGGAGGCCTTGATCTCGGCGAGTACCGCCTTGAGCCGCTCCTCGAACTCGCCGCGATACTTGGCCCCCGCCACCATCGACGCCAGGTCGAGCGCCACGATCCGCCGGTCCTTGAGGCCCTCCGGCACGTCGCCGTCGGCGATGCGCCGGGCCAGCCCCTCGACGATGGCCGTCTTGCCGACGCCGGGATCGCCGATCAGCACCGGGTTGTTCTTGGTCCGGCGGGAGAGCACCTGGATGACCCGCCTGATCTCGTCGTCGCGACCGATCACCGGGTCGAGCTTGCCCAGGCGGGCCATCTCGGTGAGATCCCGCCCGTACTGCTCGAGGGCGTTGAAGGTGGCCTCGGGGTCCGGGCTCGTCACCCGCCCGCTGCCCCGAAGCCGCACGAGTGCCTCCATGGCGGCCGCCTTCGTGAAGCCGGCGCGGCGAAGGGCCTCCCCGGTGGGTTCGGCCGACTCGGAGAGGGCGAGCAGCAGGTGCTCGACCGAGAGATAGTCATCCTTGAACTCCACGCGCAGACCCTCGGCGGAGGTCAGCACCCGCGAGAGGGCGGCTCCGACGGCCGGTTCGGCGGCCCCATAGACCTTGGCGACGGTGTCGAGGCTCGTCTCGAGCTCGCGCCGGAGGGCCGTCGCCTGGACCCCGAGCGCGTCGAGCAGCGGGTAGACGAGCCCCTCGGCCTGGCCGAGCAGCGCCAGCAGCAGGTGGGCGGGGAGGATCTCGCCGTGATGTCGCCGCTCCGCCAGGCCCCGGGCATCGAGTAGGGCCTGCTGCGACCGGCTCGTGAGCTTCTGGGGGTCCATCGTGCGCGCGTCCTCCCGTAGAAATCTGAGTCAGATCATATCAGATTTCTGAGGCGATGACCGAGGCTCAGCTCCGGGTGGCCAGCCTCCGGTTGAGCGCATCGAGGACCGCCCGGGCGGTGGCGGTGGGCAGGTCGTGGTCACGCACCACGGCCGATCCCACCAGATAGTCGGCGGCGCCTCCCTCCCGCAGCTGGGCGAGGGCGACGGTCACCGGGCCGAGGTCCTGGGCGGCGACGGCGCTGAGGTCGAAGGCGCCGTCCGAGCCGAGGATCGACTCGACCGCCCGGAGGGTTGCCTCGCCCACGAGGCGGGGACGGTGGTCGGCGTCGGGCGGGCCCGAGGCGGTACCGCTGACGGCCTCGTCGCGATAGCCGAGCACCACCTCGACCTCGGCGCGGCCGGCGGACTCACGGTGATCGATGGTGGCGAGAATCGGACGCTCTGGGCGCATGCCGACAGCGTAGACCGGGTCCGGCGAAGCGGTAGGGTTCGATCGAGTCACCGGCTGATCTCGACCGAGGAGGGGCCATGATCAGGGAGTTCCGGGAGTTCATCAACCGGGGGAACCTCGTCGACATCGCCGTGGGCTTCGTCATGGGCGTCGCCTTCACGGCGGTGGTGACGACCCTGACCACGCGGGTCGTGAGCCCGCTCATCGGTCTGGTCTTCGACGTCTCGGGGCTGGAGAACCTGTGGACCTTCGGGCCCGTCGACCCCGCGACCGGGGTCCCCCAGGGGAGCGTCGGCGCGCTCCTGGCGGCGCTCCTCAACTTCGCCATCGTTGCGCTGGTCATATTCCTCGTCGTCAGGGCGTACAACGCCTCCCGGGCCCGTTGGGAGAAGGAGCAGGAGGAGGCTCCCGAGGAGCCAACCGAGGACACCATCCTCCTCCGCGAGATCCGGGACGCCCTCAACCGCTGAAGCCAACCCAGGGTTGGGGAACACGGAAATCGTGTTCCCCGGCCCACGGTTGCCGACGGCCGACGGTCAGCAGGTGGAGGCGTCCGGCACCCTCATCAGAACCTCGGTGCCGACCCTGACGGCGCTGCCCGCCGGCGTGGTCCCCTCGGCGGTGACGAGGGGATTGGCGAGCGACCACCACGGGCTGCGCTCGATCCGGTAGACCTCCTCGACCCGGTTGCCTGGCGCATCCGGGCTGCAGGCACGCACCACCCGCGCCGCGAACCCTGCAGAGGTGATCTCCGACACCGCTACCTCCGGGGCCCGGCCGAACACGTCGGGCACCGCCGCCACGGTGGGCAAGGCCGGGTCGAACTGCGGCTCGGCGGGTGGCCGCAGGGAGGCGAGGGTGATCATCACCCCCAGCGCGATCAGGGCGGGGATGGCCCGGCGCCGGCGGTCGAGCGGGTGGAGGCCGGACCAGGCGAGCAGTCCGGCGGCGATGAGGACGGTCGCGAGCACCCGCATGGTGGCACCGTACGACCGGCCATGCGCTACCGGAGATCGCGCAGGAGGAAAGCGGCGATCCAGCCGGCCAGGAGTTCACGGTCCACGGGCTCCGCCAGGGTGCCGAGACCGGCGTCGACGACCTCCTCGGGGATGAGCCGGCCGCGCCGGCCCTCCATGAGGGCGCGGGCGTAGCCGGGGACGAACTCCGGATGCCCCTGGATCCCGAGCACGTGATCGCCGACGGCGAGCATTGAGATCGGACAGTGCTCGTTGGAGCCGAGCACCCGAATCCCATCGGAGGCCCGCACGATCTGGTCGGCGTGGCTGTTGAGCACCCGGTAGGACGGGGCGGGCGGTGTCATCCAGTCCTCGGTCAGGTGCACCCCGACCTCCTTCACGCCCACGCCCCATCCCCGCTCGGACCTGGCCACCTCGCCGCCGAGTGCCCGCCCGATCATCTGGTGACCGAAGCAGACGCCGACGAACCTACGACCCTCGCCGACGAAGGCGGCGACCAGATCCTCGAGGCGCCGGATCCAGGGCACGTCGTCGTTCACCGACCACCTCGACCCCGTGCCGATCCACGCCGCGCACTCGGCGGTCGATGTCGGGAACTCTCCGGCGGTAAGGTCGTACGGCCGCAACTCGATGTCGGGATGGCCGGCAAACAGCCCCGCGAACATCTGGGGGTAGTCACCGGCAAGCGAGCGGAACTCCTCCCGCACGTGGTCGCACACGAGCAGGCCGACCCGCACGCTCAGACCTCTGCCACGAACACCGTCTTGTACTCGGTGTAGGCGTCGAGGGCCGCCATCCCCTGCTCACGACCCATACCGGACTGCTTCACCCCGCCGAACGGCGCCTCGATGTGGACCGAGGACGAGGAGTTGATCGAGATCATCCCGGTCTCGACGGCCCGCGCCACCCGGAGCGCCCTACCGACATCTCGCGTCCACAGCGAGCCGGACAGTCCGTAGATCGAGTCGTTGGCGAGCCGGATCGCCTCGTCCTCGCCGTCGAAGGGGATCATGGCCACCACCGGGCCGAAGATCTCCTCGCGGGCGAACCGCATCCCAGGGTCCACGTCGACGTACACGGCCGGCGTGAGGAAGTTGCCGGGCCCGTCCAAACGCGTGCCGCCACACACCCTCCGCGCCCCCTCCTCCTCCCCCAGTCGGAGGTAGCCGACCACCGTCTCGAGGTGCGCCGGGGTGATGAGTGGGCCCATCTCCGTGGACTCGTCGGATGGATCGCCCACCCGGATCGTCGAGGTCAGCTCGGTGAAGCGCCCAACGAAGTCGTCGAAGACGGCCCGCTCGACCAGGAACCGGCTGCGCGAGCAGCAGTCCTGGCCGGCATTGTCGTAAACCGACCACAGCGAGGAGGGGAGGCAGGCCTCCAAGTCGGCGTCGGCGAACACGACGTTGGCCGACTTCCCTCCCAGCTCGAGCGACACCCGTTTGACGCCGGGAGCCGCCATGGCCATGACCCGGCTCCCCACCTCGGTGGAACCGGTGAAGGAGATCTTGCGGACGAGGGGATGGGTCACGAGCGCCTCGCCCACCTCGGATCCGCGCCCCGTGATCACCTGGAGCACCCCGTCGGGGAGGCCGGCTTCGGCCGCCAGCTCGGCGAAGCCCAGGGCGGTGAGCGGCGTGACCTCGGCGGGCTTGACGACGACCGAGTTGCCCATGGCCAGGGCGGGGGCCGCCTTCCAGCCCAGGATCAGCATCGGGAAGTTCCACGGCGTGATGGCGGCACACACCCCCAGCGGCTCCCGGAACGTGAGCAACGTGCCGGGCGAATTGCCAGGGATCGTCTGGCCGAAGAACTTGTCGACCGCCCCGGCGTAGTAGTCGAAGGTGGTCGCCACGGCCCCGATCTCACCTCGGGCCCCGGTGATCGGCTTGCCGGTGTTCGACGACTCCAGCCGCGCCAGCAGTTCGAGGTCACGCCGTACGAGGTCGGCGATCCTCCGGAGGACGTCGCGCCGTTCCCGGACCGGGGCCCGGCGCCAGACCCCCGCTTCGTAGGCGGCATGGGCGGATCCCACCGCCCGGGCGACGTCGGCCGCCGTCGCCCGCGGCACCTCGGCGATCGGTCCCCCGGTGGCGGGGTCGATCAGGGTGGCGGTGTCGCTCATGACGGCGTCACATAGGCGGCGGTGATGCCGCCGTCGACCACGAAGTCGGATCCCGTCACGTAGGAAGACTCGTCCGATGCGAGCCACAACGCCGCCTTGGCCATCTCTGCGGCCTCCCCGAACCTGCCCATCGGGATGTGCACCAGCCTCCGCTGGCGCTTCTCCTCGGTGTCGAGGAACTTCATGAGGAGCTCGGTCCGGAGCGGACCCGGGCACAGCGAGTTCACCCGGATGTTCTCCCGGGCGTGCACCACCGCCAGCTCCCGGGTGAGGGCGAGCACGGCCCCCTTCGATGCGGTGTAGGCGATCTGCGGGGTGGCCGCCCCCATGATCGCCACGAACGAGGCGGTGTTGATGATCGACCCGCCCCCAGCCCGGCGGAGGGCGGGGATGCCGTGCTTACAGCCGAGGAACACGCCCTTGGCGTTGATGTCCATCGTCAGATCCCAGATGTCCTCGGCGGTGGCGACGGCGTCGTCGTCGGCCGAGTGCATGATCCCGGCGTTGTTGAACAGGACGTCGAGCCGACCGAACGTCGCCTCGGCCGCCTCGACCATCGCCCGGCAATCGGCGTCCTTCGACACGTCGGCCCGTACCGCCTGCGCCCGCCCCCCGGCCTGCTCGACCATGGCGGCGGTCTCCGCTGCCGGCTCCTCGCGGACGTCGACGGCCACCACCGCCGCCCCTTCGGCGGCGAAGAGCAGGGCGGCCTCCCGGCCGATGCCCGAGCCGGCGCCCGTGATCAGAGTCACCTTGCCCTCGAGTCTCACGCTCCCCGCCTCACATCCCACTCACGTCTCATGACGCACGTCTCGCGTCCACGCTAGATCCGCTCGAAGTAGCGCCACCGCTCCCAGTCGGTGACGGCGTTGTCGTATGCGGTGGCCTCCTGACGGAAGAAGTGGGCGTAGTGCTCCTGCACCGCCTCGCCCAGCGCCTCCCGCACGAACTCGCTCTCCTCGAACAGCGACACCGCTTCCCGGAGCGTGTAGGGAACCCGGGGCAGGTGGGCGGCCTGGTACACGTCGCCCGCGAACATCTCCGGCGGCTCGATCCGCCGCTCGATCCCGTCGAGCCCGGCCGCCATGACCGCCGCATAGGCGAGATAGGGGTTGGTGTCGGCCCCCGGGATCCGGCACTCGATGCGGAGCGACCGCCCGTGGCCGACCACCCGGAATCCGGCCGTCCGGTTGTCATAACTCCAGGCGATGCGCACCGGCGCCCAGGAGGCGTCCTGATATCGCTTGTACGAGTTCACGGTGGGGGCGAAGAACACCATGAGCTCGGGGAGGTGGGCCATCCACCCGCCCAGGAACCAACGGAAGTGGTCGGACGCCGATACCCGCCCGAAGACGTGGTCGCCCGGGAAGACGTTGTCGTCCTCCTGCCAGAGCGACACGTGGAGGTGGCAGCTGGAGCCGGCCTCGGTGGCGAACGGCTTGGCCATGAACGTGACGCTGACACCCTGCAACTCGGCGATGTCCTTCATCGCCAGCTTCATGATCGTATGGCGGTCCGCCATGTCGAGCAGCTCGGTGTAGCGAACGTTCATCTCGTGCTGGCCGCGACCCCACTCCCCTTTCGAGTTCTCGACCGGGATCCCCGAACGGGAAAGATGGCGCCTGACCGCCCCGTTGTATCCCTCCTCCCGGGTTCCCTGGAGGAGGTGATAGTCCTCGATGTACCACCCGGCGGGGGTGAGATCGTGGTAGTGGCGCTCGGCCGCCTCCCGGTAGCTGTCCTCGAAGAGGAAGTACTCGAGTTCCGACGCCCCCTTTGCGGTGTACCCGGTGGCCGCCGCCCGCTCGAGCTGGCGGCGGAGGATGGACCGGGGCGCCACCTCGACGCGCCGGTGCGAGCCCTCGTCCTCCAGGTCGCAGAGGACGAATGCCGACCGGTCGAGCCAATCGGCGACCCGGAGCGTGGACAGGTCCGGGACCATGTGGAAGTCCCCGTACCCCAACTCCCAGTTGGCGTACCGGTATCCCGGCACCGGTTCCATCTCCATGTCGACGGTGAGCAGGTAGTCGCAACCGTGGGTGCCGTGGTCGTGGACCTCGTCGACGAAGTACCCGGCGTCGAATCGCTTTCCGTGCACCCTGCCGTAGTGGTCGGTGAACCCGACCACCACCGTGTCGATGGCGTCGGCGGCGGCCAGCTCACCGAGCTCGGCGAGGGTCAACAAGCCCCGTGGGCTCCCCATGCATCCTCCTTCGTGCCGGGGCTTCCCGGGCGCCACCCTGCCGGAGGATCACCGTTCCGGTCGGGAAGAACTCGACCGCAACCGACCTGGCGATCTCATCGACCATGGCGGTGGGGAGGCCCCGGAAGGGCGGGTGGGCGGCCAGGAAGCGGGCGACCTCGAGCATGGCGCCAGCGTATCCGGATGCCGTGACCCGTTCCCGCGAAGAGCCGACAATCCTCCGGGGCTTATGTCTCGCGATCTTGATTACTGGCTGTAACCTGGTATCTTGCGGAACATGGTAGTGACGAGTGGCGGCTCCGAGCGCAGCTCGCAGCTGCTGAAGGGCGTCCTCGACATGTGCCTGCTGGCGATAATCGACGAGGAACCCAGCTACGGATACGAGATGGTGCGCAAGCTCTCGGATCGAGGACTCGACCTCGTGAGCGAGGGGACCATCTACCCCCTGTTGAGCCGGCTCCAGCGTCAGGGGCTCATCGAGGGATACCTGGTGGAGTCGAGCGGCGGACCCGCCCGCAAGTACTACCGGGTCGCTCCGGAGGGCGCCACCGCCCTCGAGGAATGGGAACGGGATTGGCGGACCCTGGTCGAGGCGGTGGACCGGGTGCTGAATGGAGGATCGGATGACTGAACGGAGGGACGTGGATCAGGCGGTAGCCGCCTGCGAGCGCTACTGGCGCGACACCGGCGTCCCCCCGGAGACGGTCGCGGGCATGCGCCTGGAACTCCAGCAGCACCTGCTCCAGGCGGCCGAGGACGGCCGCACCGTCGAGGACGTGATCGGGCCGGATCGGCGGGCCTTCGCCGAGGCGTGGGCGGTCGAGTGGCGATCGGAGGAGCCCGGTGGCGGCGCTCCAGAGCCGTCCCGCCCCCGAGCCGGACGGTGGGCGTTCTGGGCGTACGTGATCGGAGGGGTGGCGCTCGTGGCAGGCGTGATCGTCGGCGCCACCCTCGGGAACGAGAACGGAGGCGGCACGGTGGACAACGAGATCTGGCGTTGGTTCTGGACGGGATTGGCGCTGCTCTTCGGGATCGGCGAAATCTTCACGGCCGGGTTCTTCCTGCTGCCATTCGGGATCGGGGCGGCGGCGGCGGCCATCCTGGCCTGGCTCGGCGTGAACCTCGTGGCGCAGTGGCTCGTCTTCTTCGCCGTGTCGATCCTGTCGCTGGCCTACCTCCGGAGGTTCATCCGCCACCAGGACGAGGTCGAGCAGCCCAAGGTGGGCCCGAATCGGCTCGTCGGGGTGGTTGGGATCGCGCTCGAGACGATCGACGCCACGCTGGACACCGGGCTGGTCCGGGTCGGTGGCGAGGAGTGGCGGGCCCTGGCCGAAGAGACGATCGAGGCGGGGGCCTGGGTGGTGGTGCAGGAAATCCGGGGCACCCGGGTCCTGGTGGCCCCGAGAGACTGAGCACGTGAGAACACGACGGAAAGGACGGACATGGAAGCGCTGATCGCACTCTTCGGGGTGCTGGCACTGGCCTTCATCCTCATCGCGGCCACGGGGTTCCGAATCATCCGGCCCTACGAGAAGGGCCTGGTCGAGGTGCTGGGCCGGTACGACAAGACCGTCGACTCAGGCCTCCGCTGGGTGATGCCCTTCGTCAAGCGGATCACCAAGGTCGACATGCGAGAGCAGGTCGTCGACGTCCCTCCCCAAGAGGTCATCACGAAGGACAACGTGGTGGTGACGGTCGACGCCGTCATCTACTACGAGGCAACCGACCCGGTGAAGCTGAAGTACAACGTGGCCAACTTCGTGATGGCCGTCACCAAGCTCGCCCAGACCAACCTGAGGAACGTGGTCGGCGACCTCGACCTCGACGCCGCGCTCACCTCCCGCGAGGTCATCAACGCCAAACTGCGTCAGATCCTCGACGACGCCACCGACAAGTGGGGCACCCGGGTGGTCCGGGTCGAGATCCAACGGATCGAGCCCCCGAGCGACGTCACCGAGGCCATGCACCGGCAGATGAAGGCCGAGCGGGACCGCCGGGCTGCGGTGACCGAGGCCGAGGGCGAGAAGCGGGCGGCCATCCTCCGCTCGGAGGGCGTGAAGGAGAGCCAGATCCTCGAGGCCGAGGGAAAGGCCGAGGCGATCAAGCGGGTCGCCGACGCCGATCGGTACCAGAAGGAGACGGTGGCCGAAGGCGAGGGCCGGGCGATCGAGCGGGTGTTCTCCGCCATCCACACGGGGGACCCCACCCCCGACCTGGTGGCCATCCGCTATCTGGAGACGCTCCAGGAGGTGGCCAACGGCCAGGCAACCAAGATCTTCCTCCCCCTCGACACGACCGGTGTGCTCGGCGGCGTCGCCGCCATCGCCGAGATGTGGAAGGACGCAGGCTCGGACAACGGCCCGACCGGCTGAACCGACCAACCCAGGGCTGGGGAACACGGAAATCGTGTTCCCCGGCCCACAGTTCGCATGGTCAGCCGGCGACCCGGTCCATCGCCTCGATCGTGTCGCGCACTTCCAGCGGCTCGACCGGGGGGTAGAACACCATCGTGTAGAGGTCGCACCGTTCGCCCGGCGCCTCGAACCACGCCACCACCCACGATCCATCGGGGAACGGCCCCGCCACCCCGCGAGCCCCGTCGATGAAGACCTCCCCCTTGTCCCCGGGGAAGTCCTCGAGTGGCAGGGTCCCCCGGACGAGCGCCACCGCCAGGTCGCCCTCGCCGTCGAGCCAGATCGTCGAGTGAGTGCCCGGAGCCGAGGTGACCGGGTCGAGCTCGATCTCCTCCGAGGGGACCGCCACCTCGTCGACCCTGGCCGGCAGCACCGGCACGCGATAGGGAGCGGGCGGGCAGTCGTCGAGCACCGGGACCACCGTCGTGGTGGTCGACTCGGGCGAGGTGGTGGTCGTGTCGACCACGCTGGTGGTCGTGGTGTCCGCAGCCGGGCCACCGCAGGCGGCGACCACGAAGACGAACACGGAGACGAAGCGGCGCATCGACGAGAGGCTAGAGCGCACCGCGCGCGGACCGGCGCAGTACCGTCAACGCCATGAACCCGAAGGAACTCGCCCAAGCCCGTTTCGAGGAGGCCGAGCCGCGCCTCCGCGAGTTGAGCCGCTGGATGTACGACCACCCCGAGGTGGCCTACCAGGAGCACGAGACCTCCCGGCGGCTGGCCGGGTTCCTCCGGGAGACCGGCTTCGACGTTGAGCACCCCGCCTACGGACTCGACACCGCGTTCACCGCCAGGGCCGGATCACGGGGGCCGGAGGTGATCATCTGCGCCGAGGAGGACGCCCTTCCCGGCGTGGGTCATGCCTGCGGACACAACATCATCGCCACCGCCGCCCTCGGCGCCGGCTATGCCCTCCTCCCCCTTGCCGACGAGCTCGGCTTCCGGTTGACGGTGCTTGGCACCCCGGCCGAGGAGCACTTCGGCGGCAAGGTTGATCTCATCCTGGCCGGGGCATTCGACGGTGCCGCCGCCGCGATGATGGTCCATCCCACCCCCGAGGACGTCGTCGACGGCAACGTGATCGCTGTCGGCCACTTCGACGTCCACTTCCACGGTCGAGAGGCTCACGCCTCGGCCTACCCCCAGCTCGGGATCAATGCCCTCGACGCCTTCGTCCAGGCCTACGTCAACATCTCCACTCTTCGCCAGGCGATCTACCCCACCGACAAGATCCACGGGATCATCCACGAGGGTGGCGAGGCCCCCAACATCGTCCCCGCCTACACACGGTCGTCCTGGTACGTGCGTGCCCAGACCCGCGAGCGCCTCGAAGAGCTGCTCCCCCGGGTCCGGGCCTGCTTCGAGGGGGCGGCGACCGCAACCGGCTGCCGGGTCGAGATCGAACAGGTCGGCCACACCTACGACGACATGATCCACAACCCCACTCTGGTCGAGCTGTTCACGGCCAACGCCGCCTCGCTCGGGAGGCCGATGGCCCGTGGAGCGGAGATCCCCCCCGACCGGTCGGGCTCGACCGACATGGGGAACGTGTCAAAGGTCGTCCCGTCGATCCACCCGATGCTGGGCATCGACTCGGCCCCGGCGGTGAACCACCAGAAGGAGTTCGCCGCCCACACCCTCACGCCCGACGGGCATCGGGCGATCCGCGACGGTGCCCTCGGAATGGCCTGGACGGTGATCGATCTGGCCACCCGGGATCTGTGGTCGGAGCTGTAGGTGGCCGCCGCCTACTTCACGACCCCCGACGGTCTCCGCTTCCTTCCCACCGAGCACACTCGCGGCCCGTGGGACCCCGGGGCCTGCCACGCCGGGCCGCCGACCGCCCTCATGGCTCGGGCCGTCGAGCGCCTCGTGCCCGACATGCACCTCGCACGGATGACCGTGGAGCTGATGAGGCCCGTCCCGATGACCGGGTTCCGGGCCCAGGGCGAGATCCGCCGCCCGGGGAGGCAGGTCACGCTCACGGAGGCGGAGATCTTCGACGACGACACCATCTTCGCCCGGGCGTACGGGATGCACCTGAGGATCGCCGACGGGATCGATGTCTCGACTCCCGAGGTCGATGTCCCCGACTTCACCGTGGCCGTGCCGGGCCCCTTCCCGATCCACACCACCGCGCACGGGCTGACTGGCTTCAACGACTCGGTGAACGTCCGGTACGACCCGGCGCAGTCCCAGGGCAGCGGCGGGCCCACGACCGTATGGATGCGACTCAAGGTGCCGATCCTGGCCGACGAGGAACCGAGCCCGTTTCAGCGGATCTGCCCGCTGGCCGACTGCGGGAACGGGATCAGCTACAACGCCTACCTCGACGAGATCTTCTTCGTCAACCCCGACCTCACGATCTCGATCCACCGGCCTCCCCGGGGGGAGTGGCACGCCTCCCGGGTCCTCTCCCACTGGCATCCGAGCGGAGTCGGCAGTGCCGAGGCAACCCTCTTCGACGTCGACGGGCCGGTCGGCACGGCGGTCCAGAACCTGTTGCTTAGCCCCGTGTCTGGCGCATAGCGCACGGCGCACTGGGTCTGGCTACCGGTACGCCCGGAAGTACCCGTCCCTCGCACCCACGTAGATGACCCCCTCCCACACCGCCGGAGTTGACTCGATGCAGCTCTCGGAGCCCTGGATCGACCAGAGGCGGCGAGGGCTCCGAGGGTCCTCGATCGAGTAGAGCCTCAGCTCCCCCGAGCAGGTCGCCACGAGCAGCCGCTCGTCCACGATCACCGGAGACGACCACGCGTGCCATCCGATCGAGTCCTCCCACACCACCTCGCCGGTGTCGGTGTCGACGACGAGCAGCTCGCCGGTGTGCGTCGAGGCGTACAGGACGCCGTCGCCGAGCGCCGGCGTGGCCCATAGCCCACCGTCCCCGCTGCCGCCGGGCACCGGCACCCCCCACACGTAGGGGTCGTCGGGCCGGTAGGGGTCGAGCTTGATGAGCTGGCCGAGCTCTCTCGAACGGGCGTTCTTTCGCTCGTCCTCGACCGAGACGTAGATCATCCCCTCCCGGTCGACGACGATCGTGGCGTCGACGTCGTCGCCGACCCAGTAGTCGAGGACGATGTCGACATCCCCCTCCCTCACCCGCGACACGTCGAGGCCCACCACCCGCCCGCCCGAGTTGGCGAAGTACACCCGTTGCTCGAACACCGCCGGTGAGTTCTCGATCGACACGTTGCGCCCCACCTTGGCGATGAGCTCGTCGGTCCACCCGGGCATCTTGAAGACGATCCGTGGGTCCACGACGACCTTCCCGTCGGCTGCGTAGCCCCGATTCAGCTCGACCGCGAAGAACCAGCTGTTCTCCCCGCCCTCGTACATGATGTCGTCGACGATCACCGGGTTGCCGTCCCAGTCGTCGTTCCAGATCCCCTTCACCTCGTTGGCATGGAGCGACCAGAGCTCCGTGGGCTCGTCGCGGTCGAGAGCAACGATCCGGAGCTTGTTGTCCCGGGAGCCGAAGTAGAGCAGCGGGTACCCGTCGGGGTCGAGGGTGACCGATCCCTTGATGATGTCGCCGGTCCGGAAGGGGGGTCTGAGGCTGCGCCCGGTGGCGGCATCGACGAAGTGCACGCTCTTGTCGTAGGCACCGAAGATCACCTCGGTGACGTTGTCGGGTCGCTCCCAGATCACCGGCTGGCCGGTCCACCCTGTGCCGCACCAGGTCCGGGTCGCCCCGCCCTCCGAGGAGCTGCCACACATCGGGCCGTCCGGATAGCGCCAGGCCACCTCGGGGGCGGTCTCCGGCAGCGGCCCCGTGCCGTACCAGGTACGAGTGGGGTTCCCTCGGAACATGGTCAGACCCACCGTCTCACCCCACGGGAGCCCGACGGTCCAGGCGGGAACGGTGTCGGGCTCGCGCTCGGGGAGCCGAAGCGTGGTGGTCGTGGTTGTCTCGTCCGGTCCTGAGACCGGTCCACCCTCGCTGGGCTCGGCGGCGTCGGGGACGGTCGAGGTCGTCGACGTGGGCGCACCCGCCGATCCGGGATCCTGCTCGCCGCGGGCGATGAGACCCGCCACCCCGATCATGACCCCGCCCATGGCGAGGACGGCGAGCATCGGGCGCCAGTTCACGCGCGGCTCAGCCGGCATCGGGGACCTCGCGGGGCTCGACCGGGGGTGCGCATGTCGGCTCGCCCCGGAGCTCGGGCCGGCCGGACACCCCGATGAACGCCGGGATGAGGCAGGCGTCGATGTCGCCCTCCGGTGAGACGACGAACCTGGCCACGGCCGTGGTGGCGCTCGCCTCGGAGAGCCGCGGCCACACGAAGTTTCCCATCCCCCACGCCACCGGCTTGCCGTCGATGAACGTGAGGGGGTTGAGCCGGTGCTGGTGGTGGCCGATGATGATGTCCGCCCCGGCCTCGATCATGGCCTCGGCCCGCTCGACGTCCTCGGCGAGCGGCTGGGTGTCCAGCTCTCGACCCCAGTGGATCGTGACCACCACCAGATCGGCCTGCGTCTTCGCCCTGCGGACGGCTCCGACCATCGTGGGGATGTCGTCACCACTGGCCATGCCCGCCCGGTCCTCGGTGGCGAGCCACGCCTCCCACGGCACCACCCCGCCGAACCCGAGCACCGCGACCGTCCATCCTTCGAGCTCGAAGATGGCGGGCTTGGTGGCCTCCGCGAGGTCCTTGCCGACCCCCACGGGAGCGGCGCCTGCGGCGATCACGTTGGCCCGCCCGTCCAGCATCGCCTCCTTACCGAAGTCCTGACCGTGGTTGTTGGCGAGGTTCATGACCTCGATGCCTGCCTCGACCGCGTACGGGAGGGCATCGGGGTCGCACCGGAAGGTGAACGCCTTGTCGAACGGGGTCCCCAGGCGGGAGGGCGAGCACTCGAGGTTGACGACCGTCAGGTGATCTCGCAGGAACAGCGCTCCCAGCCCCTCCCAGGCGAACCCGTACCCGTACCGGCGGAGGTTGGGGATGTAGTCGGGGTCGAGGGTGACATCACCCGTGCCGTGGATCACCAGCCAGCCACGATCGGGATCTGGGGGAATCGTGGTCGTCGTGGTGGTCGGAGGGAGGGTGGTCGTGGTCGTCGAGGTGGTAGTAGTCGTCGGCGGCGGTGGCACGATCGGGGTCGGAGGGGCGGAAACGGCCGGCTCCGCCGCCACGGCCTGGCCACCGTCGCGCACACCGGCATACGCCCCGGCCCCGAAAAGGGTTCCGAGCACGAGGATGAAGGCGAATCGAACGGAGCGAACGCTCATTGGGAACCTGACGGCCTCAGGCTACCGGGGCTCTCCTCACGCCCCGGACAGAACCACGAGCGCCAGCTCGACGACACCATCGACGTCGAGGCCGATCTCGTGGTGCACATCCGATTGCGAGCCGAACGGAAGGAACCGATCGGGCACCCCTGCCACGGTCACCCGGGAGGCGAGCTCCGTGCCGGCGAGGGCCTCGAGCACGGCGGCTCCGAAGCCCCCGGCCACGACGTTGTCCTCGAGGGTGATCGCCCGCTTCGAGCCCGCCACCCAGTCGATCAACCGTCCATCGAGGGGCTTGACCCAACGCGCATCGACGACTCCGACCGAGAAGCCCCGTTGGGCCAGCGTGCCGGCCGCCTTCTCGGCGACCTCCACCATCGGGCCGGACGCCAGGAACACGAGATCCTCGCCGAAGGAACGTTCAGCCCATTCGCCGACCGGGATGGGCGGCGCCGGCAGCGAGGGCACGGCCGAGGCCGTGCCCTTCGGGAACCGGATCGCCACCGGACCGGGGTGGTCGACAGCCGTCTCGAGCATGGCGCACAGATCCTGGGCGTCGGAGGGAGCCCCCACCACCATGCCCGGGATCATGCGCAGGTAGGACAGATCGAACACGCCGTGATGCGACGGCCCGTCCGGCCCGGTCACCCCCGCCCGATCGACGAGGAAGGTCACGGGGAGGCGGTGGAGCGCCACGTCCGTCACGATCTGGTCGAAGGCACGCTGGAGGAAGCTCGAGTAGATCGCCACGACCGGGCGCATGCCCGCCATCGCCAGCCCGGCGGCGAGCGTCACCGAGTGCTGCTCGGCGATCCCGGTGTCGATGACCCGCTCCGGGAACTCCTCCGCCATGTCGGCGAGACCGGTCGACGTGACCATGGCCGCCGAGATGGCGATGAGATCCGGCCGCGTCCGGGCGGCCTCGAGCAGGGCCCGGCCCACCACGTCGGTGAGCTTCAGCTCGGACTTGACCGGCTTTCCGGTGGTGACGTCGAACGACCCGACCCCGTGCAGCTTGTCCACCTCGTCGGCGATGGCCGGCTCGTAGCCGAGGCCCTTCTCGGTGACGACGTGGACGATGACGGGGCCTTCGTACTCCTTGGCCCGCTCGAAGGTCTCCTCCAGCAGCGCCAGGTCGTGGCCATCGATTCGTCCCGAGTACTTGAGTCCCAGGGCGTCGAAGACGGTGGCCGGCTCCAGCACCTGCTTGACGGCGTCCTTCACCCGCATCGCCATCTCGTCGGCGGCCTCGCCGACGACCGGCAAGCCGCGCAGCAGGTAGCCGATCCTGCGCTTGGCGTGCTCGTACCGGGGATCCATCCGGATGTGGGCGAGGTTGGCGAGCATCGCCAGTCCCCCGACGGTCGGGGCGTACGAGCGCCCGTTGTCGTTGACGACGATGATGAGGTTGCGGGGCTGGGCGACGGCGATGTGGCTGAGGGCCTCGAATGCCATCCCGCCGGTGAGAGCCCCGTCGCCGATCACGGCGAGGGTGTAGTGGCCCGGATTGGCGAGGGCGTTGCCCAGGGCGTAACTCAGCGAGGTCGAAGCGTGGCTGTTCTCGACGAAGTCGTGCTCGCTCTCCTCACGGCTCGGGTATCCCGACAGCCCGCCGAGCCGGCGGAGGTTGGCGAACCCCTCCTTGCGGCCGGTCACGAGCTTGTGGACGTAAGCCTGATGACCCACGTCCCAGAAGATCCGGTCGACCGGCGAGTCGAAGACCCGATGGAGAGCGACCGTGAGTTCGACGACGCCGAGGTTCGGCGAGAGGTGGCCGCCGGTACGCGAGATAGCATCGACGAGGAACGCGCGGATCTCTGCGCACAGGGCTGCGAGCTGACCGTGATCCATCGATCGGAGGTCGGCAGGCGAGAACACCCGATCGAGGAGGTGGGGTCCGGGCGCGGCCTCCGTCTCGCCGACGGGCTGATCGACGATGCTCACGCCCCGAAGGCTACCCGGCTCCGGGCCCGTACTCACAGCTCCGCAGCCTGGGCATCGGTGGCCGGGGGGGCACCCCCGGAGACCGCGATCGGGACGTGGAGCCGGAATGTCGAGCCGGCGCCGAGCCGGCTCTCCACGCCGACGCCGCCACCGTGGCGCTCGGCGACGTGCCGGACCAGGGAGAGGCCGAGGCCGGTCCCCCCCGTCTCCCTCGACCGGGCGACGTCCACCCGGTAGAAGCGCTCGAAGATGCGGGGGAGGTCGCGGGTGGGGATCCCGGCGCCGGTGTCGGTCACCGTCAGCACGCCCGACGAGCCGTCGGCCACCAGGCGCACGCGCACGACTCCCCCAGGATCGGTGTATCGGATCGCGTTGTCGCAGAGGTTCCGCACGGCCAGGCCGAGGTCCGGCGCCGACCCGATCACGATGACCGGGACCGTCTCGACCGCGTAGTCGATCCCCGCCGCCACCGCCCGCTCCCGATATCGCCCGGCCTCCTCCCGGACCACCCAGTCGAAGCGAACCGCCTCCATCGTGGGCGTCCCGGCCTCCAGTCGGGAGAGATCCAGGAGGTCCGAGACGATGCCGGCGAGTTGACGAGACGAGTCGCGGATGCGCCCGGCGAAGCGGCGGGCGTCCGCGGGGTCGCCGTCCAGGGCCATCTCCAGCGTCTCGGCGGACGCCAGGATGGCCGACACCGGCGTCTTCAGTTCGTGCGAGGCATCGGCCACGAAATCCCGCCGCATCGCCTCCACCCGCTCCCGATCGGTGACGTCGGCCACCAACACCAGCACGCGACCGCCCCGGGGGAGCGGGGTGGCCGTCACCCGCAGCACCCGGCTGGGCGCGCCGACCTCGAAGCGCTCGACGGCGGGCGCCTGGTCGGCCCGCACCGTTCGGACGAGCCGCACGACCCCGCGCGGGAGCAGCGAACGCAGATCCCGAGGGGGGACACCGAGCAACTCCTGCCAGGCGGGGTTGACGTACTCCACGACGTCGCGCCCGTCGACCAGCATGACGCCTTGCGGCAGCGACGAGAGGATCACGTCGAGCGTGCGTCGCTCCCCCTCGGTCTCTTCGATCCTGCGGCCGAGGTCGGTGGCGATGTGGCCGATCGCCAGCCCGAGCCGGTCGATCTCGGTGACACTCGACCGGCGTGGCGCGACATCCAGGCGACCCTCGGCGACGGCACCGGCCAGCTCGGTGAGCTCCTCGACCGGCCGCGCCACCCTCCGTGCGACGAGCACCATCACCCCCACACCCGCCAGACCGGCGACGGCGGTCGTGACCAGGATGCTCAGCCGGACTGCAGCTGCCTCCTCCCGATCCAACCCCGAAGAGCGGATCGCGACCTCGGCCACGAACCCGAGGGCCAGGATCAAGCCGGTGTACGCAACCGCGTACCCGGACAGCAGCCGGCTGGTCAGGCGGGTGCGACCAGGCCGCTCACTCCGAGGCATCCACGAACTTATAGCCGAGTCCGCGGACCGTGACGATGGCCGCCGGGTGCGCCGGATCGGCCTCGAGCTTCTGGCGGAGCCGCTTGATGTGGACGTCGAGGGTCTTCGTGTCGCCGAAATACGAGGGTCCCCACACCTCGTCGATCAGGGTCTCGCGGGTGGCGAGCCGGCCCTTGCGCCGCATGAGCGACTCCAGCAGGTCGAACTCCTTTGGCCGGAGCGCAACCGGTGTGCCATCAACCCGGGCCTCGTGGGCGTCCAGGTCGAGCTCGATCGAGCCGCCACGCAGCACCTCGTTGGTCTCGGCGAACGTCCCGGCCCGTTGAGAGCGGCGGATCTGAGCCCGGACGCGGGCGATCAGCTCGCGCATCGAGAACGGCTTCGTGACGTAGTCGTCGGCCCCCAGCTCGAGCCCGGCCACCTTGTCGGCCTCGGAGTCCCGAGCGGTGAGCATGATGATGGGAACGTCGGACAGCGTCCGGATCTGCCGGCAGACGTCGAGCCCCGAAGCGCCCGGGAGCATCACGTCGAGCAGCACGATCGACGGGTTTCCGAACCGCACCTGCTCGAGCCCGTCGCGGGCGTTGAACGCCACCGAGACGTTGAACCCGTCGGACTCTAGGGCGTAGCGGATGGAGTCGACGAGGGCCGGCTCGTCCTCGACGACGAGCACTCGGGCCCCCCCGTCAGCGGTCGCCACCGTCGCCCGCCGGTAGCTGAGACCACTCCGTGTACTCGCCCGTGACGAGGAAGGCCAGCTGCTCGCCAACGTCGACCGCCTGGTCGCCCACCCGCTCGAGAGCCCTCGCCACGAGCATCATCTGGGTGGCCCACTCGAGGAGCTCGGGATCGTTTCCACACTCCAGCACTTCGCGATACATCGTGCGGTTCAGCCGGTCGACCGGCTCGTCCATCGCCGGGAGCAGCCGGGCCTCATCGACGTCGCGCCGGGCGAAGGAGTGGATGGCGGTGTGGATCATCGGGCGGACCAGGTCGCCCATCTCCTGGATCCGTTCGAGCATCCGGGCGGCCCGGGGGAGGCCCTGGGTGATCTCGACGATCCGGGCGACGTTCACCGCCTGGTCGCCCATCCGCTCGAAGGTCACCCCGAGATGCAAGAGGGCCGCGAGGAGGCGCAGGTCGCTTCCCATCGGAGCCTGCAACGCCACCAGCCGGATCCACTCGTCGTGCGCATGGCGGTAGATCCCGTCGATCTCGTGATCCTCGGCCACGACCTGAGCAGCCAGTTCGACGTCGCCTGCCACCAGCGCCCGCACCGCCTTCTCGACGGCCCGCTCCGCCCGCTCGGCCACATCCAGCAGGCTCTCCTCGAGCTCCGCCAACGATGCGTGGAAGTGCTGTCTCGTGTCGCCCTGGTCGGTCATCCGAACCGTCCCGTGATGTAGTCCTCCGTCTCCTTCTCGGACGGGGAGGTGAACAGCTTGTCGGTGAAGTCGTACTCGACGAGGTATCCGGTTCGCTGGCCCCGCTCGTTGACGTTGACCGAGAAGAACCCGGTGCGATCGCTGACCCGGGCGGCCTGCTGCATGTTGTGGGTGACGATCACGATCGAGTAGTTCTCCTTGAGGTCGAGCATCAACTCTTCGATCTTGAGGGTGGCGATCGGGTCCAGCGCCGAGCAGGGCTCGTCCATGAGGATCACGTCGGGACTGGTGGCGATCGCCCGGGCGATGCACAACCGCTGCTGCTGGCCACCCGAGAGGGCGAATGCCGACTCCTCGAGCTTGTCCTTGACCTCGTCCCACAGCGCAGCGCGATGGAGGGACTCCTCCACGAGTTGGTCGAGGTCGCCCTTGAATCCCTGGACCCGGGGGCCGAAGGCGATGTTGTCGTAGATCGACTTCGGGAAGGGATTGGGCTTCTGGAACACCATGCCGATCCTTCGGCGCACCTCGACCGGATCCACCTTGGGACCGTACAGGTCGACGCCGTGATACTCGATCTCTCCGTCGATCCTGGCTCCGGGGATGAGATCGTTCATCCGGTTGAAGCACCTGAGAAACGTTGACTTCCCGCACCCGGATGGCCCGATCAGCGCGGTGATCTCCTGGGCGTGGATCTCCATCTCCACACCGTCGAGGGCGAGAAAGTCGCCGTACCACGCCGAGACCGAGGAGGCATCGAACACGACCTCGTGCTCGTCGCTGGCCCCGATCCCCGACCGCAACCGAGCCTGGGCGCTCAGCCGGATGTCGCGCGACGATGCCAGCGCGTCCATGTCGGTCTCGCTGCTCGTGCCCACGTCGGTCGCGTCGTTCATGTCAGGCACTCCCATCTCGGTCGTCGTACGGCCGCTCACCAGCGACGCTCGAAGTGATCTCGCAGCCACACCGCGAAGGCGTTCATCGCCAGCACGAGCACCAGCATGACGATCACGCCTGCCGCAGCCAACTCGCGGAAGGCGGCCTGAGGCCGGTTGGCGTACTGGTAGATCATGACTGGGAGCGTCGAGTACCCCCCTTCGAAGAGCCTTGGGTTGAAGGTGACGAAGGTGACGGCTCCGACGAGCAGCAGCGGGGCGGCCTCTCCGATCGCTCGGGCCACGGCGAGGATCACCCCGGTGAGGATGCCCGGCAGGGCTGCCGGCAGGACCTGCCGCCTCACGGTCTGCCACCTCGTCGCTCCCAGCGCCATTGCTCCGTCGGAGATCGACGACGGTACCGCCCGGATGGCTTCACGAGCGGCCAGGATCACCGTGGGGAGCACCAGCAGCGCCACGGTCAGCGAGCCGGCCGCCGCCACGAATCCGAGGCTCAAGGTACCCCGGACGAAGAAGGCCAGCCCGAGGATGCCGAAGACGATCGACGGGACCCCGGCGAGGTTCTGGATGTTGAGCTCGATGAGGCGGTTCCACCACCGCTCCCTGTCGGCGAACTCCTCGAGGTAGACGGCGGCACCCACCCCCAGCGGGACGATGAGCAGGATGACCCCGGTGATCACGTAGAGGGTGCCGAGGATCGCCGTGCGGTACCCGGCCGTCTCCGGGCTGATCGTCGACGGGCCGGCCGTCAACAGGGTCCACGACAGACGCCCACCTCCCTCGGAGAACATGAAGACAATGAGCGACCCGAGTCCGAGCAGCGCAAACCCGAGGCCGGCGAGCATCAGGACGAGGAACACACGTCCCATGAGACGATCCCCATGGGATGCCCGCGTGAGGGCGGCCTCGGTTGCCGCCCTGGCTCCCGACGTGGCGATCCGGACCCTGGCGGTGCGCGGTTCCCGGACGGCCATCAGTCGTACTCCTCCCGGAAGCGCCGGACGAACCGGATGGCGAACATGTTCAGCGCGAGCGTCGACACGAAGAGGAGCGTGCCCACGGCGAAGATGGTGTCGTAGACGATGGTCCCGGTCGGGATGTCCCCGGTCGCCTTGCCGGCGATGAACGCCGTCATCGTCTGGAGGCCCTGGACCGGGTTGAAGCTCAGCAGTGGATTACCGGCCCCCGCCACGAGCAGGACGACCATGGTCTCCCCCACCGCCCGCGAACCACCGAGGACGACGGCCGCCACGATGCCGGAGATCGCCCCCGGGAACACGACCCGGAGCGAGACTTCGAACTTGTTGGCCCCGAGCGCGTAGGCGCCCTCCCGCAGGGCCATGGGAACCGCTCGGAGGGCGTCGTCTGACACCGAGGCGACCAACGGGACGATGATCAGGCCCACGGCGACGCCCGCCACGATGGTCGAGAACGGACCTCGCCACGGAAGGAACGGGAAGAGCTCCTCGGCCAGCGGCCGGAGCAGCCAGAAGCCGAACAGGCCGGTGGCCACGGTGGGGATCCCCTCGAGCACCTCGAGCGTGGGCTTGATGCTGCGACGGACGTTCTCCGGGGCGTACTCCGAGAGGTAGATCGCCGAGAGCAGGCCGACGGGCACGGAGACGCTCAGTGCGATCAACACGATCCAAGCCGTGCCCACCACGATCGGCCACACCCCGAAGGAAGGGTTGGCGAAGGCGGGGGCCCAGACCGTGCCTCCGAAGAATTCCCGGAACGACACGAAGCGGAAAAAGTCGATGGTGGGTCGGACCAACGAGATGACGATGAGGGTGGTCACGGCCACCGACACGACCGCCGACAGCGCGAGGAGGAGGCGGATCACCTTCTCCCCGTAGCGGGAGCTGGAGGCCTCCAGCGACCGGCGCCCGAGGGCGCCGGTGCCGGAGGCCGCGACAGCCTTGCTCACCATGATCGACCGATCACCGTCCGGCCAGGGCGTCGAGCTTCACGCGCTGCTCGGTCAACTGCTCGTCCGTCATCGGGACGAATTCTGCCAGCTCCGCGATCTCCTGGGCGTTGTCGAGGTAGAAATCGGCGAAGTCGAGCACCTCGAACCGACTCAGGGCCAGGTCGCTGAAGTACACGAACAGGCCCCGGCCCAGCGGGGTGTAGGTCCCGTTCAGCACGTTCTCGGGGGTCGACTCCACGCAGCCATTGCCGTCGTCGATTGCCACGGCCTTGACCTTGTCGAGCGACTCCTGGAAGTAGGAGAACGGGATGTACCCCATCGCTCCGACATCTCCCTGCACGGCGTTGACCGCCGCCAGGTCGTCCTCGCCGATGTCGATGTAGTCGATGCGGATTCGGCCGGTCTCGCCGTTGATCTCCTCGGTGAAGAAGTCAAAGGTGCCGGAGTCCGATCCCGGGCCGTAGGGTGTCAGGGGGGTGGAGGCGAAATCGGCCGGGATGTCCAACCCGTCGATGTCACCCCACGTCTTGACCGTCGAGCCGTCGTCCCAGATCTGGCTCACCTGCTCCACCGTCAGACATGCAACGGGGTTGTCGAGGTTGATCACGACCGAGAGGGCGTCGTTGGCGACCTGGATGAAGTCGTACTGGATGTCGCTCTCGGCGCACTGCTCGATCTCGGAGTCCTTGATCGGCCGCGACGAGTTGTTGGCGTCGGTCTCGCCGATGCAGAACTTCTGGAAGCCGCCCCCGGTGCCGGAGATGGCGACCGTCACCCGGACGTCGGGCTCCTTCTGCATGTACAGCTCGGCTGCCACCTCGGACAGCGGGCCAACCGTGCTCGAGCCGTCCATCCGGACGTCACCGCTCAGGCCCGCGCTGGCCGCGGTCGTCGTGGTCTGCTCACCGCCTCCGCTTGCCGTAGTCGTCGTGGTGTCGCCTCCGTCGTCGGCGGCGTCACCACCGCCACAGGCGGCGAGGACGAGAGCGAAGACGGCCGCGAGCGCCGCCCATCTGCTCCTGAGTGTCATGTGATTTCTCCTCGACTCGAGGGACGCGCCCCTTCTGGTGCGGCGCGGCGGCAGGGTGAATCCCTACCCGCGATGAGGAAGCTACGGCCGCAAGGTGAACTCGCTCGGCCTCGACGAGTGAACGGAGGGTGAACGTTGAGAGGGAGCCTGATGGCCCGCTGTGCGCTGTGCGCTGTGCGCTGTGCGCTGGCGGATGATCGTTGATTGCCGGCGCATCGCGCACCTCGCAATGCGCAAAGCGCCCGAAGGCCCTCAGGCCTCGGTGCGGGCCTGAGCCCTGGCCTCGGCCAAACCGCGCAGGGTGAGGTGGGCCTCGATCCCCCGCTCGGTCGGGATCCTGCGCCACTCGCCGTCGGGCCCCAGCTCCCAGCTGCGCACGTCGTCGGCGAGCACCACGTCGGCGATCTCGTCGATGCGGAACTGGAGCGCCGGGTCCTCCACCGGGGCGAGCGCCTCGACCCGACGGTCGAGGTTGCGGGGCATGAGGTCGGCCGAGCCGATGAAGTAGCTCCGCTCGCCGCCGCGCGGTCCGAAGCGGTAGACCCGGGAGTGCTCGAGATAGCGGCCTACGATTGAGCGGACCCGGATGTTCTCGGACATCCCGGGGACACCCGGGACCAGGCAGCAGATGCCGCGGACGAAGAGGTCGACCTGGGCGCCCGCCTGTGACGCCTCGTACAGCGTCTCGATCATCTCTCGGTCGACGAGCGAGTTCATCTTCATGAAGATCCGGCCGCCGGATTGGGCCGCCTGCTCCCGGATCATCCGGAGGAGGGCAGGCCGGGTTCCGGCCGGGGACACGAGTAGCTTCCTGAACGATCGCTGGTGGCTGTACCCGGTGAGGTAGTTGAAGAGATCGCTGAGATCGGCCCCGATGTCCGGGTCTGCCGTGAAGACGCCCAGGTCCTCGTAGATGCGGGCCGTCGAGTCGTTGTAGTTGCCGGTCCCCACATGGGCGTATCGCGCGATGATGCCGTCCTCGAGTCGCACGACCAGGGCGATCTTCGTGTGGGTCTTCAGCCCGACCACGCCGTACACCACGTGCACCCCGGCGTCCTCC
Source organism: Acidimicrobiia bacterium (assembly GCA_046484325.1). GTDB lineage: Bacteria > Actinomycetota > Acidimicrobiia > Spongiisociales > ZC4RG35 > JAWOJB01. The sequence goes on along the minus strand of JAWOJB010000054.1, from coordinate 12,996 downwards.
AGGCGCTGGGACCACTCGATGTTGCGCTCCTCGTCGAACCGCGCCTTCAACTCGACCAGCGCCACCACCTGCTTGCCGAGGCTCGCCGCCTCCATCAGCGACGACATGATCACGCTGTCCTTCGACGTGCGGTACAGCGTCTGCTTGATCGCCAGCACGTGCGGATCGCGAGCCGCCTGGGCGATGAATTCGGCCACCGAGGTGGCGAACGAGTCGTATGGGTGGTGGACGAGGATGTCGCCGTCCCGGATCACGCGGAAGATGTCGGGCCGCTCGCCGATCGACGGTGCCAGCCGGGGCTGGGTGACCCAGCTCCACGGCTCCCACAGCAGGTCGGAACGGTCGAGGTCGGCCAATCCGGCGAGCCCGGCGATGCCGAGCGGCCCCTCGTTCACGTACACGTCGTCCTCGGTGACGCCCAACTCGCTCACCAACAGGTCCCTGACCCTCGGCGCCATCTCCGGGGAGAGCTCGAGTCGCACCGCCCGCCCGAATCTGCGCCGTGACAGCTCGGTTTCGATGGCGGCGAGCAGATCCTCGGCCTGGTCCTCCTCGATCTCGAGGTCGGCGTTGCGGGTGACCCGGAAGGCGTCGTGGCCGAGGATCTCCATGCCGGGAAAGAGCTCCTCCATGTGGAAGGCGATCACCTGCTCGACCGACACGAACCGCTCACCGTCCGGCATCACCACGAACCTGGGGAGGCTGGGCGGCACCTTGACCCGGGCGAAGCGGATGACCTCGGTCACCGGGTCGCGGACGGTGACCGCCAGGTTGAGGGAGAGGTTGGAGATGTAGGGGAAGGGGTGGGCGGGGTCGACGGCGAGGGGGGTGAGCACCGGGAAGACCAGCTCACGGAACTGCTGGTCCATGTACGCCCGGTCACCCTCGTCGAGGCTGGCGTACTCGGAGAAGGCCACCCCCGCCGCGGCCAGGCCGGGGGCGAGATCGTCGAGGAACACCCGGGTGGCTCGATCTGCCTGCGACCTCACCTCGTCGCGGATGCCCTCGAGCGTCTCGACCGCGGTGCGCCCGTCGGGGGTCATGCCGCGAACCCCGTGGGCCACCTGCTCCTTGAGCCCGGCCACCCTCACCATGAAGAACTCGTCGAGGTTCGACCCCCAGATCGCCAGGAACCGGGCCCGCTCGAGCATCGGCAGATCGGGATCCTCGGCGAGGGCCAGCACCCGGCTGTTGAAGTCGAGCCAGGACAGCTCGCGGTTGAGCACCAGCGGGCGGACGGGGTCCCCATCCGGCGGCGCGCCGATATCGAACTCGACGGTGTCCTGCATCGGCTCCATGTGGGCTCGTCAGATTACCGGGGGGGAACGGGGATAACAGACGCCCGATTCGGGCTAGGCGGACCGGAGCCCGCGGACCAGGAAGTCGGCGGTGACGCCGGCGACGTCGCGCACGGCCTCGTGCGACCCGGCCGAGGCGATCACGGCCTTGCCGCCGGCCATGGTGACCTCGTGGATGAAGCGACCGGCCAGGGCGGGCGGGAGCGACACGAACTCGCCCGCCTCGACGCCCTTCCGGTAGAGAGCTGCCATCTCCTGGGTGAGATCGGCGTGGGCGAGGGCGATCCGATCCTGGGCCGACTGGCCCAGCCGGGGGAGCTCCCTGTGGAGGATGAGCCCCAGCACCTCGTCGGCGGCGAGGTATTCGACGGTGGCGACGGCCATGGCCCGCAGCCTCTCGGCGTACCGTCCCTCGGGGGGGACCGAGGCGATCAGGCGATCGACCACCCCCGGCAGGATCTCCTCGACCAGCGACGCCACCAGATCGTCACGGTCCCGGAAATACTCGTAGAAGGTCGTACGGCCGATCCCGGCCCGAGCCGCCACCTCTGCCAGGTTCACGTCGGCGGATCGGGTCTCACAGAGGAAGGCGTGGGCCGCATCCAGCAGCTCGCGGCGCACCAGGTCCTTATGGGCCTCGATGCTCTCGGCCTTGATGCGGGGCATGGGAGAAGGGTACCGCCTCATCTCTCCGCATGCCATGTCCCGAGCCCACTTCGGCGGATGGAAGTGACGTCCGACCACTGTCCGGTGATCGCTCCCGGTCGGTATCGTTCCGTCAACGCCGATCCGCCGCGAGGAGTGCCATGCCGGAGTACGTCGCCCCCCTCAAGGACATCGACTTCGCCCTCAACCAGGTGGCCGGCCTCGCCGAGGTCGCCAAGCTCGACGGCTTCCAGCACGCCGATCCCGACACCGTCTCCGGGCTGCTCGCCGAGGCGGCGCGGTTCTTCTCGGAGGTGATGTCGCCCCTCAACCGGGCAGGGGACGTCGTCGGTTCCCGACTCCAGCCCGACGGGTCGGTCAAGACCCCTGACGGGTTCCCGGCCGCCTACCGGAAGTATGTCGACGCCGGATGGGGCGGTGGCCACCTGCCCGAGGCGTGGGGCGGCGGCGGCCTCCCCTACACCGTGGGCATCGTGCTCCAGGAGATGTTCAAGTCGGCCAACATGGCCTTCGCTCTCGCCCCGATGCTCACCCAGGCGGCGATCGAAGCCCTGCTCCAGCATGGCTCCGAGGAGCAGCGGGCCACCTACCTCGAGAAGCTCGTGTCGGGCGAGTGGAGCGGCACGATGTGCCTCACCGAGCCACACGCCGGCTCCGACGTCGGCGCCCTGTCCTCCCGGGCCGTGCGCCAGGCCGACGGCAGCTACCGGATCACCGGGCAGAAGATCTTCATCACCTGGGGCGACCACGACCTCACCGACAACGTGCTCCACCTCGTGCTGGCCAAGACCCCCGATGCCGCCCCGGGTACGAAGGGGATCTCGATGTTCATCGTCCCCAAGTACCTGCTCGACGCCGACGGGAACCCCGACGAGCGCAACGATGTGAAGGTGGTGTCGCTCGAGCACAAGCTCGGCATCCACGCCTCCCCCACCTGCGTCGTCGCCTTCGGCGACGAGGGAAAGGGCGCGATCGGGTACCTGCTCGGGGACGAGCAGCAGGGTATGCGGTACATGTTCACGATGATGAACAGCGCCCGGATCGGGGTGGGGATCGAGGGCCTGGCCATGGGAGAACGGGCCTACCAGGCGTCCCTCGCCTACGCCGTCGAGCGGAGGCAGGGCCGGGCGATCGGAGCCGACCCGACCGAGAGCTCACCGATCATCGACCACCCCGACGTACGCCGCATGCTGATGACGATGCGGGCCTACAACGAGGCGATGCGCTGCCTGCTCTACACCGCCGCAGCCGGGGTCGATCACGAGCATCACGCCGACGACGAGGATCTGCGGCGGCGGGCCGGCGAGAGGGTGGCCCTGCTCACCCCGATCACCAAGGCCTGGTGCACCGACCTGGGCGTCGAGCTCACCTCGCTGGGGATCCAGGTGCACGGGGGCATGGGGTACGTGGAGGAGACGGGTGTCGCCCAGCACTACCGGGACGCTCGGATCGCTCCGATCTACGAGGGGACCAACGGGATCCAGGCGATCGATCTGGTGCTCCGCAAGCTGCCGCTGCGGGACGGGGCGGTCCTGGCCGAGTTCCTGTCCGAGATCGGGGGGACCGCGGCCGCCATGGAGGGCATCGATGAGCTCGACACCTTCCGCACCCACCTGCGCGAGGGGGTGTCGGCCCTGTCGGATGCCTCCGCCTGGCTCGGGGCCAGGATCGCCGCGGGTGAGTACGACGACGCCCTGGCCGGGGCGACCCCCTACCTGAGGCTCTTCGGCAACGTCACCGGTGGCTGGCTGATGGCGAGGTCCGCGCTGGCCGCACTCCGGTTGCTCGAGTCGGGATCCGGCGACGCCGCCTGGCTGCAGGCCAAGGTGGCGACCTGCCGGTTCTACGGCGAGCAACTCCTACCGTCGGCCTTCGGACTGGTCCCGTCGATCACGGCCGGGGCGGCTCCCCTGTTCGAGATCGAACCTGCGTTGCTCGAAGCCTGATCCGGCTGCTCATCCCAACGACACCCGGAACTCGGATGCCACCTCGGCCACCCGCATCCGCTCGTCCTCGTCGAGGTGGCGCAGCCCGAGCACGGCCGGACCGAGCCGGGGGTTGGCACGTAGCCGCTCCTCGTTCCGAATGAGGAAGTCCCAGTACAGGGCATTGAACGGGCATGCGTCGTCGCCGGTCCGCCTCGCCGGGTCGTAGCGGCATTCGGAGCAGAAGTCGGACATCCGGTCGATGTAGCGGGCCGACGCCACGTAGGGCTTGGTGGCGACGATCCCCCCGTCGGCGTTGAGGCCCATGCCCACCACGTTGGGGGTCACGACCCACTCGTAGGCATCGACGTAGCAGGAGAGGAACCACTCGTTCACCTCCCGGGGGTCGATGCCGGCGAGCATGGCGAAGTTGCAGAGCACCATGAGCCGCTCGATGTGATGCGAGTAGCCGGTGTCGAGGACCCGCCGGATCACCGTCGACAGACAGCGCAGGTCGGTGTCGCCGGTCCAGAAGAACGCCGGAAGCGGGAGGTGGTGGCCCCAGTCGTTCATCCTCGCGAGGTCCGGCATGAGCCGCCGGTAGTTCCAGTACACGAACTCGCGCCACCCGGCGATCTGGCGCACGAAGCCCTCGACACTGTTGATCGGCGCCCGGCCCTCCGTGTAGGCGGCCTCGGCAGCCTGGCAGGCCTCGAGCGGGTCGAGCAGGCCGACGTTGAGATAGGGGGACAGCACAGAGTGGTACAGCACGTCGTGCTGGGCGCTCATGGCGTCCTCGTAGGGCCCGAACCACTCCAGTCGGTGGGTGAGGAAGTCATCGAGGGCTTCCAACGCCTGCTCCCTGGTGACGGCCAGGTCGAAACCATCGACCGAGCCGATGCCGGGCATCGACGCAACCTCGGTCATGACCTCGCGGGTCGTCGCATCGGGTGGGTGCGAGGGGACCGGTGGCGGCCGGAGGCCCGTCCTCGGATAGGCTCGACGGTTGTCGGCGTCGAAGTTCCAGGCTCCTCCCTCCGGCTCGCCCGCCGGATCGAGGAGGAGGCCGAAGTGGACCCGCATCTTCCGGTAGAAGCGCTCCATCACCAAGGGCTTCAACGGCTCCATGTCGGGGAAGGGGTCGAAACGCCCCGCCAGCATCTGGGTGTTCGGCAGTACCTCCACCGGCACCCCCAACCGCTCGCCGAGCGATGCCTGGAACCGGGATCCGGCCCACTCCGATGCGTCCATCGTGAGGATGCGCTCCGGCCGGTGGGCGGCGACGTGGGCCTCGAGCCCGGCGAGTGTTGCCTCGACGATCCGATAGTCGACCTCGAGGCCCGACGCCTCGATCTCGACGGCCCGGTGGCGCATCGCCGAGAGGAGCAGCGTGAGCTTGCGGCGGTGGACGGGGCGACGCCGTGCGCGCTCCGCCGACTCCACCATCACCACCCGGTCGGCCTGTTCGAGTCCGGGGTGGCCGCGGCTCAACTGGTCGCCGAGGATCCAGAGGCTGGTGCCACCCATCCGGCGATGGTGGCGGATCCCCCCGCCTGTGCGCAATCGCCCGTCCCCGCGCCCGGGAGCCTGCTCCCCCCGGTACCGTCCGACCATGGAGCTTCGTGGAGCCGTGATCGTGATCACCGGCGGCGGCCGAGGGATCGGCGCTGCGTTGGCCAGGCGATTCGCCCGGGAACAGCCGGCGGGCATCGTGGTCGGAGACCTCGACGGGGAGGCGGCCGGCCGGGTCGCCGGCGAGGTGGGCGGTGTGGGCCTGGCCGTCGACGTACGCCGGGAGGAGGACACGATCCGCCTCATCGAGGCAGCGCGGGAGGCGTTCGGACCGGTTGACCTGTTCTGTGCCAACGCCGGGATCGCGATGGAGGGCGGCCTCGACCTCGACGACGGGTCTTGGCAGCGCAGCTGGGAGGTCAACACACTCGCCCACCTCCACGCCGCCCGCCACCTCGTGCCCGAGTGGCGGGTCCGGGGCGGCGGATACCTGCTCGTCACGGCGTCGGCGGCCGGTCTGCTCACCAGCCCGGGTTCGGCCGTCTACGCAGTCACCAAGCACGCGGTGGTCGCCCTCGCCGAGTGGATCGCCATCACCCACGGAGATGCCGGGGTGCGGGTGTCGTGCCTCTGCCCGCAGGGCGTACGGACCGACATGCTCGACGCGACCGGTCGCCTGGGGGACATGCTCCGGCCGGGGGCGATCGAACCGGAAGAGGTGGCCGACCTCGTGGTGGAGGGGCTGAGCGACGAGCGCTTCCTCATCCTCCCCCACCCCGAGGTGGCCGAGTACGAGCGGCGCCGGGCAGGGGACCGGGATCGCTGGCTGGCGGGGATGCGAAAGGCGCTCAGCGGTCGGTAGTCAGCGGTCGGCCGATCGCCTGGGTGCACGGCATGAAGGGCACGGCGTCGAGCGCACGGCGCAAGGCGCATGGCGCATGGCGCACCGCACACCGCGCATTGCTACCGATCCTCCACGCTCACCTCGACCGGTACCGTCCCGGCCTGCTCGAACTCGAGGTCCAGTTCGACCATCTCGCCATCGACCAGAGGGGCGGTGAGACCCACGCACATCACATGGAGCCCGGCCGGCCTCAGCTCGAGGCTCCCGCCGGCCGGGACGACGAACAGCTCAGGAGCTGGTGCCATGCTCATGACCCCGTCGGCGTCCATCGACGAGTTGTGGAACTCGATCGCCGAGCACCGGTCGGAGCTCCCCGCCACGATCCGGTCAGCGGTGTTGGCACCGTTCTCGATGGTCATGTAGAACGCCCCCAGCTCGGCGTTCATCGGCGAGGTCCGGCCCCACGGATCGTCGACGGTGACGCCATCCGAACCCCCGCCGCAGGCGGAAGTGGCCAGCGCGATCGCGACCAGCAGTGTCGGCTTCCTCATGACAGCAACTCCTCGAGGTCGACCGCCAGCTGATCGGCGGTGTGCTCTGGCGTGTAGAGCACCCTGATGAACCCGTCGGGGTCGATGGCCATGAGGGTGGCGGTGTGATCGACGACGTACCCCGTCTCGACGGTCCCTTCGCCCTTCTGGTAGTAGACCGAGTAGAGGGTGGCCGTGGCTGCGATGTCGTCCGGGTCGCCCCACACCCCGAGGAAGCGTGCGTCGAAGAAGGTCACGTAGTCGGCGAGGTAGGCGGCGGTATCCCGCTCGGGATCCACCGTGACCATGAGCAGATGGACCCGCTCCCCCCGGCGACCGAGCTGCTCGATCGCCTTGGCGGCGGTGGCGAGGGTGGTCGGGCACACGTCGGGGCAGTGGGTGTAGCCGAAGTACACGAGGACCACGTCGCCTCGGTAGGCCTCGAGGTCCACCGGTGCCCCGGTGTGGTCGAACAAGCCGGTCATCGAGGGGGCCGGGGTGGGCGACTGGAGGACGAACCCGGTGTAGGTGTGGGGCCGCAGCCAGGAGAACAGGAGGATCGAGGCGGCGATGACCACACCGATGACGCCGACCACAAGTGGCCACCGGCGTCGGTTCGGTGCCGCCGTCCCCGATTCGTCGAGATGGTCTTCGTCGATCACGGACCCTCCCTCACGGGTAGCACAGGAAGACGTGGGCGGCCTCATAGGCGAGGGAGGCGACGCCGCTCGAGTTGCGGAGCTCCTCGGCCAGGAGCCCGGCGTGCCGGACGATCTTGTCGGCCTCCCCCGCCACAGTCTGGTATCGGTACTCGCCCCGGACGACCCCCCAGCCGTCGACGAGCACGAAGAGCGGATCGAACCGGAAGCTCCCGTCGGGTTGGGGCTCGTACCACGCCTTGAACCCGGCGCCGACCACGGTGGTCAGGAGCGAGGGATCGGGGCTCGCCCAGAGCCAGGAATCGCCGTCGGCGCCGGAGCCGGCGGCGGCCACGGCCAGGGCCTCGGGAGTGTCGCGTTCGGGGTCGAAGGAGATCGTGACCTGACGGAAGGGGGTGTCTCCGAAGTCCACCTCGCCGGCCACCCGGTCGCGAACCTCTCGCATGGTGGCATTGATGGCATCGCACTCCTCGTCACAGGCCGCGTAGGCGAAGGTGTAGAGGGTGACGGCGCCCCGGGCATCCTCACTCGTCACGGTCGCCCCCGACTGGTCGACGAGCGCGAACCCTGGTGCCAGCCGGATCCGTGGGAGGACCTGGATCGGCTGGAAGATGGCGAAGGCCACCACGGCCAGGACCACCACGGCGGCGGTGCCGATCACCCACCCGGCCCAGCGGGGCAGACCAGGACGGGCGGTAGCATCGAAGAGCCCGTGGCCCGCCTCCCCCTGCTCCTGATCTCCCTCGTCATCGCCGGCTGCGCCATCCCCGGGGCCACCCTCGACGACCGGCCGGGCGTGGCCGGGACCTACATCGTGAACGGCGTCGACCCCGTCGGCATCGAATACTCCGGCACGGTGGCGATCGAGGCCACCGAGGACCCTGGCCGGTTCACCGTGGTCTGGGTGATCACCGGCGCCATCCTGGAGGGCGACGGGATCGTCGACGGGGACACGTTCACCGTCGAGTGGCGAACCATCCGCGGCCCCCGGGGCGACAGCTCCGGCACCGCCGTCTACCTGGTCCAGCCCGACGGCCGGCTCACCGGCACGCGGACCATCGACGGGGTCGACGGAACCGGGACCGAGGAGATCTTCCCTGAATCCTGATGGCGGCGTCATCGGTGAGGACATTGTCTCACTGGAGCGACAACAGGTAGGACACCAGAGCGTCGACCTGGGCATCGCTGAGGATGCCGTCCCAAGACTGCATCACGCCGGCCGAATACGGCTCGACGACGTAGGCGTCGGGGTCCAGGATGGACTGCCGAAGGTACTCCTTTCCCGACAGGCCGGGCACCCGGTCGCCGGCCCGGGCTCCGACGCCGGCCAGAGACGGGCCCACGAGCGCCACGCCCTCCTGGAGCGAATGGCAGGTGGTGCAGCCCGCCCGACCCTCGAGCACCGTTTGGGAGAACAGGGCCTCGCCGTCGACAGGCTCACCGCCGCCTTCGTCCGTGCCCCCGCACGCGCCCAGCACCAGTGCCAGGCCGGCCACCAGCACGATCCTCCACCGCATCTCAACCTCCTCCATGCAGTGTCATGAGGTACGCCACGAGCGCATCGAGCTCCTGGGCGCTCAGACGTTCCTCGTAGATCGGCAGCATCTGACCGGCCGGATAGCCCTCGACCACATAGGCGTCGGGCTCGATGATGGACCGCCGGAGATACTCCTCGGCCGACAGGCCGGGCACCCGGGTGGCAGCGGTCACGGACACACCGTACAGCGATGGACCGACGCCTCGACCATCGGGCTCGATCGAGTGGCAGATCACGCAACCGGCGCCCCCACCGATCGAGGAGGCGGAGAAGATCTGCTCGCCGAGGACCACGTCATCGGAGGGAGGCGCATCGCGAGCCTCGACGATCAGGCGGTTCCCCGGCGCTAGATCCGCCGGGCCGGCGAACAGCTCGGCGCGCTCTCCCGTGGCGCCATCGACCAGCTCGACCCGCACCTCCCGACGACCGGCGTCGACGGGGAGGCGCCGGAAGGCAACCACCCCCGGATCCCGGCCGAGGGCGATCGCCAGGTCCTCGGAGAGGACCGGCACGCCGTCGACGGACACCTCGAGCCGGGCGCCCGAGCCCGGGGTCCCCACAGGCACCGATCCCCCGTCGAGCACCCGGCCCGGGACGTGGTCGACGACGATCACGACCTCCGCTCCGGCGGCGTCCGGTCGCCAGGGTGCATCCGAGGCCACCGCCACCGCGGCGATCGAGGCCAGCACGAGGGCTCCGGCGCCCAGCCAGGTGCGGCGTCCGGGGGGTCGGGCCGTGGCATCGGCCGAGGGATGCGCGCCGGGCTCCGACGCCGCCCTGGCCAGCTCGGACGGCGCCACCCAGTCCTGGCTGACCACGCCCTCCCAGGCCCTGGCGAGATGGGGCCGTCGCCCGCCCTCCAACCGCTCGGAGAGGATCTGATTGCCGAAACCGAAGGCGCAGTCGCCCGGAGGACACCCGACCACCTGGATCGAGCCTGCGCCCGCCTCCGCCAGGCTCCCGATGATCTGCGGGTGGACCATCCCGGCGCAGGCGAAGCCGACCACCACCGCCTCGGGACCCGGATCTCCCAGATGTCGCCGGTGCCGCTCGCACGTGAGGATCACCCGACGGCCCACCACCTCGACGGTCGGGACCGCCTCGAAACCCGGGAGTGACATGGCCCCGAACGAGCACGAGCCGATGCAGATGCCGCAAGCCACGCAGGCATCCGGTTCGACGATCGCCACCGGCCGCTCACGCCGTGTCTCCGAGAGCTCGAACGAGGCGCGGTCGACGAGGGCCAGTGCCTGGTAGGGGCAATCGATCACGCACAGGTTGCACCCCGTGCAGGCATCCTCGTCGATGGTGACGACCCCCGGTTCGGACCGGTGGAGCAACCAGGGGACCGCCATCGCCAGAGCCGTGAGCAAGCCACCGGCCACCACCACCCCCCACGGCCACGACGAGAGGAACAGGGGCAGCAGGAACAGGAAAAAGGGGTCGAGTGGCATCGCCCCCGGCATCGTCGCGAAGTCGGTGGCCGCCAGCACCCCGGCCGGGACCAGGATCGACACGAGGACGAGGGAGCCTCCCATGATCCACATCCAGTGACGGGGTGGAAGCCAGCGGTGCTGGGTCCGACGCAGGTGGCGCCAGAGGAACCAGCCGACCACCGCCGTGAGCATGAGGTGAGCGAGCCAGATGACGAAGATCACCTCCCACCCGCTGCCGGCGGCCGACCCCGCCAGCCGGTTCACCACCAGCGAGGCGCCGGCGCCGAAGCCCTCGAGCAGCCGGATGAGGGCCTCGGTGATGGCCTGCGCCCGTTCGTCCCAGATGAGCCAGTAGCCGGTGACCCCGGCCAGCCAGACGATCACGAGCGCGGCCACCCCGGTCACCCAGCGCCACCGGCGCGGACCGGTGAACCGGGCCATCACGAAGGTGCGCCAGGCATGGACCAGCGTGGTGAGGACCAGGGCCCCCGAGGCATAGCGATGCAGGGCCCGTACCGCCCGCTGGATGGGGTGCGCCTCGAGTCGAACGACCGCCTCGTAGGAGGCCTCGAAGCCGAACGGGAAGAAGAACGTCAGGTAGATCCCGGAGATCGTCACGACGATCAGCAGGAAGACGCTGATCGTGCCGGCCTGCGGCAACGGGTTGAGCCGCTGCGACGAAACCATACGGCGGACCGGCCGCTCCACAGCCAGCGTGACGCGCTCCAGCCCGGTCAGGGCCCGACGGAACCGGACCTCGCCCGGGCCGGGGGTGCCGGTCGTCACCGTGCCGGAGAGATCGACCGGCAGGGGCTCACGCCGGGATCACCAGGGGGTGAAACCCGGGGCGTTCAGCTGCATCTGGGAGATCTGGGCGTACAGCTGGGGGCCGTACGAGATGACGAGCAGCGCCCCGGTGGCGATCAGCCACCACTTCCAGTTGTCGAGCCAACCGGGGGTGAGCTGTGGGTCCCGGATCGACTCTGCGATCGGCACCGCCGGCACGTCCACGGGGTCGGCCGGCTTGCTCCGCACCGTCTTGTACATGACGACGAGGTAGAGGATCACCGACACCAGCAGAATGGCACCGCCGATGCTGACCCGAAGGATGTGGCCGCCCCATTCCTCTGGGACATAGGGGGCATCGCCGAGCGGGACCCGTCGGGGCGCACCGAGCAGGCCGAGCACGTGCATGGCGTTCGAGAAGATGATCATGCCGACGAACCAGGTCCACGCCTGGACGAGCGCCGTCCGCGGGCTCCACAGCTTCTTCCCGGTGATGTGGGGCACCATCCAGTAGGTGATCCCCATGAAGGACAGGGTCACCGCGGTCGCCACCGTCAGGTGGAAGTGGCCGGGCACCCAGGCGGTGTTGTGGACCACCAGGTTCAGGTTGTAGCTGGCGTTGGTGAGCCCCGAGATCCCGCCGAACATGAAGAGGATCCCAGCGAGCAACTGGGAGGCGACCGACGGGTCCTTCCACGGCAACGCCCGGATCCAGCCGACCAGCCCGGTGCCGCCGCGCTTGCGGCCCGCGTACTCGAGCGAGGCGATCACGGTGAAGGCCGTCAGCATCGAGGGGAAGAACACCCCATAGGTCAGGACGGCGTGGATGAGCTTCCACACCTCCGGGATCCCTGGATCGGCGAACTGATGGTGGAAGCCCACCGGAACGGACACGATGAGGAACAGCCAGAAGGCGAGCCGCGCCAGCGAGTCGCTGAAGAGCTTGCCCCCCGCCTGCTTGGGCAGCATGCCGTACCACGACACGTAGGCGGGCAGCAGCCAGAAGTAGACGAGCGGGTGGCCGGTGAACCAGAAGTAGGTCCTGGCGAGCAGCGGATCGGTCCCTTCGATGAGCCCGACCGACGCGGGCAGCAGCATCGTGAGGATCGACACCGCCACCCCGAGGGTGGCGATCTGCCACATGGCGGCGTTCAGTACCCCGCCGAACGCGATGAACGGGGTGCGGACGCCAGGGTTCTCCTTGCGCCACGCCCGCAGCGTGAGGAAGAAGCCATACCCCTCGATCCAGGACCCGACCACCAGCAGCACGAGGCCCAGGTAGAAAAAGGGGTCGGCCTGCATCGGCGGGTAGAAGGTGTAGAGGACCGTCGCCGTGTTCAGGAGGATCGGGATGGCGGTCATCACCAGACCGATCAGCATCACCCAGAACCCGGCCCGGTTGAGCCTGGGATGGGTGAGCGGGCGACCGAGCCCGACGATGGTGGTGAGGTTCGTGAACCCGACGATGAAGAATGTCGTCCAGACGAGGGCGTTGAGCACCCCGTGGAGCGTGAGCCCCTGGTAGTAGGACTGGATGACCGGCCGCAGCAGCGGGTACAGGTCGAGGCCCGCGAACTGGAAGGACTGGAGGGGGCCGAACAGGCTGCCGATCGCCAGGGCGACGATGGCGACGAGGACGTGCCAACCGATGAACCGCTTGTCCTGGCGAGTGAGCTCGTATGCCGGACGCGTGGCTTCGAGGGTCACTGGTCACCTCCCGTCTGGCCCGGGTTGACCACCCGGAGGGTGCCGAACATGGCGGCGTGGCCGATGCCGCAGTACTCGTTGCAGATGTACGGGTAC
>JAWOJB010000020.1:0-34849 GCA_046484325.1 Acidimicrobiia bacterium | reverse complement strand
TACACGGACCTCGCGTCGCTGTACGAACGGGCCGGTCGCATCCACGGCCGGGTGGGCTCGGTGACCCAGCTCGTCATCGTGTCGATGCCCGACGACGACATCACCCATCCGATCCCCGACCTGTCCGGCTACATCACCGAAGGCCAGATCGTGCTCTCCCGCGAGCTCCACCAGCGGGGGATCGATCCGCCCATCGACGTGCTCCCCAGCCTCAGCCGGCTCATGAAGGCCGGCATCGGGCCCGGTCGGACCCGGGAGGACCACCGCCAGCTCGCCGATCAGCTCTACGCGTTCTACGCCGAGGGCAGGGACCTCCGGCGGCTCGTGGCGATCATCGGCGAGGGGAGCCTCACCGAGCCCGACCGCCGCCTCCTCGACTTCGCCCGGGCGTTCGAGGAGCAGTTCGTCGACCAAGACGAGCACCGGACGATCGAGCAGACCCTCGACATCGGCTGGCGCCTGCTGGCGCCGTTCGAGGACCGGGCCCTGAAGCGGATCCACCCGGAGATGATCGAGCGGTTCCGAAGCCGTCCGACCAGCTGAGCTCCGCTCGGCCGGTCGTGTCCGCGTGGGGTTTGTCCCCCAGCCGGAGGCTGGGGACTACGCCTCGTCTTGCTTCCCGCCTCTCGCACGAGGATCCTGTTCCCATGCGCGTCGGCATCCAGCTCCCCGAGGTCGAGCGGGTGGTGCGCTGGCCGGAGATCAGGGGGATGGCGGAGGCCATCGAGGGGCTCGGATTCGACTCGATCTGGGTGGGCGATCACCTGCTCTACGAGGAGGAGGGTGTCCGGTCCGGGCCGTGGGAGGCCTGGACCCAGCTGGCGGCCGTCGCCGCCGTCACCCGGCGGGTCGAGTTGGGCCCGCTCGTGGCTGCCCTCCCCTTCCACGAGCCGGCGGTGCTCGCCAAGATCGTCGCCACGGTCGACGAGGTGAGCGGCGGCAGGCTGATGGTTGGGGTGGGTGCAGGCTGGAACGAGGTGGAGTTCCGGGCCTTCGGCCTTCCCTATGCGCGTCGGGTCGCCCGGTTCGAGGAGGCGTTCGAGATCCTCAGACGCCTGCTGGCCGGCGAGCGATTCGACTTCGAGGGCGAGTTCTACCGACTGGAGGGCGCCCAGTTGCTCCCTCCCCCCGCCCGGCCCGGCGGTCCCGGGTTCATGGTCGGGTCGATCGGTCCCCGCATGCTGGCCGCCACCCTCCCCCACGTGTCGGCCTGGAACGTCTGGTTCGACGAGTTCGGCAACCGGCCCGAAGGTCTCGCCCGGCCCCTCGAGGCACTGCGGAGGGGGTGCGAGGCGGCCGGCCGCGATCCGGGCACGGTCGAGAAGACGGTGGCCGTGCTGATCCAGCTCGGGCCGGCGGCGTCTCGGCGCAACAGCCTCGAGCCCATCAGCGGGTCGACGGCGGAGATCGCCGGGACTCTCGAGCGGTTCGCCGGCGCCGGGATCGACGCGGTCCAGTTGGTCCTCGACCCGATCACCCTCGGGTCGATCGAACGGGCCGCGGAAGTCCTCGTCGATCTCCGTGGCCGGCTCAGTCGATGAGCGTCTCGATCTGACGGGTGGCGACGAGGAGCGACGACAGCTCGCCAGGGGGCCGATCTCCCAGCGAACGCATGAACCGCACCAGCCGGGCGAGGCCGGAGGCCCGCTCGGCCAGGAAATGAGAGACCGCCTCGGCCGGGGGCAGCGTCGACTCGGCCAGCACCGCCGCGGTCAGCCGACGCTCGACCGCCGCCAGCTCGTCCTGCATGGTCTGGAGCCCCCACCGTTCCCAGGGATCCGACGGTTGCACCGAGCGCGCACCGGCCTGGAGCCGGTCGAGGCCCACCGCCCGCGAGACATGGAGCATCACGCCCATGACCTCGACCGGTGTGCGGGAGGAGGCCTCCGCCAGCTCGAGGACGTCCGGGGCTTGGAGGAGCGCCTCGGCAAGGACGTGTCGCCGGGCCACGGGCTCCGGCACTCCGAGCCGTCCGAGCTCCTCGACGCCGGCGACGATGCCGTCCCGCCAGGCCTCCGGCCCGCAGGCCGGTAGCCCCTCGAGGAGCGCGTGGAAGGCCGGGGCACCGGCCTCGCGCGTCTGACGGATGGGGGCCCGGCGGGCGTGACCGAGATACCACCGCGTGAGGTTCGCCATCAGCCGGTCGGCCCGGTCCATCAGCTCGGTCCAGGTCTCGAGGTCGACCGTCCCGAACAGAGCCTCGATCGCCTCCCAGTTGGCGACCGCCCCGGACACGTCGCGGGCGATCCGGTAGCACCGGACCACATCGGCCGGGTCGGCGCCCGTCTGCCGGCACAGGCGGCTGACGAACACCGCGCCTTCGGCGTTCACGATCTCGTTGGCCAGCAAAGTCGAGACCAGCTCACGGCGCAGGGGATGGGATGGGACGAGGTGACCGAATCGGCGTGACACCTCCCTTGGGAAGTAGCCGAGGAGATCGGTGTCGAACACCTCGTCGTTCGGCAGGTCGGAGCCCGCCAGGGCCTCCTTCAGCCAGCGCTTGGCGTCGACGAGCAGCACCGCCAGCTCGGGACGGCTGAGGCCTCCCCCGGCTCGGGCGAGCTCGGCCATCTCCTCTGAGGAGGGAAGTCCCTCCAGGTCGCGATCGAGGATGCCCGACTCCGTCAGCGTCACCATGAGCCGCTCGTACCCGTCCATGCGCCTCGACGATGCGGCCCGCTCCTGGGAGACGATCTGGGCCTGCTGGAAGTTGTCGTAGAGGATGGCGTCCACGACGTCTCGGGCGGCCGCCGCCACGATGGCATTGCGCTCGGCCCGGTCGATCTCGCCCCGGCGCTCGGCCTCGCCAAGCAGGATCTTGAGGTTGACCTCGCGATCCGAGCAGTCCACCCCGCCCGAGTTGTCGATGAAGTCCGCGTTGATGCGGCCGCCGGCACGGGCGAACTCGATGCGACCGCGCTGGGTCAAGCCGAGATTGCCCCCCTCCACCACCACCCGGCACCGGAGCTCCGACCCGTTCACACGCACCCCGTCGTTGACCCGATCCCCGGCCTCGTCGTGGGACTCGTCCGTCGCCTTCACGTAGGTTCCGATCCCGCCGTTCCAGAGCAGGTCGACGGGCGCCCGCAGGATGGCGCCGATGAGCTCGTCGGGGGTGAAATCGAGACGGTCGACACCCAGGACCCTGCCGGCATGCTTGGACAGCCGGATCCGCTTCGCCGTACGGGGCCACACGCCCCCGCCGGGGCCGAGGGCCCCTGCGTCGAAGTCGGCCCATGTCGATCCGGGCATCTCGAAGAGCCGCCGGCGCTCTGCGAACGAGCGCACGGGGTCTGGCTCGGGATCCACGAAGACGTGGCGATGGTCGAAGGCGGCCACCAGATGCATGCGGTCCGACAGCAGCATCCCATTGCCGAACACATCCCCCGACATGTCGCCGATGCCCACGGCGGTGAACGCGTCCGCCCCCGGATCGATCCCCATCTCCCGGAAGTGACGCTCGAGCGACGCCCATGCCCCCCGGGCCGTGATTCCCAGAGCCTTGTGGTCGTATCCGGTGGAACCGCCCGAGGCGAAGGCGTCGTCGAGCCAGAACCCGTACTCCCCCGAGATTCGGTTGGCCGCATCGCTGAAGGTCGCCGTGCCCTTGTCGGCCGCCACCACGAGATAAGGGTCGGGCCCGTCGTGGACCAGGACCCCCTTGGGGTGGGCCACCTCGCCGTCGACGAGATCGTCGGTCACGTCGAGCAGGCCGCGGATGAACACTTCGTACTGCCGGGCGATCGCCTCTCGGAGCAGCCCCTGGTCGGCCGGAGGGTTGCGGAGGACGAAGCCTCCCTTGGCGCCGGTCGGCACGATCAGGGCGTTCTTCGTCATCTGCGCCTTCATCAGCCCGAGGACCTCGGTCCGGTAGTCCTCTCGCCGGGTCGACCAGCGGATCCCGCCCCGGGCGATGGGACCGCCGCGCAGGTGGACGCCCTCGACCTCGGGGCCGATGACGAAGATCTCGGCGAATGGCTTCGGATCGGGGACGTCGGGCACCTCCGACGACCGGACCTTGAAGGCCAGCGCGGTCCGGTCCGGCAGGAAGGCATTGGTGCGCACCGTGGCCTCGATCATCCGGAGGAAGGCGCGGAGGATCCGGTCCTCGTCGAGCGAGGGGATCTCGTCGAGTCGGGCCAGGATCGCGGCCCGGAGGTCGTGGTACCCGACCGCCGTCGACTCGGGATCGAAGCGCAGCTCGAAGAGCCGCACGAGGTCGGCCGCTACGTCGGCGTGCTCGACCAAGGTGTCGTTCACGTAGACGACCGTGAACACCGACCGTACCCTTCGCCAGTAGGTCCGATAGGCGCGGAGGATGGCCACCTGGCGGTGATCGAGCCCGGTCCGGATCACCAGGCGGTGAAGGCTGTCGGACTCCGCCCGCCCCGACCACACGGCGGCCAGGGTCTGGCGGATCCGCTCTCCGGTCGCCTCGACGTCGAGCGGCGCCCGGCCCGGCCCGAGGACCCCGAAGTCGTGGATGAAGTGATCGCCCTCCCCCTCGAGACGGGTGGGAACCTCCTCGACCACCTCGAGCCCAAGGTCCTCGAGGGCCGGCACGAGATCGGAGAGCGAACGCTTGCCATCGGATCGGTACATGACGACACGAGAGAGCAGGTCGGGTTTGGCGGGCTCGTGCTCGTTGTGGATCCCGACCAGGAACGGCCCCCCCGAGGTCTCCAGCTCCTCGAGCCGCTCGATGTCGGAAGCCGCCATCTCGAGCTCGATGCCCGTCGTGTAGTACTCGGGGAACCGGCCGCTCCACCGGTCGACGAGCCGCCGCGCCCACGCCTCGCTGCCGGTCCTCGCCAACACCTCCGCCAGCCGGTCCTTCCACGATCGGGCGAGCCGGTACACCTCCTCCTCGAGCTCGTCGATCGACACCTCCGGAATCGTTCCCCACTCCACCCACACCGTGAAGTGCACCTGGGCGGGGTCGGCATCGCCCAGGGCGAGGTGGTATTCGACGCTCGTCCCGTTGAACCGCTCCATGAACAGATCCTGGAGGTCACGACGAAGCCCGGAGTTGAAGCGGTCGCGGGGCAGCGCCACCAGGATCGAGACGCTGCGCTGGAGCAGGTCCCGGCGAACCAGCAACCTGACCCGCTGCTGCTCCTGGAGGGCCAGCAGCGCCATGAGGTTGTGCTGCAGCGCGGCGGTGGGAGCGGCGAAGAGGTCGTGCTTCGAGAACCCCTCGAACAGCTGGACGATGGTCTTGTGGTCGTGGGAGCCCTCGATGAGGTCCTCGGCCTGCACGATCTCGGCCAGCTTGCGGCGCAGGATCGGGACGGACGAGGCCCTCTCCATGTAGGCGCGGGAGGTGAAGAGCCCGAGCAACCTGGCCTCGCCGGCCGTCTCACCCTCGGGATCGAAGATCCGGATGGCGATGTAGTCCATCTTCGTCCGCCGGTGAACGGTGGCGAGTCGGTTGGTCTTCGTGATGACGGTGAGGTCGCTCGCCCGGTAACGGGCGGCGACGTCCGGGGCGAGGTCCTCGAGCAGCACCGGGTTCTCGAGCCGGGACCGTCCCTCGTCGGCCAGGATCCCGAGCCCGGTGCCCGGCACCATCTGGACGGCGGTGCCACCGTCGGTCTCGAACATCCGGTACTCCCGGTACCCGAGGAAGACGAAGTTGTCGTCGCGCAGCCAGTCGAGGAAGGCGACGGTCTCGGCGATCTCGGCATCGGGAAGGTGCCCCGAGGCGACGCGGGCGAGATCGATCATCCGATCGACACATCCCACCATCGGGTGGAAGTCCCGCACCGTCGCCTGCACGTCGCCGATCACCGTGTGGAGCGCACGCTCGAGGGCTGCGCACTCGTCGGCGGGGACCGTGGATCGGAGCTGATGGTGCTGAATCGACTCCCGGCTGGTGGTGTGGCGGGCGTGGCGCACCCGGAGGAGCCGGCCGTCCGGACCGCGCTCGGTGCCGATCACCGGATGGAGGACCCAGGCGACCTCGAGCCCGTGGGCCACCAGCTCGTTGGTGATCGAGTCGAGCAAGAATGGAGAATCGTCGACGTTGACCTCGACCACCGCACCCGCGGCGTCATAGCCGTGGGTGGCGACGGTGGGGTTGAACACCCGAACCTCCACGTCGGCGGTACGGGCGTCGACGAACTCGAACAACCCGAGGGTCTCGTGGAACAGCGAGTCGGCGGAGGCGCTGGCGTCAGGAGGGACGCGCCTGAGGTAGGCACGGGCGAAGGCCTCGACGGCGCCGCGGCGGTCTTCGGGGACGAGGGCGGCGACCCGGTCGAGGACAGCCTCGATCAGGGGGATCGACTCCTCGATCGGCTCCGGGCCGTCATCGCCCACGAGGGTTCACCATACCGAGTCGCCGGGTGGAAGGCGGGCGTTCGGGCTCAGAGGTGCTTGTTCCGCTCGAGCCAGCGGAAGGCGAAGAACCCCCAGGCCGGGGGCAGGTAGAACGTCGCGATCCGGTAGCTGAGCGCGATCGCGAACGCCGTCGCCTCCGGCACACCGGCGCGGGCCAGGCCGAACATCAGCGCGCCCTCCGCCACCCCGATGCCGCCCGGGATCGGCAGGACGCCCGCGAGCAGAGAGACGGTCACGTTGATGAAGATCAGTTCGGGAAGTCCTAGGGGATATCCGAGGGCAAGGGCGAACGCACCCAAAGCGAGGGCGAACAGGACCTCGGTCGCCAGATTCCCGCCGAACAGGAGGGAGAGGCGGCGAGGTCCCGCCAGCCCTCTCAGGGCTTCCCGGGCCTCGGAGAGGATCACACGCACTCGTTCCACGACGAGACGGCGGAGACGGGGAACGCCCGCCACGGCGAAGACGGCGGCCGCGCCCACGAGCACGACGATGGCCAGGAGACGCGCCACGCCCGAGGCGACGTCGGAGTCGAGGTCGAGATCCAGCGTGAAGTCCGTGAACAGGAAGATCCCGGCGAAGAGGATCATCTGACTCACGAACCCGGAGAACCCATCGATGGCTCCCACCGTCAGGGCGGTGCCGGTGGGCAGCCCGTGGCGCTGGAAGAAGCGCACGTTGAGCGCCACCCGGCCGGCGGCGCCGGGGACGGCCAGCCCGAGGTAGGACTGGGCGAGTTGGAGGACGTAGAGCCGGCTAAGGGGAATCGGCCCGGGCGACGCACCCAAGGCCGACACCGCCTGGGTGAGCCGGGGCAGCTGGGCGATCACCAGACCGGCGGCCAGGTACCACCCCGAGGCCTCTGCGAGCTGGTCGGCCAGGTCGGCGAGGTCGAGCCCGGCGACGACGGCGGACAGGCCGAGGAAGGCGAGTATCAGCAGCCCCGTCTGGAGCAGCGATCTCCACGAGACGCGCCGCAGGCGCTCCAGCTCGGGTGCCTCGACCCCGACCCTGGTCGCCAGACGCTCGCGCATCTCGTCGATGTCGAGATCCCGGTCCTCGAGCGCGTCCCGCTGGGCACGGGTGAGGACATCCGCCTGGAGCACCGGCAGGAGCTCCACGAGCCCCTCCCGACCGAGCACGTCGACCGCAACGCGGGTTGCCCGCTCTTCGCCGGCGCCGAGCATGGATGCGACCAGGGCCTGCACCCGATCCTGGCGGCGGTAGAGCGGACCAGTGGCCAGGGTGGCACCCCGGTAGTCCACGAAACCGACCCGGGTCACGTCGATGAGCAGATGATCGCCGTCCACCTGCCCGTGGGCGATCCCCGCCTGGTGGAGCATCTGGAGTGCACGCCATGTCGCGCGTACGTGCTCGCCGGTCCACGACGGAGGCATGGGCTCTCCCCGGGTCCCGAGCACCAGAACCGCGTCCTCGTCCGGGGTCATCCCGGCGGTCACCACCGGCTGGGTCGGCAGTCCCGCCTGGGCGCCGAGCAGGGTCAGAAGGGCTTCGTGCTCCACCTGGTGCAACCGGCCCGCCCGGAACGATGCGCCCTGGTCCCGAAACCACACGGTATGCCAGAGGGTGGCGAGCGCCTGGGTGTCGACGGCATCGCGTCCGTACACCTTGGCGGTGAGCGGCCGGCCATCGGCACCGATGGCGTCGACGACGAACACTCCGGCCCGCTGGCGGCGGGCGATCTCCAGATGCCGGACTTCCACACCGAGCGACCGCAACCCGGCCTCGAGATCGTCCAGCCCGGGCCATCCCCGGTTGGACCCGAACAGGAGATGGGTCACGGCGGCGGCGATCAGGGCGATCAGGAACGCGGCAGCGGCCAAGGTCGGGGAGGCGGCCCCGAGCATCACCGCGGCCACCACGGATCCGCCGAGCAGCAGCCACCCGAGGAGCCGGACGGACCGGGTGAGCATCGGCGAGGCCACGGCGATCACTGACCCCGGGAGCGTCAGCCGCAGCCATGGGACCCAGTAGGAGTCGCCTGCGAGGGCGGTGTTCCACACGAGCTCCCACGTTCCCTCGACGAGCCAGCCGGCCAGTCCCCCCACCGCGACGGCTACCGCGAGGGCCACCACGATGTCCCGGAAGAGAGCCCACCTCCGCCGCACCACGGTCGCCACCACGATGCCCGCTCCGGCCCAGCCCAGGAGGCCGATGCCCAGGGCCCAGAGCCCGTCGAGGGCCGCCGGAAAGGCGGCGGCGATATCGATGAGCACCGCCTCGAAGCCCGAGGGAGGGACCGCCACCATGCTGAGTAGCGCCAGCCCGGCGAACGACAGCAGCAGGAGGACGGCATCGGAGGCGCGACGCGCCCGTCGCTCCTCCAGCGAGGCGACGAAGACCCTCAGCCCGCGACGATCGAGCATGTCCACCACGGCCGGCAGGTTACGTTGACGCCGAGGGGGACGCGGATGCGGACCGCGGACCTACCGGTCCACGTCTCCCATCACCGGATCGAGCGAGGCGATCGTGGCGACGGTGTCGGCCACAAGGGTGTCGGCCATCATGATCGGCAGACCCTGGAGGTTGTAGAAGCTGGGTGCCCGGGTGTGCATCCTCCACGGCTTGGCCTCGCCGGTGGAAACGAGGTAGCAGCCGAGCTCGCCGCGAGGCGATTCGATCGCCACGTAGGTTTCGCCCTCGGGGACCCGAAATCCCTCGGTGAAGATCTTGAAGTGGTGGATCAGGGCCTCCATCGACTCGTCGATCCGGGCTCGGGGAGGCGGGGTCACCTTGCGGTCGTCCACCCGGAAGTCGCCCTTGGGCATCGCCTCGGCCACCTGCTCGACGATCCGCAGCGACTGGTGGATCTCGTCGACCCTCACCCGGTAGCGGTCGTAGACGTCGCCCCGCGACCCGGTCGGCACCTCGAACTCGTACGCATCGATCCCCGAGTAGGGGAAGGCCTTGCGTAGATCCCAGGGGACGCCGGCCGCCCGCAGGGTGGGGCCGGTGATGCCGTAGGCCAGGCACTCCTCTGCCGTCACGATGCCGACGCCCTGGGTGCGGGAGAGCCAGATCGGGTTGTTCTGCAGCAGGTCGTCGTACTCCTCGAGGCGCCCCGGGATGGTGGCGAGGATCTCCCCGACGTCGTGCCGCCACCCGGGTGGCAGGTCGGCCGCGACCCCTCCCGGCCGGATGTAGTTGTGGTTCATCCGAAGCCCCGTCGTCTTCTCGAAGAACGCCAGGATCATCTCGCGATCGCGGAAGCCGTAGAGCATCATCGAGAGGGCGCCGATGTCCATGCCGTTCGTCGCCAGCGCCACGAGGTGTGACGAAACCCGGTTGAGCTCGGTCATGAGCACCCGGATCGCCGCCGCCCTGGGCGGAACCTCCACCTCGAGCAACCGCTCCACGGCCAGCGAGTAGGCCAGCTCGTTGTGCAGGGGCGCCAGGTAGTCCATCCGCGTCACGTTGGTGGGGCCTTGGAGGAACGTCAGCGTCTCGGCGGTCTTCTCCATGCCGGTGTGGAGATAGCCGATGATCGGCTTGCTCCGCCGGATGATCTCTCCCTCCAGCTCGAGCTGGAGCCTCAGCACCCCATGGGTGGAGGGATGCTGCGGGCCCATGTTGATGATCACCCGCTCGCCCTCGTCGATCGGCTGGTCGAGCAGTTGATCATCGGTGACCACGGTGCCGATCTGCTCCCGCAGCCGCCCCCCCGTTTCCACGTGGCGCATCTCCTGGGCACCCTCGTCGGTCGAGGTGGCCGTCGGCTCCTCGGTCCCGGCGATCCAGACGTCGACGGTGCGGGGTTCTGAATCGAGGTGCTCGTCCCTGGTCGTGGTCATGTCACCTGACCTCGTGGGCTTCCTTGAACTGCACGGGAACCGACCCCACCCCGAAGTCCTTGCGGAGAGGGTGCCCCTCCCAGTCGTCGGGCATGAGGATCCTGGTGAGATCCGGGTGGCCGTCGAACCGGATCCCGAACATGTCGAAGACCTCCCGCTCCCCGAAGTTGGCGCCCGGCCACACCGGGGTGACCGAGGGCAACACCGGGTCGTCGCCGCCGACCGGCAGCAGGATCCGCAGCCGGCGACCGTGCCGGATCGAGAGCAGGTTGACGACCACGTCGTAGCGGACCCGGCGGCGCCGGAACCAGTCCACGGCGGTGACGTCGACGCAGACCTCGAAGCCGGCCTCCCGGGCCGCTCGGGCCAGGGCCTCCCACCCTTCGGGGAGCACGACGAGGACGTCCTGGCCCTGGGAGCGGCGCCACTCGACGTCCTCACGGCTCTCGATCAGGCCCCGCAGCAGCTCGTCGTCGGGGAGCTCGCGGGCCGGTGCCTCGACGGCGACCTCCGCGGCGGGTCCGGGCTCTTCGCTCACGGGTTCACACCCGGGCCAGCTCGCCGGACATGATCTTGTCGTGCAGGGTCAGGATTCCGTGCATGAGACTCTGGGGGCCAGGCGGGCATCCGGGCACGTACACGTCGACCGGGACCACCTGATCGACGCCCTGCACGAGCGCGTAATTGTTGAACATGCCACCCGACGAGGCACACGCACCCATCGAGATCACCCACTTGGGTTCGGGCATCTGGTCGTAGACCTGCCGGAGGACCGGGGCCATCTTCTGGCTCACCCGCCCGGCGACGATCATGAGGTCGGCCTGACGGGGGGAGGCCCGGAACACCTCCATGCCGAAGCGGGCCAGGTCGTAGTGGGCGGCGCCGGTGGCCATCATCTCGATGGCGCAGCAGGCCAGGCCGAAGGTGGCCGGGAACATCGAGCGGGTCTGCGCCCACCGGGCCGCCTTGGAGACCGTGGTCATCAGCAGGTTGGGCGGGCCGGCGACCGAGGCCATCAGGCCGCCTCTCGCTCGATCACCTCTGCGACGTAGCGCCCACGGCGCGGGAGGTTCCAGTCGAGAGCGCCGCGCTTCCACACATAGGTGAGCGTCTCCACCACGAAGGCCGTGAAGACGAGGATCGCACCGATCCCGTACCAGCCGAGGTCGGTGAACCTGGCGGCCCATGCGAACAGGAAGACGATCTCTACGTCGAAGATCACGAAGAGCATCGCCACGAGGTAGAACTTCACGGGGAAGCGCTGGACGGGCTCGTCCTCGCTGACGATGCCGCACTCGTACGGCTCGATCTTCTCGGGGGTGGGGTTGCTCGGGGAGACGAAGCGGGACACCACGAGCGACACGGCCACGAAGCCGCCTGCCAGGACCAGCATCACGGCGATCGGCAAGTAGTCGGCGAGCGTCATCGTCGCGACGGAGGATAGAGCCAGGCGGGAGCGACCGGGAAACCCGCCGATTCATTGAGCAACGAGTTGGCCGTAGCCCACGTGGTTGCTCAATGAACGGCGGTGATCGAAGCGGCTCACCGTCCGACACTGGATCTCCGACGAGCGCATCCCGGCTCTGTCAGGGGCCTAGGGTGCCGTCCATGCATCCCGAGCAGCGCCGATCTCTGATCGGCACCACCCTCGCCCTCGTCATCGGTGCCCTCGTCATCCTGGCCGGCAGTGACGGCAGCCGGACGGTCGCCTCGATCGCCGTGTTCGCCCTCTGCGGCATCCTCGCCTACGTCATCAACTGGGTGGTGTTCGTGCCGTCGTACCTCGCCCGGACCGAGCAGTACTACGACCTCACCGGGAGCATCACCTACACGACGGTCATCGTGGCCGCCCTGGCGCTCAGTGGCGACCTCGACGCCCGTGCCCTCATCGTGGGGGCGATGGTCATCGTGTGGACCGGCCGGCTCGGCTCGTTCCTGTTCCGCCGCATCCGGCGCGACGGACGGGACGGGCGGTTCGACGAGATCAAGACCGACTTCCTGCGGTTCCTCATGACCTGGACACTGCAGGGCCTGTGGGTGTTGCTCACGGCTGCTGCAGCGCTGGCGATCATCACCGGCACCGAGCGGGAGCCGATCGAGTGGGTGGCGATCGTGGGGATCGCGGTGTGGGTCACCGGGTTCGCCATCGAGGTCGTCGCCGATCGCCAGAAGTCGGCGTTCAAGCGCGACCCGGCGAACGCGGGGCGGTTCATCACCTCGGGACTGTGGGCATGGTCGCGCCACCCCAACTACTTCGGCGAGATCGTGCTCTGGACCGGCATCGCCATCATGGCGCTCCCCGTCCTGTCGGGGTGGCGATGGGTCACCCTGATCTCGCCGGTGTTCGTCTTCCTGCTCATCACCCGGGTGAGCGGCGTCCCCATGCTCGAGGCCCGCTCCGACGAGCGGTGGGGCCACGAGGACGAGTACCAGGCCTACAAGGCGAACACACCGGTGTTGGTGCCGCGCCCGCCCCGCGCCTAGCGATTGCCGCTTCTCGACGGACCGAGACATCGATCCCCGACCGGCGCTGGAGTCATCCAGAACCGGTGAAGGGCCTCCGTCCCGGGTGCTGTGGGGTGGCGGGCAAATGCTGGATCCCAGGTCGCACAGCGGAGTCGGCGCGCCGCCTTCAGGCGACGGGCGCCGCCCGGACGGCCGTGATGAGCATCCGGTAGGCCTGCCAGCCGATGTCCTTCTCGTCCTCGTCGAGCAGGTTGGACATCACCTTCAGGGTCCACTCCATGAGCGGGCGATTGCGCAGACCGACGTGGGCGAGGCTGCGCATCACCGCCGGGTTGCCGATGAGCTTCACGAAGATCCGGGCTCCCTTGTAATAGAGCCCGTACTCGTCCTCGAGGTGATGGGGGTAGCGGCGGAGCAGACTCGGGTCGTCGGCCGCGATCGCCTCGCCGATGTGACCCGCGGCGATCCGGCCGGTCTCGTAGGCATATGAGATGCCCTCCCCGTTCCAGGGGTTGATCGCCCCGGCGGCGTCGCCGACCACCACCCAGTTGGGACCGACCAGGGGTCCCTTCGAGAACGACATCGTGAGCTTGCCCCCCACCGGCTGGGTCAGCTTCGAGTCGTCCGAGAGGTCCCAGTACTCGGGGGCGGTCCGGACGTAGTCCTCCATCATGCGGGTGGTATTGACGTGCTTCCACCGCTTGAAGGTCGACAGCAGTCCGACTCCGACGTTGACCGAGCCGTCGCCCAGCGGGAAGATCCACCCGTAGCCGGGCATGGTCGCCCCCGACTCGTCGCGCAGGTCGAGCTGGCTCTCGAGGAACGGGTCCGAGGATCTCGGGCTGGCGTAGTAGCCGCGGGCGGCGAGCCCGAGCGGGTAGTCCTTCCGCCTCCGGGTGCCGATCTCCCGCCCGAAGCGATCGAGCGAGCCGTCCCCTATGACCACGTAGCGGGGATGCACGACCTCGACCTCGCCACCCGACACCAGCTCGACCGCCGTGATCCGATCCCCGTCGAGGACCGGGCGTGCCTCGGTCCGCTCCATCACGGTCACGCCCTGGCTGCGGGCGAGCTCTGCGACCTGGCGATCGAGGTCGCGCCGGCGGATCACGCCGCCCCAGTTCGGGAAGCGGCTGTGTCTCGGCCATTCGAGCTCGATCATGAGCTCGTCCCCGGCGTACGAGCGGAGCCCGGTGATCCGGTGGAACTCGGGCACGGAGAAGTCGAAGCCCATGTCCTGCAGCTGGAGGATGGCCCGGGGGGTGAGCCCGTCGCCACAGGTCTTGTCCCGCGGATAGGCCTTCTTCTCGACGAGAAGCACGTCGTGTCCCTCACGCGCCAGCCAGTGGGCGGCCGAGGATCCCGAGGGCCCACCGCCGACGACGAGGATGTCGGGCGAGATCATGGCGTCATCCAAGCCGACCGGCGACCGAACCGGCAAGCGCACCCCGCCGGCATGTCTAACGTCGGTTTGTGTCCGGACGTCCCCTCCCCAGGGCGACCGTCGCCCGATTGCCCCTCTACCTGCAGTACCTCGATCATCTCGCCGAGGGTACGGCAATCGCGCCCTCCGACGACATGGCGGGCGAGTTCGGCCTCAACCCCGCCACGGTGCGCAAGGACCTGTGGTACCTCGGTGCGCCGGGGATCCGGGGGATCGGCTACGAGGTGGGACCGCTCCGGAAGACGATCGAGTCGGCCCTGGGCCTGACCCAGGTGCTCCCGGTGGTCATCGTCGGCGCCGGGCACCTCGGCTCGGCCGTCGCCGGATACGGGGGGTTCGCCCGACGCGGGTTCAGGGTCCGGGCGATCTTCGACATCGACGAGGCCAAGGTCGGCACCGAGATCGCCGGCGTCCTGGTTCGCCATGCCGACCGGTTGGCCGACGAGGTCGCCCTGCCCGAGTGCATCGGGATCGTGGCGGTGCCCGAGACGGCTGCCCAGGAGGTGGCCGACCGGCTGGTGGCGAGGGGCGTGCGGTCGATCCTCAACTTCGCCCCGACCATCCTGCGACTCCCCGAGGGGGTCGAGTCCCGCCACGTCGACGTGGTGACCGAGCTGCAGATCCTCGCCTTCTACCTGTCGGCCGGGGCCACCGAGCGGCCCTCGGCGGAGGCGGCCGGCTAGATCGCCGCCCGCTCCTGGGCCTCTTCGTACTGCTTGAGGCCGACCAGGAAGGCCACGAAGATCACGGCCGAGACCACCATGTAGGTGAGGGGGATGATCCGGATCTCGAAGGCGTTCAGGCCCTCGATCTCCTCGGGCCGGGGCCCGCGTGGGGCGTACAGCACGAACAGCAGGCTGTTGATGGTCGCCCATCCGAACGTAGCTGCCCCCGTCACCAGGAACGCCAGCTTCTTGCCGATGTTCGTCATCGTGATCAGGAAGATCGACCCGAGGAAGATGAGGATCGACGCGGCGGTGAGCAGGATCCCGGTCACGAAGACGTTCGCCGAGAGCAGCTCGCGCATGAGCTCGCGCACGATCAGCCTCCTCCCTTTCCGTTGAGGTCGCCCGCCCAGAGGTAATCCACGATCAGCCCGAGGTCGTCCGACGAGAGCTGCTGCCCGAAGCCTGGCATCTGGCCGTTCCCGAACCCGTTCACGCCGTACGGCCGGTTGATGAGGGCACCCACCAGCAGGAACTCCTGGAGGTCGCCCTTCTGGAGGAACTGCACCTGGGGGCGCCCATCCCAGAGCGCCGGGCCGAACCCACCGGACCCCGGCTCCTGGGCGAACGGGACCCCGGCCGACCATCCGGAGGTGTGGCAGCGGGCGCAATACCCGTTGAAGAGGGCCACCGCCCGCTCCGCCCGCTCGAGGTCGCCACCGAACGCCGAGGCGGCCACGCCCTCGACGTCGATCTCCCAGCGGCGCTCCCGTTGGGCCGCGCGAAGGTTGGCGAGGCCCTCCTCGGCCGGAGGCAGCAGGCTCTCGAGGTTGTCGGCCTGGATCCGCAGGCCGAGTGCCACCGATTCGAGCTCTGCCACCACCCGGCGGGCGACGACGGCGTCGGGCTCACCGGAGGTTGCGGGGTTGGACGGATCCAGCTCGACGACACCGAGCCCGGGGGGCAGGGTCTCGACGACCGCGAGGGCGAGCTGTGTCGTGATCGCCGTCTCGGCGGTGTCCGGCAGCCCGTCGCCGTCGGTGTCCTCACCGGTCTCCTCGAGTGCAGCCTCGACCGCATCGGCGAACGGGCCGAGGGCCGGGTATCCGGACCCGGCCAGCTCGCGTAGGAGCGCGGCCACCTCGGCGGCCGTGTCGGCATCGGGCCGGCCGGTCGACTCGGGGTCGTTGGGATCGAAGACGATCGCTTCGAGACCGGGGGGCGTCAGCAGCTCGACGGCGTCGATTGACGCCTGCGAGATCCCGACCTCGGAAACATCCGAGATCCCGTCGCCGTCGGTGTCGATGCCCTCCCCTGCGGCGTCGAGGGCGGCCCGCGCCGACTCCGCGATCTCGCGGGCCGGGCCGGCGAGCTCCGGCGAGCGCTGGAGGTCTTCCACGATCTGGCTCTGCGTGACGATGAACCCGGCCAGCACGTCGTCGGCGTTGGCAAGCGCCTGGCGGGCACCGGCGACCACCGCCTCGGTGTCGGCAACCACCTCGGATTGGGGGAGCTGGATCGACTGGAGGTAGTTGACCACGTCCTCGACCTGGGCCTCGTTCATCGGGCCACCGCCGGGGACGCCCCAGGCGGGCATCGGGCTGTTGCCCCGGCCGAACGTGGTCCAGTAGACGACCTCGTCACGTCCGTAGCGATAGAAGATGTCGTTGAGGGGCGGGGCCGCCCAGGTCACCTGGACCCCGGTGCGCTTCTCCACGTACGAGGCGGCGCCACCCACTCCGTCGGGGCCATGGCAGTTCCAGCACTGGAACTCGGCGACCAGCTCCTCACCACGGTGCAGCGACTCCTCGTCGAACTGCTCCTGGAAGCCCTCCTGACGGTTGGGCTCGCCCAGAAAGTACAGCGGCAGGCTGACGGCGAGAAACGCCGACAGGAGTACCGCCGCCTGCTGGATCCGCTCGAGGCGGCGGGTCTCGAGCGTGTCGTCGGTCGCCCCGGGGGCGAGATTGGCAGGGACCTCCTCCCGGCTGCGTGAGCGGAGGGCGGACACCCCCAGGAAGGCCAGCCAGACGATGGCGATCGTGACCGCGATCGTGATGACGAGCGACGAGCTCACGCCTCTTCCTCTCCCGCTGCGATCGCACCGATGCAGGACGGCCCCTTCGGGTAGGCGACCAGGAGCTCGGGAGCACGGGGAAGCTCGATGATCGAGCCCGTCTTGATGATGAAGTCACCGGTCGGCGTCAGCTCGACCACGAAGCGGTCGAGGTCCCGTGGGGCGGGGCCGGCGAAGTATTCGCCGATCGCCGAGTACTTCGAGCCGTGGCACGGGCACTCGAATCCCTGGGAGGGGCCGCACCAGGGAACCCGGCATCCGAGATGGACGCACCGCTGGTAGAGCGCCATGAGGCCGGCCGCGGTCAGGCTCTTGTCCAAGAAGCGCTCCCCGGTGGTGTCGACGGGGACGACGTAAGCGCGGGCCTCGGGGATGAACACGGGCACGACCGAGCCGTCGGAGGCAAAGGCACGGGACCGCAGGTCCGAGGCCGAGCCGGCGTTGACGTCGGCACCGAACCCTCCGCCGATCTTGGGCCAGAGGAATGCCAGCGAATAGATGGCGAAGCCGCCGAGGAAGGCACCGAAGGTGGCTGCCAGAGCCCGGTTGAAGAACTGGCGGCGGGTGACGCCGGCCTCCTCGGGTGACACTTCGACGATCCGCTGGGCCTCGGCGACGGCCACCGCCACCGGCTCCTTCATCTCCGCGGGTGGGCCGGTGTCGGGCGCCTCGCGCTCCGGTGCCTCCGTGTCGGCCGGCGCCGGCTGCTCCTCGGCGGCCGTGGCGACCGGACGGCCGCGGTCGGCCGATCGGGTCTCGGGTGACACCTTGGACCGCCACGACTCGGAGGCTCCGCCCGAACGCCGGTAGGCGATGGCGAAGGCGCCGACGGCGGCGAGGATCGCCACCACCGCCACGCCCACCAGGATCAGGGTCTCGGTGGTCATTCGAAGTCGATCCAGTCCTTGAGGTCGTCGAAGAAGATGCCGTCCCTCCACGGGTACGCCCAGTTGAAGCCCCTGCCGCGGAACAGCACGCCGATGATCGTGAGAATCGCCGCCCCGGCCATGAAGAACGAGTAGAGCATGATCGCGAACTTGCGGTCGGATGGCTTGGTCGAGGGGTTCCGATCGACGTAGGGGATCGCCATGAAGCCGATGAGGCCGATCACGGTGGGGACGGTGACCCCGGCGATCTGCGGATCGAAATAGGAGAGCAGCTCCTGGAGGCCGAGGAAGTACCAGGGCGCCTTCGACGGATTGGGGGTGGCGTTGAAGTTGGCCGGCTCGAGCAGGGGAGCCTGCAGGATCGCCGAGAGGATCACGAGGAACCCGGTGATCGCCAGCAGAGCGGTGAACTCGGCGATCATGAGGTGGGGCCAGGTGTTCACCTTGTCCGACGGCTCCGCCTTCACCTGCTGGATGGCCCGCGCCTTGACCACCGTGAGGAGTCGTTGGGTGCGGACGCCCTCGGGGGCGTTGGCGGGTGGGGCGGTGGGACGGGCCACCACGGTGGCGGCCACCTTCCCGTTACCGTTCCCGCGCCGCCCGCTGCCGTCGGGAGGCGCCTCGGCAACGGCCACGGCGGCCGGTGGGGCGGCGGGCTCGGGGGCGGCGGGCTCCGGAGCAGGCGCAGGTTCGGCGGATGCGGCTGCGGGCTCGGCCCCGGCCGGGGTCTCGCCGGCCATGTCGGCGAGCACCTGATCGACCGTCACCCCCAGGGCCTTCGCCTTGGCCTCGGCGGAGCGCTTGACGATCGACTCGGGTGCCCCGGCGGCGGCGGCTGCCCGGGCGAGCAGCCCGGGATCGGCCGTGCCCCCGGACGCGGGCAAGGGTGCGGGACCGGGTTCCGCTTCGGCTTCCGCAACCGTCTCCGTCACCGGCTCCGACTCGGGGGCAGGTGCCGGGGGTTCGGAGGCGGGCGCGGGAACCGGCGGCGCCTCACCCTTCATCTCGGCGAGCACCTGCTCGACCGGCACACCCAAGGCCTTGGCCTTGGCCTCGGCGCTCCGCCGCAACAGGCTCTCTGGGATGTCTGCCATCGATGCCTCCTACAGCGGTCCGCTGATGCCGCCGTCCTTCCGGACCCTCCAGAAGTGCACGGCCATGAAGATGACGATGATGAAGGGGAGGAAGAGGACGTGGAGCACGTACCAGCGGAGCAGTGTTCCCGCCGTGACCTCGAGCCCCGACAGGAGCGCGAACTTCACCTGGTCGCCGAACACCGGGACGAAGCCGGCCATGTTCGTGCCCACCGTCACCGCCCACAGGGCCAACTGGTCCCACGGCAGCAGGTAGCCGGTGAAGGAGAGCAGCAGCGTGAGGAGCAGCAGGACTACCCCGACCACCCAGTTGAACTCACGGGGCGGCTTGTAGGCGCCGTGATAGAACACCCGGCTCATGTGGAGGAACACCGCGAGCACCATGAGGTGCGCCCCCCACCGGTGCATGTTCCGGACCAGGCTCCCGAACGCCACGTCGGTCGACAGCGCCTGCACGTCGAGGTATGCCCGCTCGGCGGTGGGCGTGTAATAGAACATGAGAAAGATGCCGGTGATCGTGAGCAGGATGAAGAGGAAGAAGCTGAGGCCACCGAGGCACAGCGTGTAGGAGAGCTTCACCCCGTGCCGCTTCACCTTCACCGGATGCAGGTGGTACAGCACGTTGTTCATGACCACGTACGACCGGTTGCGGGGGCTGTCCGAGTAGCCCTTCTTGAAGGGGCTGCCGGGGCGGAACACGGACTCCACGAACTGGGAGCCGCGCAGCCGATCGCCCAGCTCGCCCACCCGCTCCTTGATCGAGGTCCCGCTCTTGCCGTTGCCGTTCGCCACTCGCCCTCCCTACCAACGCACGCCGTAGGCGTACCCGTTCTTGAAGTCCCGCTGACCCGTGTCGACCTCCCACGGCCGGCGGTTCAGTCCCAGCTCCTCGGCCTGCTGAGCCAGTGAGCCGTCGAACTTGCCGAGGGAAATCACCCCGGTCGGGCAGCGGTCGATGCACAGGGCACACCGGGTGCACTCGTCCTCGTCGACCACGAAGAAACCGAAGTTGGTCGGGTCGTCGCCAGGGTGATCGACGTTGACGGCCTCATCGATGGCCGATACCGACAGGTAGTGGATGCACTTCCAGGGGCAGATGTCGACGCAGCCTTCGCAGAGGATGCACTCGGACTGGTCGATGTGCAGGAACTGCTTGGGCCGCAGCTTGTCCTTGAAGTAGTCGCCGTCGACTAGGGCGAGCTGATAGTCGTCCCGGAACGGAGGAGTCTCGTCGACGACGCCCCTCGGCACCTCACTCACCCCCCTTGACCAGCGGGCGCCCGTACGGCGAGAGCCGGGGCGCCTCGGCGGGGGGGGCCGGGCGGGGCTTGCCGACTTCCTGGATCTTGTACGCGAACAGGATCGCCGCCCCCAGCATGACGAGGTTGTAGGTGCCGGAGATGGCGTCCTTGGCTGCGGCGTAGCTGACCTCGACCTCGTTGCCGAGCACCAGCCAGGGCGGGATCGTGAGCAGGACCCGCTGGGAGCTCCAATCGAGGTCGGTCTGGGCGAGGTTGAGCCACTCAGAGGGGACCATGGCGAAGATGATCACGAACTCGATCCAGGTGAGGAAGGCGGCGACCCCGGCCGTTGCCCAGGACATCCGACGCCCCAGCACGAACGCGAAGGCCGCCCCAACGAGCATCATCTGCGAGCCGCCGAAGGCGACGAGGTAGCCGACGGTCTTCGGGAACCACCCTCGTGGCATCCAGTCGAGGACCGGCACGACCTCGTCCGACCCGAACTGGGCCCAGTGCACGATCACGATGCCGACGGCGAGGGTGAGGCTCCCGACCACGAGCAGGCTCCAGCCGATCCGAGACCGCTGTTGCTCGCTGAGTTCCCCAAGCCGGTGCATCGATTCGATCCCCTGGACGTCGGACGCTGCGGGGTTGTTTGTACCACAAGGGCTCACACCACGGGCAATCTCTTGCGAAAACGGCTCTGCCGCTCCCCCGGTACGGAACGGGCCGATACGCCGCTCATGACGGGGCGAGCGGGGCCGCTGGCTATGCTCCCGCCCGTCCGCCACCGACCGAGCGAGGAACCCGAGGCCGTGCCCACGACGGAGACCGAAGCGAGCATCATCGGCTCCCGGCCGGACCGGGCGGCGGTCGTCCATCTCCTCGTCTCGACCGCCTTCCTCGTGGTGGGTGGGTTCGCCTGGGTGCTCATGCTCGTGGCCGGGCGATTCCCCGACATCGTGGGGGGACCGCTCTCGTACGGACGGCTGCGGCCCGTGGCCTTCCTCCTCGTCCTGATCGGCTGGCTCACCACGGCGCTGGTCGGCGGGATCTACTACCTGCTGCCCCGCCTCACGGGCAGCCGTCTGTGGAGGGAGGACGTGGCGCATGCCGGTGCGGGGATGATCGCCCTGGTGACGCTGGCCGGTGCCGGCGCCATCGTCCTCGGGTTCGGGGACGGGTCCGAGCCCTTCGGGCTGCCGCTGTGGCTGGACGTCCCGCTCGTGGCCATCCTCGCCCTCCCGGCCGTGGTGGCCATCCGAACGGTGGCGACCCGGGTCGAGCACCACGCGTTCATCTCGCTCTGGTACGTGCTCGGGGGGGTGGTCTGGCTTCCTGTCTTCGTGCTCGTCGGGGCCTTCCCGGGCCTTGGCCCGCTCGGCAGCTCCCTACAGGGGTCTGTGGCGACCTGGGGCCTGGCCAACGCCTGGGTGGTTGGGGTCGGGACGGGCCTCGGGTACTACGCGCTGGTCAAGTCGACCGGCAAGCCCCTGGCCAGCCGCCGGCTGGCGGCCGCCGGCTTCTGGTCGCTCATGTTCGCGGCGGGGTGGGCGGGGCCCCTCCAACTGGTGGCCGGACCGGGGCCGGACTGGCTCGACGGCGTCGCCCTGCTGCTCACCCTGGCGCTCCCGGTGGCGGCGCTCGCCACCGTCACCAACTTCTCGCTCACCATCGACGACGGCTGGCCCGAGGTCGGCGACCGGCCGGTCGTGGCCGCCGCGCTCGGCGGCGGCGTGCTGTCGCTCATCGCCGGGCTCATGGTGGCGACGGCCGGTTTTCGCTCCGCTGGGACCACGCTGGGTTTCACCGCGTTCTGGGACGGAATGCTGACCATCACCCTGTTCGGAGCCGGCGGGCTGCTCGTGGCGGCCTGGGCCTACCAGGCCCTCCCTCCGATGATGGGGCGCGAGCTGCTCGAGGCCCCCGCCCGGCTCCACATCCGGCTGACGCTCTGGGGGGTGGTGGGCACCGGGGTCCTGCTCGTCCTGGCCGGGTTTGCCCAGGGCTTCGCCTGGTCGGGGGGATCGTTCACGGGCCTGTTCATCGACGCCGGCGATGGGTGGACCGCCTCCGCCGGCCTGACCGGCACCCTGTCGGGGCTGGCCATCTTCACCGGCCTCGTCACCTTCGCCGGTCAGCTCGCGTTCGCCCTCACGGTGTATCGGACGATCGCCTCGGGGCGGGCGACCTCCCAGGAGCTGATCGTCCCGGTGGCCATCGATGAGTGAGATCCTGGCGGCCGCGGCGAGGAGGCTCGGAGTCCCCGAGTCGATCGCCCGGCGCTCCGCCGAGGCACGCGCAAACGCCACCGGCGCCACTGCCGACGAGATCCTTCAGGCCTGGGCCGGCGGCGAGGGTCTGCCCGCGTCTGCCGCACCTCAGCCCGAGCCCGCAGCCGCGACCCCGACCGCATCGGCAACGGTGGAGACGGTTGCGGACGCGGAAGCCGAACCGGCACCCGAACCAGCTGCATCCGAGCCCGCAGCCGCATCTGCGCCTGCAACGGCGCCGCCGCGGGCCCCGGCTTCGCCGCCGGTGCTCCAGGGCCCGCGCGAGCGGCCCTTGCTCGTCATGGCCGGCGTCGGAGTGCTGGCGATCCTCACGGTGTTGCTCGGGGTGATCGTCCCGGCCGAACCCGAGCCGCCACCGGGGGCGTTGAGCTCGGCCATCCCCTTCTCCGAGGCAGCCACGTCGGGGAGGGAGGTCTACCTGCGAGAGGGATGTGCCTCCTGTCACACCCAGCTCGTACGGGCGGTGGTCGCCGACGCAGGGCTCGGGCCGGTCACTCTGTCCGACAGCAATCAGGTGCCGGGGATCCGTCGCTACGGGCCCGACCTCGCCCACATCGGATCGAGGGTCGAGGATGCGGCGGCCCTGGGCGATGCCCTCACCGGTGGGCTCGCCGGGCACCCGCGGTACGGTGGGCTGAGCGACCGGGATCTCTCGGATCTCGTCGCCTACCTGGTGGAATCGAGATGAGGATGTTCGGCGATGAGTGAGTTCCTGTCGGGGGCGGCGGAGCGGCTCGGGGTCCCCGAGTCGATCACCCGGCGCTCCGCCGAGGCACGCGCCAAGGCCACCGGCGCCACCGTCGACGAGATCCTCCAGGCCTGGGCCGGCGGCGAGGGGCTGCCCGCGTCTGCCGCACCTCCGCCCGAGCCCGCACCCGCCTCTGCTCCCGCCGCGGCGGTCGCCGTGGCCGGTCCGGATGCGGAGGCGGAACCGGAACCGGAACCGGAACCCGCACCGGCAGCTGAGCCAACAGCTGCACCGGCCTCCGCACCACCGCCCGCCCCGACCACGGTGACCCTCGAGGAGGCTGCTCGTCACCCGGTCGTCGTCTCGGTTCCGACCTCGGGGCTCACCGAGCGGATCGGGTCGTTCGTCCCGACGTGGCTGACCACCGTGTTCCTCGTGATCCCCGCCGTGGGCCTGCTGTATATCGCCGGTGGCGGTGCCGCCGCCGAGTGTCACGACGGCGGCCTCGGCCTCGAAGTCGACCGGATCACCGGCGAGGCCGTCAACTGCGACGGGTCTCCCTTCGAGGGCCGGGGCGATGCCGGCGGAGGCGCCGACTTCATCGCCCTCGGCCAGCGGATCTTCGTCGGCCAGGAGGTGGCCGCCGCCAACTGCGCCGGATGCCACGGTGCCAACGGAGGGGGTGGCGTGGGGCCGGCGCTGGGGGGCGTGACCCTGACCTTCTCCGCCTGCACCGACAACATCGAGTGGGTCGGCCTCGGCACCGCCGGATTCCAGGCGGCGGGACGGACCGCCTACGGCGACCTGAACAAGCCCGTCGGCGGCGGCGGGAACATGCCGGGGTTCCAGGCGACGCTGAGTCCGGAGCAGATCGCCAGCGTCGTGGCCTACACCAGGGTCCGATTCGGCGGTGCCGACGACACGGCCGAGCTCGAAGGGTGCGGGCTCGTCGAGGGTGCCGGCGACGGTGACGAGGAGGGCACCGAGCCCGGCGAAGAGACCGGGGAACCGGCTGACGCCGATGCCGCCGCCCCCCTCGGCTGACCGCCCATCACCGTCGCTCCCGTCGCATCTCCCGGAGGAGCGGACGCCACTCGATGACCCCCTCGGCCAGAACCCGGCCGTCCGGCCCTTCCACCACCGGGATGCGGAGGCCGTAGTCCACTGCCGTGGCCGGGTCTGCGTCGACGTCGACCTCGTCGACCCCGAAGCCGGCGACCGCAGCCGCCCGGACCACGAGCGGGCGGGCGTCGTCACACAGATGGCATCCGTGGCGAACGTAGAACCTCACGCGGTTTCGCCTCAAGTGGTCACCGCCTCCGGCCGATATCTCGAGCGGCGGGTCGTTTCGACGTCCCGCCGAGAGTGGGAATACGGCTTCGTCGGTTCATACCGAGGGCACGTTCAGCCCAAGGTGTGATCGGATAGCCTCCCAGCCCGCCCCACGGCGGAGCCGCCACTCTCTGTGGAGCCCCCGATTTGCCCCCGGGGGCTCCACTACGTTCCAGGGTCGCCGGTATCCTCGACATCGATCCCGTGAGACCGGCCACCGCCATCGTCGTCCTCGTCCTGTTGTTGATCATCGCGATCGCCGGCATCGTCCAGGCATGGGAGCTGCTCAACCCTCCAGCGTCACCGCCATCCCTTCCGCCAGGTTGAGTGCCTCGTCGGCGCGGCCGCCCCGAGACGCCACGGCGATGAGACCCGACGAGTCGACGTGGACGAGGAGGTCCCCCTCGTTGACCTCGCCGTAGGCGGTCACCCACCGGGCCCGATACCGAAGGCCCCCCACCTGCAGCGTCAGTTCCTCACCCTCCCGCAGACCGACCGCCGTCAGGTCGTCGGGCCCGGCGTTCACCTGGACGTTCCCGAAACCGTCGACCCACCAGGCCACGGCCACCACGCCGCTTCCGGTCACCTCGGGCAGGGGCAGCAGGAGCGGAACCACCGAGTCGGGATCCACCGGCGGGCCGAGATCGGCCGGCTCGGCCTCGCCCGAGGCGAGCACCGCCGCCGCCGGAGCGAACACGTCGCGCCCTTGGAAGGTCGCCCCCGGTGACGGGATCCGGAACTCGTCGGCCTCGATCGAGACGATCCGGCCGGCACCCCCGACCATCGCGACGGCAGGCGAGAGGAGCCCGTTGTCCGGACCGACGAAATGCCCCCAGGTGGTCTCGGCGACGAGCGCCCGCCGGGACGTCCCGACACCCGGGTCGACGACCGCCAGCACCACCCCCTCGGGGAGGTACTGGACGGCACGGGTGAGTGCGAGAGCCCCGGCGCGCACGCTGCCCCGAGGAACGGAGTGTCCCACGTCGATCACCCTGCTCTCGGGGGCCAGACGGGCCAGGACCCCGTGCACCACCCCCACGAACTCGTCGACGAGCCCGAAGTCGGAGAGGAACGAGATCGGGCGGCTCATGGAGCGGCAGGTTAGGGCCCGACAGCGTGGATCCATCCCGCCGATAGCATGCGGACATGTCCCACCCGAGCACCCATGAGGAGGTCGCCGCCGAGCTCGCCACGGCCGGGACCGTCCTGCTCATGGGAGGGTTGGACACCGGGAAGAGCACCCTCGCCCGCCGGATCATCGAGTCCGCCCTGGCCGAGGGCCGCTCCGTGGCCTACGTGGACGCCGATATCGGGACCTCCAATGTCGGACCTCCGGCCTGCGTGGGGCTCAAGGTCGTGCACGAGGCGGCCGACCTCCGCCAGCTCGACCAGGCGGATCGCATCCACTTCGTCGGCGCCCTCAGCCCCGACCGCCACGTCCTCCAGCAGGTGATCGCCACGGCGACCCTCGTCGACGCCGGGCGGACCCTCGCCGATCTCGTCGTCGTCGACACCACCGGGGCCGT
Organism: Acidimicrobiia bacterium; assembly: GCA_046484325.1. Lineage (GTDB taxonomy): Bacteria > Actinomycetota > Acidimicrobiia > Spongiisociales > ZC4RG35 > JAWOJB01. Next base: position 8,984 of record JAWOJB010000020.1, on the reverse strand, counting down.
GTCGGGGGTGGTCGGGGAGACGCTCAAATACCACAAGATGGAGGTGTGCCGCCCCGACCGGGTGGTGGCCCTCCAGCGGGGGACCGAGCTCGAGCCGATCATCGGGATGCTGCGCCGCTTCTTCACCGCCGACGTGATCGCCCTCGCCAGTGATCCGGCAGTGGTCCCCTCGGCCCCCGACCAGCGGGCCGCCGAGCGGGCCATCCGGTTCAAGCGGGCGTTCGAGGCACCCCTCGAGCGCTGGCGGGTCCGGCCGACGGTGTTCGCCCCCACCCTCCCCACCGGGCTCGACCTGGGGCGCCTCGACGGGATGCTGGTGGGCGTGCAGGACGGTTCGGGGCGATGTCTCGGGTTGGGACGGCTCGAGCACGAGGACGAGGTGCTGCGGGTGCTCACGAACACCGGTGAGGGCATGCAGGGACTCCGCCTCGGCTCCCTGCGGCTCGACCTCGACTCGTTCGAGTGCCGTCCCGTGAACCTCCGCGAGCTCATGTTCGGAGTCGAATGATCGGGTGCCCAGGAGCACTCAAGATTATCTCCTCCACGGCCGATATCGACTCCCATGCGGTCGGCACGAACTCGGGTCACGGCAGCGTTCCTGGTCGCCACACTCGCCTGCTTCGGCGTGGCCGGCGCCGCCATGGCCTCCCCGGCCGAGGAGGGCGAGTTTGTCTCCCTCATCAACGCCAGCCGCTCGGCAGCCGGTCTCGGATCCCTCACCGTGTCGGGTGACCTCGTCTCGGTGGCCCGCCGTCACACCTCCAAGATGGCCGCTGAAGGCCGCATCTTCCATTCGTCAGACCTCGGGTCGGGCCTCTCGGGGTGGCAGGCTCTCGGGGAGAACGTCGGAATGGGCCCGAACCCGTCGATCCTCCACGACGCCTTCATGGGATCCTCCGGGCACCGCGCCAACATCCTCGGCAACTACACCCACGTGGGGGTCGGAGCCGAGCGGGCACCGGACGGGACCCTCTACGTGACCGTCGTCTTCATGCTGGCGAAGGCCGCCCCCGCGCCCACCACGACGACCACCGCGCCGACGCAGCCGGCCCCGGCATCCGCCCCGGTGAAGCAGCAGTCCGCCGCTCCCGCGGCGAAGCTGGTCTCGGCCCCGGCCGCCCCGCCTGCGGCTGCGGAGGAGCCACCGGCCGAGCCCAGGCCGCTCCTGTCGGCGCTCGACCTCCAACGGTTGCTGGGGCTCGTCCCCGGGACCTACTGCCTGGAGATCGGGCCGTTCGGGAGCACCTGCCTCGACTGATCCCCCGGCGACCGGCGGATGCCGGCGACCCGGCCCGCACCACCCGACCCGCGCCACCGACCCGCACGACGCGGCGCCCGAAGAACCTCGCCGGTGTGGCGTCCCGCACTTCCCCGAACGGACCGCTACCCCGACTCGGCACCTCGGGCGCCGCAGAATCGAAGGTACGGAAGCCGGGCGACGCCGTCAACCCGGTGCCAAGCGGCGCGGGACGGACCTCGGCCCGGCCGGTCCCCCCGAGTTGGCTCCGATCGTGGCTCATCCCCGCCCGACCCGAGTTTTCCACAGTTTCCCCGGATATCCACAGGGGCTTGTGCACAACCACCTGTGCACAAGTCGGTCAGATGTTTGTTTCGCGACGTGGTGAGGCGAAGGCCAAAGCCACGAGTGGACGGAAGCTGAGCTCGACGAGCTCGTAGATCTCGCCGAGCATCAGGTCCAGCGTGAGAAGCTCGACCTCCTCCACGCCGAGGCGGCCGCGCAGCACCAGCGCGCCCTCGCCGTCAAGGCAGAAGTGGGCCCGCCAGGCGGTGGCGTTGCGGATGAGGGCCAGCCGGTACACCGCCTCGTGGTTGGCGGCGGGAGACGGGAGCACGTAGGCCTCGGCGCGGACACTGCGCTCGCCGGCCTGCCACCACACCGTGGTCGCGTCGCGCACCGATTGATGCATGCGGACGGCCCAGCGTCCGTCGACGAGCTCGGCGTACACGACGTCCGACTCGGGGTCGGCGACCCACCCCCGGATGGCCAGCTCCAGGGTGTCAGCCGCCGCCGACACGACGCACCACGCCGTCGTAGAGCTCGAGCAGCCGATTGGCGGTCGCCTCCCAAGAGAATCGCTCGGACCAGACGACCGCCGCGGCCGACATCGAGGCGGCCAGGCCGGGGTCGGTCAGCACCTTCTCGAGGGCGGCGGCATACCCGACGGGATCCCATCCGTCGACGAGCACCCCGGTCGCCCCGTCGTCGACCACGTGCACGAGCCCCCCGACCCGGGCAGCCACCACCGGCAGTCCCGATGCCTGCGCCTCGGCCGCGACCAGCCCGAACGACTCGGAACGGGACGGCAGCACGAGCGCGTCTGCCCCCCGGTAGTAGTCGACGAGAACGTCGTGCGGAACCGGGTCGACGAATTCGACGGCGCCGGCCACGTCGGCGGCGGCCGCCCGACGGCGGAGCCGCTCCACCTCGGCGGTGCCGTCCGGACCGCTCGCACCACCCACCATGACCATGCGCGCCTCCGGCACCCGACCCCGGAGCATCCCCAGCGTCTCGAGCGCCACGTCGGCTCCCTTGAGCGCCTGGATTCGACCCACGAAGAGCACCGTCGGACCCGCATCCCATCCCAGCCTGACCCGGGCCTCATCACGATCGCCGGGACCGAAGCGGTCGTGGTCGACGCCCGGTGGCGACGTGCAGAGGCGGGCCGGGTCGGCGCCATAGTGGGCCATCAGGTCCTCCGCCTCGAGCGGCGTCGAGGCCACGACGCAGTCGGAGCCTTCGATCACCTCGTGCTCGGCGGCGATCCGGAGCAGCGGGCTGGGCGGCTCGTCCTTGCGGCGGGTGGCGTCCTTCACCCGACCCAGGGTGTGGAACGAGTTGGCGAGCGGGATCCCCAGGCGGCGCTTGAGGACCAGGCCCGCCCATCCCGACAGCCAGTAGTGGCTGTGGAGGATGTCGGGTGGGATCTCCTCGAGGACGTCGCCGCACCGGTCGGCGAACTCACGCACGTACCGGGCGAGGGAGCGAACCGCGACGGTCTCGGGCGGCCCGGCATCGACGTGGTGGACCCGGTAGCCCGGCACCACCTCCACCACCTCGGGTAGCCCGGGGTCGACCCTCCTCGTGAACACCTCGACCTCCACGGACCGCTCCACCATCGTGTGGGCGAGCTCGTCGAGATAGACGTTCATCCCACCCGCGTCGCCGACACCCGGCTGGAGCAGCGGGGAGGTGTGCATCGAGAGGTAGGCGACGCGGCGGATCATCGGTGTGCCACCAGACGGTAGAGGGGGCGCTCGTCTGCTCCCAGCCGGAACTTGTAGGCCTCGTCGCCTTTGAGGAAGTCGAACCTCGGCCTGCCTTCGCCGATCGCCCGCTCGATCATCGACCCGAGCAGTGCCACGCCCGGTGAGCCCTCGGAGAGGCCCGGGTCGTATGCGGAGTTGTAGAGGAAGTAGCCGTCCTCGTCGGCGAACCCGAACACGCAGGCGGTGGCCCTTCGCTCCTCGCCGATCCGCAGCAGGTCGATCCTCCAGCCCGGCTGCCCGGCGAGCGTGGCGAACAGGCGGCGCATGCCGCCGGTCATGAACGTCCCCTTGGGACCGGCGGCCAGCCGGTGGAGTCGCACGAACTCGTCGAACGCCCACCCGGTGCCGGTGTGGGTCTCGTGGACCAGCTCGCCGACCGTCTCGACGTAGCGACGTCGCTTGCGGCGCACCTCGTGTCGCTCCTTCTTGCCGATGGCGTGGAGGTAGTCCTCGTACGTCCCGGGAAGCTCCAGGACTGCGGCCACGGCGTGACGCTCGCTGGTCCACGGGAGGCCGGCCGCCTCCAGGCCCTCGGCCACGGCCTCCGCCGCCTCGAGCGGGAGCGAGTCGAAATCGATGGATGATCCCGTCGGGAGATCGGCCGCCAGAGAGGCCATCACGCCGGCCACCCCGGGACCGAGGGGCGCGTGGTAGTCGACGAGGTCCGGATGACCGCTGAGATGGACCTCCGGCCCGCAGATCTCGAGCGGGATGAGGGCGTCGGGGCCCTCGACGAGGCTCAGCCGGCGACCGCCATCCCCACCGTGCTCCCAGAGCGTCCGCAGGAACGAGCGCGTCGGAAACGGGCCGGTGGCGGAAGCCACGGGCGTCAAATCGAAAGCCGGGGTGTCCCAGTCCGTGTGTCGTCTCATGGGCGGTGGAGGCGGACCAGCGGGCGAACGGCGCCGACCGGTGCCCCCCCACCCAACACCGGAGGGGCGGTGATTCCTTCCAGACCGCGCCGAATTCCTTCGTGGGCCAGGCCGAGGTGTTCGAGCACCCGCATCACGACAGGGCCGAGCGGGCGATCGGAGCCATCCCAACACTTCACCGCGATCCCGACCCCTCCGGGCATGGCGATGCCCAGACATCCCTCGGCGCCGCGTTTGGCCACGCCCCCACTCCAGGTGGCGACCAACGTGTCGAGGTTGCCTGTCCCGGAGACCAGGGCGGGATGGCGGTGCATCGCCTCCACGACCCGCTCGAATCGCCGCCCGGTGGTGAGAGCGGCGAAGGCCCGCGCCATCGCCGTGGCGGTGGCCGGAAAGACGGGCACGCCGCACCCGTCCACACCGGCGGGACCGAACGAACCCCCCATCGTGTCCGAGAGCACCCCGGCCACGGCCGTCTGGACGGGATGGGAAGGATCCCGGTAGCCGGCGACGTCCCATCCCCGGGCGGCGGCCACCCGCACCATGGCGGCGTGCTTGCCCGAGCAGTCGTGCCAGACCCGGCGAGGGCCTCCATGACCCCGTGCGAGGGCCCGGCGGCGGGCCGGACCGCCGAGCGGCCAGGCGGGAGGACAGCGGAGGTCCGACTCCGACAATCCGCCGTCGGCGAGCATCCGGAGAACCATCGCCACATGGATCGGGTCGGCGTCGTGACTCCCGCACGCCACCGCCAGATGCTCGGCTGGGAGGTCGAGACCGAGCTCCAGGGCGACGGTGGCCTGAAAGGGCTTGGCGGCCGATCGCAGATGGAAGGGCCGATCGACGTCACCGGCGACGGCCACGAGGCGGTCGCGGTCCACGACCACCACCACCCCGTCGTGGACGGCCTCGACCGTCCCCGAGCGGACGACCTCGGCGAGCACCGCCCCTCAGGCCGTCTCGGAGCCCGAGCGGGTCCGGTGACGCCGGTCTACCGCCCCCGCCAGGACGTCGGCCACACGCTGCACCTCGGCCCGGTGGGCCGAGATCTCCGAGGCCGTCTCCACGAGGGTCTGGACGGACTCGGCGAGATCGTCGTCGGAGGCGTCGTCGAGCCGGATCAGGACGTTGTCGTCGAGCACCTGGTCGATCTCCCGCCGCCCCACGTCGGGCAGCGGGGGGAGGTCGGTGAGGATGTGGGAAGTGTGGCGCCCGCCACCGGAAGGGGCATCGGACAGCACGTCGACCAGGGCGTCGATGAGCTCGCGCTCCTCCTCCCCCGCTCGACGGCGTTGCTCGAACCGGATGAGGTCGAGCCGCCCGTGGAGAAGGCGCCGGTAATAGGAGAGCTCGTTCTCGACCTCGTCGGCCAGCCCCCGCCGGCGGCGGAGCTCTTCGAGCGGGAGCTCGTCCAGCCCGTCTACGAACAGCGGGTCGAGGACCTCGTCGATGCGCCGGCGATCCTGGTTCACGGGAAGAGCCTACCTAACAGGCGGCCCGGACCGTGGGGTAGGGGTTGACCGCCCCTCCCCCACGGCCGCGCGGGTGGATCTCGAAGTGGAGGTGGGGTGAGCCGCCGCGGGCGTTCCCGGTGTTCCCGTTCCACCCGATCACCTGCCCCGCCCCCACCTGCTGGCCGTTCGACACGTTCCAGCCGTTCAGGTGGGCGTAGTAGTAGGCCGGTCCCCCGGTCACGAGCCAGATGATCTTGCCACCGAGCCCGCCCTCCCTGACGAAGACGGTGCCCGACGCCACCGCGTAGATCGGAGCGTCCCAGGGGGCGAACATATCGACACCCTTGTGGGTGCGGCCACCCGAACGGGGATAGCCCCACGTGTCGCGGAACGTGGACCGCATCGGGCAGATGAACCCGGGGATCGACCCGATCCCGGAGGAGGCGGCGCTCGCCGTCGAGCGCGAGGACGTCCGGCTGGCGGCGGCCGCCCGGGCGGCGGCCTCCCGGCGGCGGCGCTCTTCCTCTGCTCGCTGGACCTCGAGCTGGTGGGTGAGGTCGGCACATCGGCCCTGCAGCTTCTCGGCAGCCGCCCGCTCGGCCGTGGCCGCCGCCTCGAGGGCGTCGGTTGCCTGCTGCTGGCGTGCCTCGAGATCGCGGAGCTCGGTCTCGACCTCCTCGAGCTCGCCCTGATATCGGCCCATGTCGGCCTGGAGGCTGATGAGGGAGTCAAGCGACGAGAGGTCCTCGCCGGAGGTGGCCGTCAGGAACTCCTCACCCGTGATGAGCTGATCGACCGAGTCGGCGAAGAGCACCAGACCGGGCGAGCCGAACCCGCCCTGCATGTACAGCTCGACGACCTGCTCCTCGATCTTCGCCTGGATGTCCTCGATCGCCTGCTGCTGGTTGGAGGCGACGCCGAGGGCGCGGGTCTGCCTGTTCTCGAGGACGGCGATCTCGTTGCGGGTCCGCTCCCACTCCTCGGAGGCCTGCTCGAAATCGGAGCGAGCCGACAGGTAGGCGTCGTACTGGGCCTTCGAGTCGGCGCAGGCCTGCTCGACCTGCCGTTCGGTAACCGAGAGGGCAGCCTGCGGCGAGGCCGTGACGAACACGACCACGGAGAGGAGTAGGAGAGCGCCGCGACCGGCGGCAGACGGCCTCATGGCCCGGTCATCCTAACCGGGTCGAGGCCCGACGATGCCTCGGGTCACCCGATGAGCGCCAACACCGGGTACAGGAGGCCGGCCGCCAGGACGGCGCCATCGGCGGCATCGAGCAGCCCGGGTGGGCGGTCGGCCAGGGACACGCCTCCCGTCCGCACCAACGAGCCGAAGCCACGACCTGCCAGCAGGGCTGCGGCGAGGGCGATGCCCGTGAGCAGGTACGTGACCAGGTCGAGGTCCCAGACGGCCGCAGCGCCGAGCGCCAGGATGACCGCTCCCACCGCGACTCCGGCGATCGGATCGGCCAGGGGGAGCCGGGAGAATCGCTCGAACACCGCAGCCAGCAGGCCGGCCCCGATCACGACGACGAGGTAGACCCCCACCGCCCTCGGGCCGAGGTCGACGGATGCCCGGGTCGCCATCAGCGAAGACACCGCAGCCGATGCGGCGATACCGACGACCGCCGTCGGGGCGAGGGTCGAGAGGTCGCGATGGGACGGGACGAAGACGGCGATGCCGAACACGATGACGAGCGCCGCCCCCACCGCCAGCCCCAGACCGGCGGCACCGAGGAGGTGGGTGGCGATCATGGCCGTGAGCACCGAGGCGAGCACCGGCGAGAGCGGGATCCGGACCGCCCGGCTCGACTGGGTGAGATCGACCGCCCACATCGACACCACGCCGACGAGCGCCGCCGGCCACCAGGACGCCCCGGCGGCGACGTTGGCGATCACCAGCGCCCCGGCGAGGACGGGGGCGACGAGGGACTCCAACCCGGGCGTGGTCGACCCGACCGCTTCTGAGCCGCCCGAGACCGGGGGGATCAACGCGATCTCGTCGGTGGGGCCGACCGGGTCCCCCGGCTCGGCCGGATCGCCGTTGCGCCACACCCTGGCCCTGGCCGTCCCGTCGCGAAACACCGGACCGAACCTCTCCGAGGCCTGGTCGACGATCTCGCCGACGGTGGCACCGTCGATCTCGAGGCGATCGGTCCCGGCGAGCTCGCGTAGGTTGGCAAAGAGGCGCAACATGGCCATGTCCCGGGAGGGTAGACGGCCCCGGGCCGGTCGTGGCGGGGCCGTCGCGGGTACCCTCGCCGGATGCCCGCGCCCGACCCAGCCGTCCCGATCGTGGCCGTGGATGTGCCGCTGATCGGTGACGAGCGTCACAAGCACTGGGCGAAGGTCGTCGTGTCCGTGGATACCACCAAGTCATCCGGCTACGCCTTCGAGGGCGAGTTCATCGCGGCGGGCGGCGTCCAGGACGTGCCGACTGGCGCGGTGGTCCTGGTCTACGGAGAGCGCGGATCACGCGCCAGCCCCCAGATCGAGGCCCGGGTCTACACCGCCAATCCCGACGGGACGCTCTCCCACCATGCCTCGGCCCGAGGCCGGGCATGGGCACGCACCCTCCGGGACGCGGTCGAGGAGCTGCTCGATCTCGACGGTCCACCCCCGTGGGAGCAGATGCTGATCGGTCTGCCCGACACCGCCCTCGCCGAGGAGCTGGCTCGACGAGGCTGGCGGGTCCTGCCCCCGAGCTCCTGAGGAGAGATCCATGCGAGCGATTCAGGTCACGGCGACCGGCGGGCCCGAGGTGCTCCGGCCCGTCGAGCTCCCGGCTCCCCCACCCGGCCCGGGCCGGGTGACGATCGAGACATCGGCGGCGGGGATCAACTACATCGACACGTATCACCGGATCGGCCTCTACCCGCTCCCCCTCCCGTTCGTGCCGGGCATGGAGGGCGCCGGCATCGTGGTCGAGATCGGTGACGGGGTGGAGGACCTCGAGCCGGGTGACACCGTCGCCTGGGTCGACGTCATGGGCTCCTACGCCACGCTGGTGTCGGCCCCGGCCGACCGGGTGGTGCGGGTGCCGGCCGGCGTGGGCGCCGATCTGGCGGCGGGGGTGATGCTCCAGGGAATGACCGCCCACTACCTGGTCAACGACACGTTCCCACTCCGCCCCGGCCACCGGTGCCTCATCCACGCCGCCGCCGGCGGGGTCGGCCTGTTGCTCGTGCAACTGGCGAAACGAGCCGGCGCAATCGTGTTCGCGACCGCCGGCTCGCCCGAGAAGGCCGGGCTGGCCGCGGCCGCCGGGGCCGACCACGTCATCGAGTACCGGACGGCCGATTTCAAGGAGTCGATCGAGGGTCTGGCCGGCCCTCGCCCCCTCGACGTCGTCTTCGACGGCGTCGGACGGGCCGTG
>JAWOJB010000104.1:0-26841 GCA_046484325.1 Acidimicrobiia bacterium | reverse complement strand
CCCGTCCAGGGTCGTGAGGCGGACCAGGTTGCCGTCCCATCCCGTCGGGTTGGCAACCAGCAGCGGTCCGGAGAGGACGACTGGGGCGGTGGTGGTGGGCTCGGCTTCTGTGGTGGTCGTCGTGGCGAGGGTGGTGGTGGTGGTCGATGGGGTGGGCGTGGTGGTGTCGACGGTTCCCTCCCCGCAGGCGGTCACCAACCCGAGCAGCACCGCCACCGCTGCCACGGGGTGCAGGCGTTGCATGGTGAACCTCCGGTTCACTATCGCGCCGTCGGCGCGTCTCGGGTAGGCCGGATCCATGACACCGGCAGCCGGATACGCTCCCGGCCATGCCGACCGCAGAGCACCGCCGACTCGACGAAGCCCGATCCGGTATCCCCTGGCGACGGTGGGGTCCATACCTGTCCGAGCGCCAGTGGGGCACCGTGCGCGAGGACGAGTCGTCCGACGGGAATGCCTGGAACTGGTTCCCCCACGACCACGCCCGCAGCCGGGCCTACCGGTGGGGAGAGGACGGCCTCGCCGGTTTCTCCGACGACACCCAGCAGGTGTGCCTGGGCATCGCTCTCTGGAACGGCGCCGACCCGATCCTCAAGGAGCGGCTGTTCGGACTCACCAACGAGGAGGGCAACCACGGCGAGGACGTCAAGGAGCTCTACTTCTACCTCGACGCCCTCCCCACCTCGGCCTATCTGCGATGGCGCTACGTGTACCCCCAGCGGGCCTATCCGTACGAGGACCTGGTTCGGACCAATGCCGCCCGCAGCCGGCTCGAGCCTGAGTACGAGCTGATCGACACCGGGGTGCTCGATGAGGAACGCTACTGGGAGGTCGAGGTCGAGTACGGCAAGGACGGTCCGGAGGAGCTCGCCTGGCGGATCACCGCCCGCAACCGGGGCCCTGAGGAGTCGACGCTCCACCTGCTCCCGACGGTCTGGTGCCGCAACGCCTGGTGGCAGACACCCGGGGCCAGGCGGCCCATCCTGATCGCCGCCGGGCCCGACCGGATCCGGGTGGATCACCCCGAGCTGGGGACGATGTGGCTGGTGGTGGAGGGGCCGGCCGAGCTCGTGTTCTGCGACAACGAGACGAACCCGGCGCGTCATCCCGACGAGGGCGGCGACTCCGCCCACCCCAAGGATGCCTTCCACCGGCTCGTAGTCGACGGGGAGCCGGGAGCCGTCAACCCCGACCGCACCGGCACCAAGGCGGCCGCCTGGGTCCAGCTCCGGGTGCCCGCCGGCGGGGAGGCAGCGATCCGGCTCTGGTTCGGACGGGACGCCGACCGATCGCCGAGCATGGTCGACGAGGTGCTCACCGCCCGGATGGCGGAGACCGACGAGTTCTACGCCGCCCTCACCCCGGGCGCGGTCGAGGCCGAGCAGGCCGCGGTGATGCGTCAGGCCCTCGCCGGCATGTTCTGGTCGATGCAGTGGTACGGCTTCGACCTCGACCGCTGGCTGCGCCGCCGCGGGTTCCACCCCCTCATGGGCTACGGCGGCCAGGATCTCCGCAACCGCTCGTGGTACCACCTGGCCGCCCGGGACGTGATCTCGATGCCCGACGCCTGGGAGTACCCCTGGTTCGCCGCCTGGGACCTCGCGTTCCATGTGCTGCCGATCGCCGTCGCCGACCCCGACCTGGCCAAGAGCCAGCTCGAGCTGCTGCTCCGCGAGCGATACCGGCATCCCAACGGCCAGATCCCCGCCTACGAGTGGAACTTCTCGGACGTGAACCCCCCGGTCCACGCCTGGGCGGCGATGTACCTCTACGACCTCGAGCTGGCCAACCGTGGCCGGGGCGACGTCGGGTTCCTGGCCCGGATGTTCGAACGACTCGACCTCAACTTCTCGTGGTGGGTGAACCGCAAGGACCGTGACGGGCGCAACGTGTACGAGGGCGGCTTCCTCGGCCTCGACAACATCGGTGTCTTCGACCGTTCCAAGCCGCTCCCCACCGGCGGGTACCTGGAGCAGGCCGACGGCACCGCCTGGATGGCCTTCTACGCCCAGATGATGATGTCGATCGCCCTTCGGCTGGCCGAGCACGAGCCCATGTACGAGGAGGCGGCGGCGCGCTTCGCCGAGCACGTCCTGTTCATCACCGCCGCCTTCGACCGGATCGGAGAGCACGCCGACGAGATGTGGGACGAGCACGACGGGTTCTTTTACGACGTGCTGCGCCTCCCGGATGGCTCGGCCACGCGGCTGGGCGTCCGGTCCCTGGTCGGGCTGTTGCCCATGACCGCCACCATCGCGCTGCCCGAGGACGTGGTCGAGCGCTTCCCGCTCCTCGTGGAACGGGTCCGCGCCCTACGGGAGCGTTACCCCGAGATCGAGGCGTCGATGGCCCCGTTCACCCTCCCCGGGGTGGGCGGCCGGCGGCTGGTAGGCCCCCTCGACGAGACCAAGCTGCGCAGGATCCTGGCGCGCATGCTCGACGAGGACGAGTTCCTGTCTCCGTACGGCATCCGCTCACTCTCCAAGGCGCACGCCGAGCACCCCTACGAGTTCTGGGTGGGCGGCGAGGGCCACCGGGTCGCCTACACCCCGGGCGAGTCGGATTCGGGGATGTTCGGCGGCAACTCGAACTGGCGGGGGCCGATCTGGATGCCGACGAACGTGCTCATCGTCCGGGCGCTGCTCAACCTCTACGCCTACCACGGCGACGAGCTCCGGGTGGAGTGCCCGACCGGATCGGGGGTCCACATGACCCTCTTCGAGGTCGCGGCCGAGATCTCCCGCCGCCTGGTCTCGATCTTCCTGCTCGGGCCCGACGGCCGGCGACCCGTCAGCGGCGGCGAGGCGTGGTTCGAGGATCCGTCCCGGCGCGACCTGGTGCTCTTCTACGAGTACTTCCACGGCGATACCGGAGCAGGCCTGGGTGCCTCGCACCAGACCGGGTGGACGGGCCTCGTGGCGTTGCTCATCTCGCTGTTCGGCCGGCTCGACCCGGCGGCCCTGCTCTCCGAGGGCCGGGTGGCGGCGATGCGACAGGAGGGGTGAAGCTCAGGCGAGGACGGCGTCGATGGCGACTTGCCAGATCGTGTGACGCCGGTACTCGCGGAACCCCATCTCGTGGTTGATCGCGAGCATCGGGGCGTTCGACCCGGCGTTGCCGGTGCGGATACAGGTGGCGCCTGGCCGGTCCCGCAGGATCCGCTCGGCCATCGCGGCCTTCATCCACTTCCCCAGCCGGTGGCCCCGGAACTCCGGCAGCACCCCCGTGTCGCCCTGTTGTACGAGGTGGGGGATGGTCGGGTTCCAGTACACCTGGCTGAAGCCGGCCGCCCGCCCCGATGGCCGGTGGATCGCCGCCACCGTCCAGCGCTCTATCCCGCGAGCGGTGAGCTCCATTTCCAGCTGCCGTAGGTCGTGGGCCGTGAACTCGAAGTCGCCGACGTCGAGATCGCCGCGCGGCTGGTCGTTCATCACCCCGACGATCTCGACCATCGTGCCCACGGCCTCGTCCGGGTAGGGACCGTCGTACCAGGCGAGCTCGAAGTCGGTGGCGGTCGCCTCGCCGTGCTCCCGCCACGACCTGAGGAGGTCGAGGTCGAGCTCGGCGAGCAGCACCTGGTTGGTCAGCGTCGCCAGCCCCGACTCGGCTCCCACCGTCCGGGCGAACGCATCGCCCGCCGGGATGGACGAGTCGGTGTCACCGATCAGGAGCCGGCGGTCGAGCTCGGCCGCCCGCCCGGCCACCGCCCGGAGGAGGGCGCGACCGAGTCCCCGTCGCCGACGGCCGGCGTCGACGCCGATCTCCACCTCCACGACGTGCCGGTTGTTCTCGAGCTCGAAAGCATCGACGAATCCCGCGGCCACCACCCGCCCATTGCCCTCCCGGATCCACCATGCCGCCGGGATCACGAAGTCGGGTCGCGACGTGAAGGCGGCCCGGGTCTCCTGGAGGGGGCGGGGAGGGAAGTCGGGGTCGTGCTCGATCCGGATCCGGTTCAGGTGGTCGTTGAGCGCCTCGAGGTCGGCGTCGTCGAGCGACGCCGGGTCGAAGCGGACTGGCTGGAGATCGGTGAGCATCGAGTTGGACGCTACTTCCCGGACACCACCCGCTCCCGGGTATTTACGCTCTCGCCGTGGACATGCCCCGATCGGCCGAGGCGGTGGTGGCCGGCGCCGGGATCGCCGGGATCGCGGCCACCTTCCACCTGACCGTTCGCCTGGGCGTGGGGAGGGTGGTCGTGTGTGACCCACGGCCACCACTGACCCTGACCTCGGACAAGTCGACCGAGTGCTACCGGACGTGGTGGCCCAACGCACCAATGGTGTCGTTGATGCAGCGGTCGGTCGACCTGCTCGAAGAGCTCGCCGAGGAGTCGGGAGATGCCTTTGGGCTCAACCGTCGCGGATACCTGTACGTGACCGCCGATCCTGATCGTCTCGATGTGCTTCGTCGATCGGCCGAGGTGGCCTCGGCGGCCGGGGCCGGCGAGCTGCGGGTCCATCGCGGTGGGCCGAAGGATCCTGCCTACCGGCCGTCGCCGGCAGCGGGGTGGCAGGGGGTACGCGACGGGGCCGATCTCTTCCTCGACGGCGAGGCGCTCCGACGCCAGTTTCCCTATCTGACCGAGGACACGGTCGGGGGGCTCCATGCCCGCCGGGCAGGCTGGTTCTCGGCCCAGCAGTTGGGGGCCTGGATGCTCGAGCAGGCCCTCCGGGCCGGGGCGGTGGTTGTGGACATGCCGGTGACCGGGGTGGAGATCCGGGGAGGGGTGCAGGCGGTGGTGCTCTCGGACGGGTCAAGGATCGAGACGCCGGCGCTGATCGATGCGGCCGGCCCGATGATCGCCGAGGTCGGCCGTCTCGCCGCTGTCGATCTCCCGGTCCACCACGAAGTTCATCACAAGGTCGGATTTCGCGATCGGCTCGGTACCGTGCCACGCGACGCACCGATGCTCATCTGGAACGACCCCCAGCGTCTGGCCTGGGACGGGGCCGAACGCCAGATGCTCGAGTCGGAGGGCCGTCACGAGCTGGTGGCCGAGATGCCGGCGGCCTGCCACGGTAGGCCGGAAGGAGGGCCGGAGTCGCCGTGGGTGCTGGCGCTGTGGGAGTACCACCGGGCCGTGCACACCGAACCGGTTTTCCCGCTCCCCGTCGATCCCCTCTACCCGGAGGTCGTGCTGCGCGGGATGACGGCGATGCTCCCGGGCATGTCCCGGTATCTGGACCGCCTGCCCGTGCCGGTGGTCGACGGCGGGTATTACACGAAGACGGTCGAGAACCGGCCGCTCGTCGGCCCGGCCGGACCGGAGGGCTTCGTGGTGTGCGGCGCGCTGTCTGGATTCGGGGTGATGGCGGCGGCGGGGGCGGGGGAGCTCGCCGCTCTCCACGCCACCGGGTCCCCATTGCCCGGCTACGCACCCGCCTTCCTGCTCTCGCGGTACGACGACCCGGCGTATCTCGAGGAGATCAGCCAGGTCGCGGACACAGGGCAGTTGTGAGGAGCCAGGTTTGTCCCCCAGCCGGAGGCTGGGGCCGACAGCCCGCGAGCGGCGTTGGTGGGGCGGTCCCCCTACCCCACCGCCTTCGGCGACGGGGGCCCCTTCCCCCACTGCGTGGGGGACAAACCTCTCTCGGCGTGAGACGTGAGACGTGAGACGTGAGACGTGAGACGTGAGACGTGAGACGTGAGACGTGAGACGTGAGACGTGAGGCGTGGGTCCTAATCCTGGCCTCTCAGGAACCGCTCGATCTCGGAGGCGAGCTGCTCGCCGGAGATCGCCTCCTGGTGGTCGACGAGCTCCTCGAGCCGACCCACCATCGTGACGAGGTCGGGGCGGGCTGCGACGACCGCGTCGAGCTGGGCGCGCTGACGCTCCACCTCCTCGGCCAGGTCGCCCGTCGGGATCTCTACACCCAGGTGGACCTCCAGACGCTCGATGAGGGCGAGCGCCGCCGCCGCGAACTCCGTGCCCACATAGTGGGGCACGCGGGCCCAGAACCCGACTGTGGGGATCCCCTGATCGGCCACGGCGTGTTCGATGACGCTCACCGCCGATCCGGGCACGCGGAGCAGGCCTTCGGGATGGTCGCCGGACGTGCGCTCACGGCTCGAGGCGGTAGAGATCATGGACACCGGACGGGTGTGGGGCGTGGCCCAGGGGATACCCCCCAACGACACGTGCTCGACCACGCCGAGGTGAACGGCGAGGTCGGCGAGCTCGGCCGAGAGCCTGCGCCAGTTCCAGCTCGGCTCGGTGCCGGTGAGCACGAGGAGGTCGCGTCCCGGCAGGCCCCGCCGGATCAGGTCGAGCGAAGGCCAGGCCACCCGCTCCATCACGCCCTCCTCGAAGTCGATGGTCGGGCGAGTGAGGCGATAGTCGAACAGGGCGTCGCCGTCGAACGAGGCGATCACCTCGCCTTCCTCGGCGAGGGCGATGGAGGCGGTCGTGGCGGCCGACCCGGCGTTGACCCAACCGTCGAGGGCGACCACCAGCACCGGGGCGGTGAGGCGACCCGGTTCGACGAGGTCGTAGAGTGGCATGGCCCCAGGCTACGGCGGTTCGGGCGGGACCGGGTCTCGCGTCACCAGCGCAACAAGAGCGAACCCCACGTGAACCCGCTCCCGAAGGCCGCCACCGCCACGAGCATCCCCGGTTCGAGGCGACCGGCCGTGACGGCCTCATCGAGGCAGATCGGGATGGTGGCGGCGGTGGTGTTGGCGGTGTGGTCGATCGTGTTCACCACCTTTTCGGGCGGGGCACCCAGCCGGTGGGCGACGGCCTCGTTGATCCGCTGATTGGCCTGGTGGAAGACGAAGAGGTCGACGTCGTCGGTGGTGAAGCCGTTGTGGTCGAGAGCCTCGTGGACGGCCGCGGGCATCTGGGTGACGGCATGCACGAAAACCGTCCGCCCATCCATCTGCGGGTAGTGGAGGCCGGCCTCCATGAGGTCGGGGCTCATGAAGCGCGGGTAGACCATGCCGGGTGCGGGGAGCCAGAGGCTCTTTGCGAAGCTCCCGTCGGCGTGGAGATGGGCGGACAGGACGCACGACTCGGTCCGCGGGTCCTGGACGTCGGTCGCCTGGAGCACCACCGCGCCGGCACCGTCGCCGAAGAGCACGCTCAGGTCGCGTCCCTCGGTCGAGATGTCGAGGCCCTTCGAGTGGACCTCGGCTCCCACCACGAGCGCCGTCCGGTAGGCGCCGGTCCGGATCAGGGCATCGGTGACGGACACGGCGTACACGAACCCGGTGCACTGCTGGCGGATGTCGAGGGCGGGCAGCCCGGGCAGGTCCATCTTCGCCTGGAGGAAGCAGGCATTGCCGGGGAACTCGTGGTCGGGCGAGAGGGTGGCGAACACGAGCAGGTCGAGGTCCTCCTTGGCGATGCCCGCCGAGGCGAGAGCCCGGTTGGCGGCCTCGAGGCCCAGGTCGGTGGTGGAGGTGTTCTCGTCGACCCAGTGCCGCTCGTGGATCCCGGTGCGGCTGACGATCCACTCGTCGGACGTGTCCATCATGGCCGCCAGGTCGTCGTTGGTGACCACCCTGGGGGGCAGATACGAACCGACCCCTGTGATACGCGACCGCAGCATGCCTCTCCTCTCGATGCCGTGACGGTACCGGGGTCGGGTCGGCCCGGGCGGGTTCGACTCTGCGTGCTAGGTTCGTGCGCCGTGTCGCATGGGGAGGACTTGGGGGCCACCGGGCTCGAGTGGGCGCACATCGACGGCGCCGAGACACACGAGTTCCCTGCCGGTGGCGTCCTGATCGAGGAAGGTGACTCCGACCGACGCGTCTATCTCGTGGTCGAGGGCACCGCCGAGGTGCTCGACCCTTCGACCGGCTCGGTTCTCGTCGAGCTCGGTCCGGGGGACGTGGCCGGGGAGGTCGCCGTGGTCGCCGGTGGGGTGAGGACGGCGACGGTGCGGGCTGCGTCGCACCTCAAGGCCCTCGGCTACGACCCCGAGCTCTTCGAGGTCCTGCTGGATGCAGCCCCGGAGTTCGCAGCGAGGCTGGAGGCGGAGGCCGCCCGCAGGCTCGAGCGAGTGCATCTCCGGGAGACCTTGGCCAGGTTGGTCGGTTCCTCCCGGGTCGATCTGCTCGATGAGATCGAGGCGGCCGCCGACTGGGTCCGGCTCCTCTCCGGCGATGTGCTGTTCACCGAGGGCGATCTATCCGATTCCGGCTACCTGGTGATTTCTGGGCGGATCCGGCTGCTCTCGGGCGCCTCGAGCGATACGCCCGTGATCGTGGGCGAGGTCGGCCGTGATCGGTTCGTCGGCGAGACCGGCCTCGTCGTCGGTGAGCCGAGAGCCGTGACCGCGGTCGCCGTCCGTGACTCGATCCTCGTCCGGATCCCGCTGGTGCCGTTCCTGGCTCTGCTCGAGCGTCACCCCGCCGCGCTCGTCCCGGTGGTGCTGCAGCTCGCTCGGCGGTCGTCGACCTTTTCGTCGCGCGACAGGCGGGAGCGTTCGATCGCCCTGGTCGTCACATGCGGTGAAGTCGAGCGAACGGTCGCTTCGCGCCTGGTCGAGGCGATCGGTCGGCACGGGACCGTCGCCCACGTCAGTGGCTCACGAGTGGACGAGTGGCTCGGCCGGGAGGGGGTCTCGCAGGCAGAGCCGAGGTCCTCGGGAGCGATCCGGGTCGGTCGCCTGCTCCACGAGCTCGAGCTCGAGCACACCTATCTGGTGTGCGAGACGGATCGAGAGCCGACGGCCTGGTCGGCACAGGCCGTTCGGGGAGCCGATCTCATCGTGATCGTCGTCTCCCCGGCGCCCGACCTGGCCGAGACGGCGATGATCGACGCCCACCTCTCGAAGGCGTCAGCCCACGCCGAGATCTATGTCGCCGTCCACCATCCGTCGGGTACCGAGCGGCCCCGCTCCACCGCGACGATCCTCGAACGATGGCCGGATGTCGAGGTGGTCCACGTTCGCGAGGGGTCGGGGGCGGACCTCGGGCGGCTCGCCCGACTGGTGGCGGGCACCGCCACGGGCCTGGTGCTCGGCGGGGGTGGTGCCAGGGGGTTCGCCCATCTCGGCGTGCAGCGGGCCCTCGAGGAGCTGGGTGTCACGGTCGATGTGGTCGGCGGGACCTCGATCGGAGCGTCGCTGGGAGGGCTTCTCGCCCAGGGCCTCGGTGCCGAGGATCGCCTGGCGATCACCACCCGGCTCTTCGCCGGCCTGCTGGACTACACGATCCCCGTGGTGTCACTGGTCAAGGGACGGCGGATCACCGCGAGCATCGCCGCCCAGTACGGCGGATGGGACATCGAGGACTTCTGGCTCCCGTTCTACTGCATGAGCACGAACCTGACCCGGGCCGTCGAGGTGGAGCATCGCCGCGGGGATGCGACCACCGCCATCCGGGCCAGCGTCTCGATCCCCGGTGTGATGCCACCGGTGGCCGTGGGCGAGGACCTCCTCGTCGACGGTGGGGTGCTCAACAACCTGCCCGCCGACGTGATGCGCCGGCGCCTCCCCACCGGACGGGTGATCGCCGTCGACGTGGCGCCCCCAAGGGGCCCCCGAGCGAGAGGGGAGATGGAGCTCTCGGTTTCGGGCTGGGAGGCCCTCCGGTCGAAGGTCCGGGGTAAGGGATACGCCTATCCGGCGATCACGGCCATCCTTATGCGCACCATGATCACCGCCTCGGTTCGGGAGCGGGACCGCACGGTGGCAGGTGACGACATCGACCTGTATCTGGATCTGGACCTCCGCGGCACCGGGCTGTTGGAGTTCGAGACGGCGCCGCAGGTGGCAAAGGCCGGATACGAGGCCGCCATGCCCCGGATCGAGGCCTGGCTGGCGGGCGGGCCCGGCTAGGGCCGGTCGCCGGTGGCGGCCGGGACCCATCGAGGGGTAGCTTCACGTCCATGGACACCGGGATGCTCGCCGACCTCGACCGGCGCACCGAGCGGCTCCGCGAGGAGGGCCTCTTCAAGTCCGAGCGGGTGATCGCCTCGCCCCAGGACGCCCACATCACCCTCGAGGACGGCAGCGAGGTGCTCAACTTCT
The DNA here is from genome assembly GCA_046484325.1 of Acidimicrobiia bacterium. Taxonomy (GTDB): domain Bacteria; phylum Actinomycetota; class Acidimicrobiia; order Spongiisociales; family ZC4RG35; genus JAWOJB01. The sequence goes on along the minus strand of JAWOJB010000104.1, from coordinate 16,861 downwards.
GCGCCAACAACTACCTGGGCCTGGCCGACCACCCCGTCCTGGTCGAGGCGGCGAAAGAGGCGCTGTCCGAGTACGGCTACGGCATGGCGTCGGTCCGGTTCATCTGTGGCACCCAGACCGTCCACCGGGCCCTGGAGCGTCGCCTTGCCGAGTTCCTGGGGATGGAGGACGCCATCCTCTACTCGTCCTGCTTCGACGCCAACACCGGGCTGTTCGAGACGATCCTTGACGAGGAGGACGCCGTGATCTCCGACGCCCTCAACCATGCCTCGATCATCGACGGCGTCCGGCTGTGCAAGGCGCAACGGCTTCGGTACGGCAACGGCGACATGGCCGACCTGGAGCGGCGGCTCGAGGAGGCCGCCGGCGCCCGCTACCGGCTGATCGCCACCGACGGCGTGTTCTCGATGGACGGGGTGGTCGCAAACCTCTCGGCGATCTGCGACCTCGCCGAGGAGCACGAGGCCATGGTGATGGTCGACGACTCCCATGCCGTCGGCTTCGTCGGCGCCCACGGCCGGGGCACACCCGAGCTGACCGGGACCCTGGGCCGGGTCGACATCCTCACCGGCACCCTCGGCAAGGCGCTCGGGGGAGCCTCGGGCGGCTACACGGCAGGGCCGGCCGAGGTGATCGGCTGGCTCCGGCAGCGCTCCCGGCCCTACCTCTTCTCGAACAGCCTCGCCCCCGCCATCGCCGCCGCCTCGATCCGCGCCCTCGACCTGCTCGACGAGTCCGACGAGCTGCGGGAGCGGCTACGGCGCAACGCCGAGAGATTCCGGGCGGGCATGGCCGCATCCGGTTTCACCCTCGCCGGATCGGGCCATCCGATCATCCCGGTGATGCTCGGCGACGCCCGGGTGGCAACCGAGATGGCGGCCCGCCTCCTCGACCGGGGGATCTACGTGATCGGGTTCTCGTACCCCGTGGTTCCCGAGGGGCAGGCCCGGATCCGGACCCAGATGTCGGCTGCGCACTCCGAAGCCGACATCGACCGGGCCGTGGCCGCCTTCCAGTCGGTGGGAAGGGAGATGGAGGTCCTCGCATGAAGGCGCTCGTGAAGTCGAAGCCCGAGCCGGGCCTGTGGATGGAGGAGGCGGACGTGCCCCGGCCCGGGGTGCACGACGTGCTGATCCGGGTGAAGAAGACCTCGATCTGCGGCACCGACCTCCACATCTACGACTGGGATGCCTGGGCGTCGAAGACCATCCCCGTGCCGTTGACCATCGGCCACGAATTCGCCGGCGAGATCGTCCGGCTCGGCGCCGACGTGGAGGGTTTCGAAGTCGGCCAGCGGGTGTCGGGCGAGGGCCACATCACGTGCGGCCACTGCCGGAACTGCCGGGCCGGCCGGCGCAATTTCTGCCACAACCATCTGGGCGTGGGAGTGACCCGGCCGGGGGCGTTCGCCGAGTACCTGTCCATCCCGGCCCAGAACGTGTTCCCACTTCCCGACCACATCCCCTTCGAGACCGCCTCGGTCCTCGACCCGCTGGGCAACGCCACCCACACCGCCCTGGCCTTCGATGTGGTGGGCGAGGACGTGCTCATCACCGGGGCCGGGCCGATCGGGATCATGGCCGCCGCCATCGTCCGTCACATCGGGGCCAGGTTCGTGGTCGTCTCCGATGTCAACGCTTTCCGGCTCGAGCTCGCCGCCGGGATGGGGGCGGATCGGGTGGTGAACGTCGCCGTCGATGCGCTCGAGCCGGTGATGGACGGATTGGGGATGACCGAGGGCTTCGACGTGGGGTTGGAGATGTCGGGTGCCCAGTCCGGGCTTCGCGATCTCCTCCGGGTGATGAACCACGGCGGCCGGGTGGCCCTGCTGGGGATCCCGTCCAGCGAGGTCACGGTGGACCTCAACGAGGTCATCTTCAAGGGCCTCACCGTGCGGGGCATCTACGGCCGGCGGATCTTCGAGACCTGGTACAAGATGGCGGCGATGCTCCAAAGCGGCCTCGACATCTCATGGGTCGTGACCCACCGGTATCCCGTGGCGGCCTACGAGGAGGCCTTCGAGGTGGTGCGCTCGGGTCGTTGCGGCAAGGTCGTCCTCGACTGGGAGTGAACGTGAAGCGGCGTGATCCTGCGAGCCTCGTCGGTTGATCTGCTCTCGAACCTGGCCCCTACCTCCGGCCGAAGGGTCGCCGGCCTCGTCCTCCACGAGCGAAGCTTTGTCCCCCACGAGCGAGGCGAGTGTGGGAAGTGGCCCCCGCCGGCGGGGTAGGGGGAAGAGGGGAACCGGCGCCGCCAACATCGTTTTCGCCGCGCCGGTCTGATTCGGTAGCGTGGTCGAGTCGGATCGAGGGGTCCGACCGGGTTCGTGCTCCTGGGTGGCCGGCTCGAAGAGAACGTGCAAAGGAGCACGGGATGAACATCTACGTGGGCAACCTGTCCTTCCGGATGACGTCGGAGGATCTCGCTGCGGAGTTCCGGCGGTTCGGCGAAGTCGAATCCGCCCAGATCATCATGGACCGGGACACGGGCCGGTCCCGGGGGTTCGGTTTCGTCGAGATGCCGAACGACGAGGAGGCCCGGCGGGCGATCGAGGACCTCGACAACGCCGACGTCGGCGGGCGGCGGCTCAGCGTGAACGAGGCCCGCCCCCGTACGGACCGAGGACCGCGCAACCCCGGGTACTGATGTCCGACGAGGACGAATACATCCGGATGAAGGGCACCGTGACCAAGGTGCTCCGCAATGCCATGTTTCGGGTTGAACTCGAGGGCGGTCTCGAGGTGGAGGCCCGGCCTGCCGGCCGGATGCGGCGTGGTCGGATGATTCGGATCCTCCCCGGCGACGAGGTGGAGGTCGACGTGTCCACCTACGACCCCACCAAAGGCCGGATCGTGTGGCGATACCGCTGAGAGGCGGTATTCGACGGCGAGACGAGAGATCGGGAGCCCTCCGGGGCTCCCGATCTCCTATGGCGCTCCGCTGATCAGAGCGGCCAGATCTACACCATCGTCGCCGAGCCCGCGATCGCGAGCACCGCGCCGGTGGCTGTCGCAACGGGCGGGGAGGCCTTCCTCTCGGCCCTCGCGACCAGCCGGTGTGCGATCCGGGTCGAAGCCGCATCGCTGCCACCACACAGACCCTCGCTCCGACAGCGATGTCGGCGCCAGGGCAGGAAGCCCTCAAACCCCGGTTGGGCTTCCGCTCGCGACGGGATAGCGTCGTGGGTATGCGAGTCCTCGTCACGGGTGCCACCGGATACATCGGAGGGCGCCTGGTCCCCCAACTGCTCGACGCCGGTCTCGAGGTCCGGTGCATGGCCCGCCAGCCCCAGCGGCTGGCCCTCCACCCGTGGCGGGACCGGGTCGAGGTGGTGGCGGCCGACGCGTCCGAGCCGGACACGCTTGACGCGGCGATGGCGGGATGCGAAGCCGCCTTCTATCTGATCCATTCGATGGACGGATCCGGCGACTTCGCCCGTCGCGACCGGGAGGCGGCGGCCAACGTGGCCGCTGCCGCCGAACGGGCCGGGCTCCGGCGCATCGTCTACCTGGGAGGGCTCGGCCGGGCCGGCGACGACCTCTCCGAGCACCTCGGGTCTCGCCACGAGGTGGGCCGGATCCTGGCCGCGGGCGCCACTCCGGTGACCGAGGTGAGGGCGGCGGTGATCATCGGGTCTGGATCGGTGTCTTTCGAGATGCTCCGCCATCTCACCGAGGTGCTGCCGGTGATGGTGACCCCGAAGTGGGTGAGCACCCGGTGCCAGCCCATCGCCGTGAGGGACGTGCTGACCATCCTGATCCGGGCACTCGAGGAGCCGGAGCCGGTCGACCGGCTCTGGGAGGTCGGCGGGCCCGACGTCCTCACCTACGAGCAGATGATGCGCGTGTACGCCGAGGTTGCCGGTCTCCCGCGGCGGGTCATCATGCCGGTGCCGGTGCTGACTCCCAGGCTCTCGTCACGTTGGGTGGGCTTGGTGACCCCGCTCCCGTCGGGGGTCGCCCGTCCGCTCATCGACAGCCTCGCTCACGAGGTGGTGGTGGAGGACGATCACACCGGCGAGCTGCTCGGCCGAGACCCGATCCCGTATCACGCCGCGGTCTCGCTCGCCCTCGAGCGGGTCGAGCACGGCGACGTCGTCTCCAGGTGGTCGGATGCCGTCCGCCGCCCTGCGGCCCCGCTCCCCACCGACCCGGCCTGGTCGGGCGCCACCTGGCTGCGCGACGTGCAGACCGTCGAGACCCGGGCGCCCGCGGCAGACGTGTTCTGGGCGGTGGCCCGGATCGGCGGTGAGGTCGGCTACTACGCCGCCGACTGGGCATGGCGGCTGCGAGGGCTTCTCGACACGCTGGTCGGCGGGGTGGGCCTGCGGCGTGGGCGACGTCACCCGATCGACCTCCGACCCGGGGAGGCGCTCGACTTCTGGCGAGTGGCCGACGTCGTGCCCGGCCGGCGTCTGCTGCTGGCCGCCGAGATGCGACTACCCGGCGAGGCCTGGCTCGAGTTCGAGATCGAGGACCAGGGCGATCGCCGGACGCTCCGCCAGACCGCCCACTTCGTGCCTCGCGGCCTGTTCGGGCGCATCTACTGGTACGGGATCCTGCCGTTCCACGTCATGGTGTTCGGCCCGATGGCACGCCGGATCGTGGGGGCGGCCGAGCGCCGCTCGGTCACCGGGGAGCCGGTCTCTCCCTAGCCGCTCGACTCGCCCGTTCGTCGGGCGGCGATGGTCTGGCCGTACCAGCGGGCGCTGTCCTTGGGGATGCGGTGGCCGGTTGCATGGTCCACCCACACGAGGCCGAAGCGCTGGGAGAACCCCGAGGTCCACTCGAGATTGTCGAGGAGGCTCCACACGAAGTAGCCGTCCACCGGCACCCCATGGTCGATGGCGGCCGCCACCGCCCCCAGGTGGGCGTCGAGGTAGGCGATTCGGCGATCGTCGTGGACGGCCTCGTCGGCGCCGGGCCCGTCCGAGTAGCTCGCTCCGTTCTCGGTGAGCACGATCGAAGGCGGAGCCCATTCGTCCCGGATCCGGACGAGGAACCTGGTGAGAGCCGCAGGAGTGATGGGCCATCCCATCTCGGTATGGCCTTCGGGCGGGTTCGGGCCGGGCTCCACCCCGGTGTCCTCGGTCTCGTCGGCGCCGGCCCGAATCGGGATGCTGGTGTAGTAGTTGAGGCCGAGGGCGTCGATGGGGGCGCCGATCGCGTCGAGGTCCCCGGGTTGCACCAGGCCGTCCGGCAGACGACCCCGGTCCGTGTAGGTGCGCACCATGTCCTCGGGATACCCCTTGCCGAACACCGGGTCGAAGAACCACCGGTTGCGGAAGCCGTCGAAGTGGCGGTGGGCCGCAACGTCCTCGGGGCGTTCGCTCGCAGGCACGGCCGGCCGGCAGTCGAGGGCGATGGCCACCCGGCCACCCGGCACGTTCGAGCGGATCACCGGCACCGCTCTCCCGTGGGAGAGGAGGAGATGGTGCCCGGCTGCCAGCGCCGCCCTCCAATCCGCCGTCCCGGGGGCGAACACCCCTTGCTGGTGGCCGAGCATCGTCGCAACCCACGGCTCGTTGTGGGTGATCCACCGGGTGACCCTGTCGCCGAGGGCGCGGGTGGTTACGTCGGCGTACCGCTCGAAGGCATCGACCGTCGATCGCTCGGGCCATCCGCCCCGGTCCTGGAGGGCCTGGGGCAGATCCCAGTGGTACAGGGTGACCCAGGGGGCGATGCCCCGGGCCAGCAGGCCGTCGACGAGCCGGTCGTAGAACCCGAGGCCGGCCCGGTTGACGTCCCCGTCCCCTTCGGGCAGCACCCGGGTCCAGGCGATCGAGAAGCGGTAGGCGTCGACGCCGAGCTCGGCCATCAGGTCGAGGTCCTGTTCCCAGCGGTGGTAGTGGTTGCACGCCACGTCCCCCGACTCCGGCATGCGTCCCGTGTGGGCGAACCGGTCCCAGATCGACTCGCCCTTCCCGTCCTCGTCCCATGCCCCCTCGATCTGATAGGCCGAGGTGGCCACTCCCCAGGCGAATCCGGGCGGGAACGTCACGGATTCGAGGCTACCCGGCGATGTGGTGCGTTCATCCGAGCGGCTCGACCTTGCCCGCCCCACTCACCTGGCTCTCCACCTCGGGGTTCCCCAGGTAGCGGAGCGAACCCGCCCCGGACAGGACGACATCGAGGTGCTCCACCGCCCACACCTCTGCACTCCCGAGCCCGGACAGGCGAGCGGTCACCTCGGCTGCCTCGAGGTCGCGTCCCCGAAAGTCGCCGATGCCGGAGACACCGACGTCGAGGATCTCCGTGCTACCCGCCACCTGCACGGAGCCGAGCCCGGCGATGGTCACCTCCAACCGGGAAGCCTCGATGGTGCCCACCGCGACGTCCCCGGCCCCGCTCAGCGTGACGTCGGCCTCGTCTGCTTGCCAGTCCTCGACCGTCATGCTGCCCGCACCGGAGAGCTCCAACCCGGCCAGATCGCCCGTCGACACCCGGAAGGTCACACCGCTCGTTGGTCGCAAGTTGGTTCGCTCGCGAACCGACAGCACCAGGGTGTTGCCCTCCACGGTCACCTCGAGGTACTCGACCAGGTTGTCGTCGGTTGCGAGCTCGACGCCTGGTGCCCGTCCGGTGGTGATCTCGACGTCGCCGATGCCGGTGAGGCGCACCCTGTCGAACGGCCCCACGTCGAAGGGAACGGTCACGACCGTGCCCGAGCCGCCCAGGGTCCTCAGGCCCGGCATCCCGATCCCGTCGAAGACGCCGCAACCGGCGGTCACCGTGGCGACGACGACGGCGAGGGACAGGGTTCGGGATGGGGGGCGCATGGAGACTCCTTCCGCGTGTGCCGCCACTCTCGAAGGAGTACTTCCAGCCCGCAAGCCGGCGGGCTCAGTGGTGGAGCTCGAGCACGTCACCGTCGCTCACCGGGTGGTCCCTTCCGACCTGACGTCCTTCGGGTTCGCCGGCCCGCCAGAGGCGGGCATGGGTGAGGCTCGCAGCCACCTCCTTGTGGACGAGCGTGGCAACGTCGAGCACGCTCTGACCGGCTCGAACCGTGAACGGGCGGTCCATGTCGGGGGGCTTCCCGGGGATCTTCGTGTACACCCTGACGATGTGCAGCCGGTCGAAGAGGAGCCGGCCGATCGAGTCGAGCCCGGTCCCCTGGTGGGCCGATACCGCCGTCCAGTCGTAGGCGAGCCTGGCTAGCTCGAGGAAGGCCGAGGCCTCGGCTCGGGGGTCGTCGAGCAGGTCGGCCTTCGCGACCACGAGCACCGTCGGCAGCCGCTGAGCGAACGGGTCGTCGGGGTCGGGTGGCGGGTCCCAGAGTGGTGTGAGGTGAACCCTTCGCTCCTCGAGGAGCCGGATGAGGCCGATCGTCGAGTCGACGCAGTCCGGATCGGTGAGGTCCACCACGAGCAGGGCCGCGTCGGCCGGTTGCAGGGCATTGCCGATCCAGGGGATCGGATGGACCGGAGAGACCGACGGGAGGTCGACGAGCTGGATCCCGACGTCGTCCACTGGGAGCATGCCCGGCTGCGGGTACTGGGTGGCGAACGGATAGGGCTCGGAAGCCGAGTGCGAGCCGGTGAGCCGGGCGTGTAACGCCGACTTGCCGGAGTTCGGCGGCCCGACGAGGGCGACCTGGGCCGCGCCCTCCGGGCGGATGACGGTCGGGGGGCCCGAGCGGGCTGCGCCCTTGCGGGGGCCGGCCAGTTCCTCGGTCAGCTCCTTGATGCGTGCCTTGATGTCGGCCTGGAGGTGATCGGTCCCCTTGTGCTTCGGGATGAGTCGCAGCATCTCCCGCAGGTGGTCGAGGCGTTCCTGTGGGTCGCGGGCCCGGCGGAAGGCCGCCTCGGCCGCCCTGTAATCGGGTGTGAGATTGGCCGGCATCCGGCCCGATGATCGCACCTCCCACGGGCTCTCGAGGCGAGCGGTCCCCCTACCTCCCGGCTCGCTTCGCTCGCCGGCTTTGCCCCCCACGGAGTGGGGGAAGGGGCCCCGCCGCCGAAGGCGGTGGGGTAGGGGGACCGCCTCTCCAAGTCCGCTCTCCCCCGCCGACCTTCCCCCAGCCTGCGGCCGGGGGACAAACCATCCAGCTTTGTCCCCCACGGAGTGGGGGAAGGGGCCCCGCGGCAAAGCCGCGGGTAGGGGGGTGGCGAACCGTCGCGCGGGGAGGTTGGGGCGGTGCGGGCCTCAGGCGGCGCGAGCCACCATCGTCTCCAGCGCCGATTCGATCGTGGGATGCGTGAACTCGAAGCCGTCCGCCAGGAGGCGCTCCGGCATCACCCGCTGGCTGCCGAACAGCAGTGACTCCGCCAGCTCGCCACCCACGACGAGCTTGGGACCGAAGGCCGGCACCGGGAGCAGCGACGGGCGGCGAAGGGCCCGGCCGAGCGCCCGGGCGAACTCGCGGTTCCGAACCGGGTCGGGGGCCGAGAAGTTGACCGGACCGTCGAGGCTCGATGACAGCACGTGGAGCGTGGCGGCGACCTGGTCGTCGAGCGAGATCCAGCACCACCACTGGTCGCCCGGCCCGAACCGTCCGCCCAGGCCCAGCCTGAAGAGTGGAAGCTGCCTGGCCAGGCTGCCGCCCTGGTGGGTCAGGACCTGGGCCGTCCTCGGGTGCACCACCCGGATCCCGGCACGCCGGGCCGGCTCGGCAGCGGCCTCCCATGCCGAGACGACGTCGGCGAGGAACCCGTCGCCACCGGCCGAGGCCTCGGTGAGCACCTCATCACCCCGGTCGCCGTAGTACCCGGTGCCCGACTGGCTGACGAACACCTGCGGGGGTCGGGTCAGCCCGGCCAGGGTTTCGGCGAGCAGGCGGGTGCCGTCGACCCGGCTGTCCCTGATCGTCCGCTTGTAGTCCTCGGTCCACCGGCGATCTCCGATGCCGGCGCCGGCGAGATGGATGACCGCGTCGATCCCTTCGAGCCCGGCCGCATCGATCTGGCCCGATGCCGGATCCCACCGGATCTCGTCGGTGCCGGGGCGGCGGCGCACCACCCGGAAGACCCGATCTCCCCTGGCTTCGAGGGATTCGACGAGCGCGGTGCCGATGAGCCCGGTCGAACCCGTAATGGCGATGTCCACGTTCCGTGACCTCCTGAGCTTCCCGACGCATACGGAGCCGGTGCCGTCGCCATATGGGCTGGGGCGTCGCATAGGCTCCGGCCATGCCGCGAAACCCGACCCTCACCCACTGGGGGGCCTACGAGGTCGAGACGGACGCCGGCGAGGTGGTGGCCCTCCACCCGTACCCGGGCGATCCCGATCCCTCGCCGATCGGACGGTCGCTCACCTCGGTGAGGCGCAACCGGGTGCACCGGCCGGCGGTGCGGAGGTCGTGGCTCGAGGGCGGCCCCGGCTCGGCGGGGGAGAGGCGGGGATCGGATCCCTTCGTCGAGGTGGAGTGGGACCAGGCGCGCGACCTCGTCGCCGCCGAGCTCGACCGGGTGAGGACCCGGTTCGGGAACGAGGCGATCTACGGGGGCTCCTACGGCTGGGCCAGCGCCGGCCGATTCCACCATGCCCAGAGCCAGCTCCACCGGTTCCTCACCTGCATCGGCGGCTACACGGCGAGCGTCAACACCTACAGCCTGGCCGCCGCCGAAGTGATCATCCCCCATGTCGTGGGCGTCGACTACGACGATCTCCAGTCGGCCCAGACCTCCTGGTCGGTGATCGCCGTGCACTGCGAGCTCTTCGTGGCGTTCGGCGGGGTGCCGCTCAAGAACACCCAGGTGCAGTACGGGGGGCATGGCCGGCACACCACCCGGGGGTGGGTGGAGACGTGCCGGGAGCGGGGGGTGCGGTTCGTCAACGTGTCGCCGATTCGCGACGACCTGGTGGACACCGCCGGGGCCGAGTGGTGGCCGGTGCGGCCGAACACCGACACCGCCCTCATGCTCGGGCTGCTTCACACCCTCGTCGCAGAGGATCTCGTCGACGATGCTCTCATCGATAGGTACTGCACCGGATGGGACCGGCTCCGGTCTTACGTGATGGGGGAGGACGGGCCCGCCACCTCGGCCGGCTGGGCGGCGGCCATCACCGGGCTCGAAGCCGAACGGATCCGGGCGCTGGCCCGGGCGATGGCGTCCCACCGGACGATGATCACGGTCGCCTGGTCGGTGCAGCGCGCCGACCACGGAGAGCAGCCGTACTGGGCTGCGGTCGCCCTCGCCGCCGCCCTCGGCCAGGTCGGTCTCCCCGGGGGCGGGTTCGGGTTCGGCTACGGGGCGGTGGGCACGGTCGGGAACGGGGCCGCCCGCCGGCCCTTGCCAAGGCTGGGCCGCCCGCCCAACTCGGTGGCGGACTTCATCCCGGTGGCCCGGATCGCCGACATGCTGCTGCATCCCGGCGAGCCGTTCGACTACGACGGCCGGCGGCTCGTCTATCCGGACATCCGGCTCGTCTACTGGGCGGGAGGCAACCCCTTCCACCACCACCAGGACCTCAACCGGCTGGGTCGCGCCTGGGCCCGGCCCGAGACCGTGGTGGTGCACGAGGCCTTCTGGAACCCGCTCGCCCGCCGCGCCGACGTGGTCCTCCCGGCGACCACGATGCTCGAGCGAGAGGACCTGGGCGGGGCGCCCGACGACGACCACCTGTTCTGGATGGCGCCGGCGATCCCTCCGGTCGGGGAGGCCCGCGACGACTACGACATCCTGTCCGGGCTGGCCGCCCGGCTGGGATCGGCGGAGGCCTTCACCGAGGGGCGGACGGCCAACGAGTGGGTTCGGGAGCTCTACGAGCGGTTCCGGGAGAGCGAGCCCGGGGCACCGCCGTTCGACGAGTTCCGGCGGGACGGTGTCCTCCGCCACCCGCCGGCCGCCGACGGGTCGGATCGCCGGGTTCTGCTCGCCGAGTTCCGCTCGGATCCGGTCGCACATCCCCTCGCCACGCCGTCGGGGCGCATCGAGCTGTGGTCGGCGACGATCGCAGGCTTCGGGTACCCGGATTGTCCTCCCCATCCGGCGTGGCTGGAGCCGGCGGAGTGGCTGGGCGGCGACGTGTCCCGGTTCTCGCTGCACCTCGTCTCGAACCAGCCGGCCACCCGCCTCCACTCTCAGTGGGATCACGGCGAGGTGAGCCGGGAGTCGAAGGTGGGAGGGCGGGAGCCGATCAGGATCCATCCCGACGACGCTTCGGCCAGGGGGATACGGACGGGTGACGTGGTACGGGTGTTCAACGACCGGGGGGCGTGTCTGGCCGGCGCCGTCGTCTCCGGGGCGGTCCGGCCGGGGGTCGTGCAGCTGTCCACCGGCGCCTGGTACGACCCCGCCGCCGACGGGATGTGCCGACACGGCAACCCCAACGTCCTCACCCGGGACGCCGGCACCTCCCGACTCGCCCAGGGTCCCACTGCCCAGACCTGTCTGGTGGAGGTGGAGCGATTCGAGGGCGAGCCTCCGCGGGTGGAGGCGTTCGAGGCGCCGCCCGGGATCGAGGCTCGGGGTTGAGCCGCCTCCGGTATGGTCGATTGGCGGAGCGGGTGGCATAGTGGCGCCGATGACGGTTCGCGAACTCGAGTTCGTACAGATGCACGCGGCCCTCTGCCAGGCCCTGGCCGATCCCAAGCGGCTGCTCATTCTCGACGCCCTTCGTGACGGGGAGTCGTCGGTGAACGAGCTGGTCGAGGCGCTCGGCCTCCCCCAGCCGAACGTGTCACAGCACCTGTCGGTGCTCCGGGATCGCGGCCTAGTCCGTGCCCGGCGGGAGGGACAGCGGGTCCTCTACTCGGTCGAGTACCCGCAGGTGATCCAGGCGATGGACCTCTTGCGCGAGGTCATGGCCGCCCAGATGACGGCCGGCCCCGGCGACTGAGCGGCGGCGCCGTGGGCACGCCGGTCTCGCCGGAGAGCACGGCTAGGCGCCGTCGGTATCTCGCAGCCGGGGTGGGTGTCGTCGCCGGCCTCCTCTCCGGCCTGTTCGGGGTCGGGGGTGGCATCGTCCTGGTGCCTCTGCTCGTTCTGGTGGTGGGATTGGACCCCCGGCGGGCCGCCGCCACCTCGCTGGCGGCTGTCATCCCCATCGCCGTCTTCGGGCTGCTCGGCTATGCGGTCCGGGGCCAGGTCGACTGGGTCCTGGGGCTCTTCATCAGCCTGGGGGCCCTGCTCGGAACCCTCCTCGGGACCCGGCTGCTGGCCAGACTCCCCGAACGACGGCTCATGTTCGGGTTCTCGACCCTTCTCCTGCTGGTGGCGATCCGGCTCCCGTTCGCCGAACCGGCGGCCATCGCCCGGGAGTCGCTCGACCCGGTGATCGTGCTGCAGGGTGTTCTCCTCGGCCTCCTCTCGGGGGTGCTCGCCGGGCTGTTCGGGGTCGGCGGGGGGTTCGTGATCGTCCCCGCCATGGTGCTGCTGTTCGGGGAGCCGGCGGCGCTCGCCAAGGGGACGTCGCTCCTGGTGATCGTCCCGACCGCCTTGATGGGCACGTGGCTCAACGCCCGCACCAGGCTGGTCGACCGGAGCGTGGCGTCGGTCACTGGCGCGGTGGGGGCGGTGGCGTCGTTCGGCTTCGCCCAGGTCTCGGTCGGGCTCGACGAGCGGCTCGCCAACCTGCTGTTCGCCCTCTTGCTGGTGGCGGTGGCGGTCCGCATGGCATTCGTCGCCCGGGCCCTCTGACCCGAAGCGAACCCAGGGTTGGGGAACACACATATCGTGTTCCCCGGCCCACGGTTCGAGGAACGTGGTCCGGATGCGACAGCCTGCGGCGCGGCCGTCGGCATGACCGGCCTCTCAGAACCGCCGCCGGTAGCCCATCGCCTCCCGGACCCGCTCCTTGGCCATCGCCTCGGCCTCCTCTCGTGGCTCGACTCCCGAGGCCCGGGATCGCTCGAGCACCTCGCGGGTGTTCACCCGGATCTTCTCCTCGATGGTCTGGAAGGCCTGACCGACGGTTCCGCCCGCGTACTCGACGGCCGCGCAGATGACCCCACCGGCGTTGGCGATGAAGTCCGGGATCGACACCACCCCGCGCCGGTGGAAGTGGGCCTCCGCCTCGGCGGTGGCGGGGATGTTGGCTCCCTGCAGAACGAGTCGCGCCCGCACCTCGCCGGCATTGGCGGCGGTGAACACATCGGGGCGGGCAGCCGGGACCCATATGTCGCACTCGAGACCGATCAGCTCCTCTGGATCAGCCGAACGGGCGGGGGAGTCGGTGACGCCGCGGCCGTCCGCCTTGAGCGCCGTCAGGGTGGCGAGGTCGAGCCCGTCCGGGTCGACCACCGCCCCCCGGCTGTCCGAGGCAGCGACCAGGACGGCCCCCCGCTCGGTGAGGAAGCGGGCGGCGTGCCTGCCCACCGCACCGAATCCCTGGACGACGACCCTCGCCCCCTCCAGCGGGACGATCCCCAGATCGTGGGCGACCTCGGCGGCAACGGCCAGCCCGAATCCGGTGGCACCGAGCACGTCGAGCGGTATGCCGCCCAGTACCGGTGGCAGTCCAACCGCCCGCCCGGTTTCGTCCCGAAGATGGGCCATCATCGTCTCGTCGAGACCCATGTCCGGTCCCGGGATGTAGCCGACGATGGGACGCATCGCTGCCCCGAATGCGCGCACCAGCCGCGCTTTGGCCGCTGGGTCCATCGCCGGATCGGCGACGATGCCCGCCTTCGCCCCGCCGTGTCGCAGCCCGGCGGCCGCGTTCTTGAATGTCATCGCTCGGGCCAGGCGGAAGACCTCCGTCGGGGTGACGTCGGGGGCCATCCTCACGCCGCCGATCGCCGGACCGGCGGCCGTGTTGTCGACGACGACGACGGACCGGAGTCCGGCGCTCGGGTCGCTGAGGTAGACCACCTGCTCGGGCCCCCACTCGTCGCCGGTGGGAAACGCCCAGGACTCCATGACCCGCTCCTTTGCGATGCCTCCTCCAAGGTCTACGCCGGGGTGGGTCGTCGGGCAAGGGCCGGAGTCCCCTCGAACCGTGGGCCGAGGAACACGATTTCCGTGTTCCCCAGCCCTGGGTTGGTCCGGAGTTGGTGTCGTTACGGGTGGCTGGGACACTACGCGGGTACCCCATGAGTGCCGTCACCGACTCTCTCGGCCGCCTGGCCGACGCCTACCGCCATCGGGTGATCTCGGCGGCGACCTCGCCGTTCGGGCACGCCGACTATCCGCTCGCCCGCTCGCTCGAGTACCCGGGCGACCCGGGGCTGTTCGGCCCCGACTCGGCGAGCTGGCGGGTCATCGGTGACGTGGCCGCCTTCGTCGGCGGGATCCGGGCCCTCCTGATGCAGGCCGCCCACCCCGAGGTGGTGGCGGGTGTTTTCGACCACTCCCGGTACCGCGAGGACCCGCTGGGCCGGCTCTCGCGCACCTCCGCCTATGTCACCGCAACCACGTACGGGGCGATGCCCGAAGTCGAGGCGGCGATCGGCGTCGTCCTTGGTTCCCACCGCCCGATCCGGGGCCGGTCACACCGCGGCAAGGTCTACACGGCCGGGATGCCGGTGCTCGCAGCCTGGGTGCACAACGCCCTCACCGACTCCTTTCTCGTCGCCCATCAGCGCTACGGCGCCGACCGGCTCGACGCCGTCGACGCCGATCGCTTCGTGGCCGAGCAGACCCGGCTGGGGCGGATGCTCCACGCCGACCCGTTGCCCGAGACCGCTCCCGGGCTCGCCGCCTGGCTGGCCGAACACCCCGACGCCGGCACTTCCCCGGGCATGGCCGAGGCGGTGTCGTTCCTGAAGAGCCCGCCGCTCGACTCTGCCCAGCGCCTCGGATATCGGGTGCTGTTCGAGGCGGCGGTGGCGACGATGCCGCCCCGGATCACGGGGATCCTCGGCCTGCGACCCCGCCCGGGGGCCGAGGCCTCCGGGCGGGCGGCCGTTGGACTCCTCCGCTGGGCGCTGGGCTCCTCGCCTTCCTGGCACCTCGCCCTGGTCCGGGTAGGAGCCGAGATTCCCGACGGAATGTTCACCCAGCCGCTCCCGCTCGAGCGGGCCGGCGCCACCGGCCGCTGACGCCTGTTTTCGCGAACGGTCAGAGGTAGAGCACCACCCCGAACATCCCGACGTCGTCACCGCCCCGGTCCCAACCGCCCCGGATCCCGGCACGGCAACTGACCTCCCCGGAGTGCTCCTGGGCGGCGGCGATCACCCCGGCCGACCGAACCGCCTCATCCCGGGCGAGCCAGCCGACCCGCCGCCCCTCGATCCGAACCTCGACGTTGGTCGGGTCGTCGCTCGACACGAGCAGGTCGGCCACCGCCTCGAGGTCCACCCCGCCGTAGCTGCGGACGCCCCCCGACAACTCGAGCAGGGCGTCCTGGCAGAGCGACTCGCCGACGGCCCCGACTTCACGGTCGCCGGCGAGGGTCACCCGCCTGACCGCTCCCACGGGTCCCGTCAGCCTCCGCCGTCGCCGGATCACCGGATGCTCACCAAGCAGGTGAAGAAGCCGGCCGGTGCCTCCGCCCTCCCGGCAGCCGAAGCAGTACCAGCGACATCCCTCGGCGTCGACGTGGAGCGACGGCTGGTGGTCGTCGTGAAACGGGCAGCGGTAATAGTGGTCGCCGGGGACGAGATCGACGCCCGCCCGCACCCACGCTTCGGCGAACTCGTCCTGTTCGACGGTGGTGCGGATGGGTGGCTCGTCCGGCCGGTGCTCGACCCTGAGATGGGGCGGCGGAGCCTCGATCGGGCGGGGGAACGGGGCGAGGTCGTGCTCGTCGGGGGAGTGGCCGGGGCGCCACTGGTAGCGACGGCCCGACAGATGCCGGCTGGGCGGCACCACCACGGTGCCGCCGTCGGCCTTGAGCTCGAGGCCCGGGCCCAGCACCGCCGAGGCGAGGGGACCGTCGATCGTGAACCACAGGTGACGTCCGCCGCCCCCGGTCAGAGTCTCGACGGTCTCCGGGACGCCTCCCCACCGGCCTGCCAGGCCGGCGAGGGTGTGGTGGCCGCCGTGACGGGGATCCACGTCGACCACCGCCACTCCTGACACCGTCCCCGTGACCACGCCGACGTTCGCCGCCGGCCAGCGGCGCCACCACGCCGCCACCTGCCCGGAGGTGGCCGCCGCCTCGGTGTACGGCTCCCAGCGGACCCGGGGGTGCTTGCCCGGTGACGGACAGTCGGCCCGCCGGCACGAGCACCGGCCCTCGTCGTCGACGGTGTGGACCGGCACCACCGACCAGCCGCGAGCGGCCAGGGCCGTCGCGGCGCCGGCCGGTGTCCCGACAGACGTGCTCACGGCTCCATGGTCCGGCCGGGAGCCGTGGCCGGGTAGGGCCGTCCGAACGGGTCCTTGGACCACTGACGCACGGCCGGGCCGGGCAATACGGTCGAAGCACGAAAGGAGGCACGGTGGAGAAGGAGATCACCCTGTCGATCCACATGACCGAGGACGACACCGAGACCGTCGCCACCGCCATCCTGGACCTGCGAGGCGAGCACTTCGAGGCTGCCGGCAGGGCGCGCCGCAACCCGATCGACCCGCCCAAACCCGTGATCGGGGAGGAGCTGGCCATCGCCAGAGCGCTCGCCAAGATGCAGGATCAGCTGATGGAGGCTGCCGGGGCCAAGATCGAGGCGTATCTGGTCCACGGCTGAGCGATCTCCGGATCGTCGAGAGAGGCTGGGTGCCACCCGGCCTCTCGCGCGAAATGATCCCGTTGATCGTCGGCCCACCAGGGCGTACGGTGCGCTCACCGGCGAAACCGCGACAACGGCGGCCGGCCGGGAGCGCTCGGGGGAGGTATGCACCGGCTTCGCCTGGCCGTCGCCATCGGGATCGTCGGGATCCTCGGTCTGGTTGCCGTGCTCGCATGGCCAAGGGACGAGGACCCGGGCGGCGACGCCGCCGGACCAACGACCACGATGACCACGGCGGCCCCCACCACCACCGTGACCACGGCCTCCACCACGACGACGACAGAGCCGGACACGACCACCACGA
>JAWOJB010000078.1:0-46639 GCA_046484325.1 Acidimicrobiia bacterium | reverse complement strand
CGTCGAGGCCACCCTCAAGGCGGCCGAGGTGGTGAGGCTCGGAGATCCGTTCGACGAGACGACGACGATGGGTCCGCTCAACAACGAGGCGTCCGCCGCCAAGATGGACCGCCACATCGCCGACGCCCGTGACCGCGGGATCGAGGTGCTCATGGGCGGGGGCCGCGCGCCGGGATTCCCCACCGACCTCTACTACGAGTTCACCGTGCTCGACCGGGTGACCGAGGACTCGCTCGTCTCGAGGGAGGAGTCGTTCGGGCCGGTGGTCCCGGTGATCGTGGCCCGGGACGACGCCGACGCCATCGCCATCGCCAACCGCACCAACCTGGGGCTGCAGGCGGCTGTGTTCACCAACGACGTCACCAGGGCCTTCTGGTACGCCGACCGGATCCGCTCGGGCACGGTGATCGTGAACGACTCCACCGACTTCTGGGAGACGTTCCAGCCCTTCGGCGGCGCGGCCGGCACGGACACCGGGTGGGGCCGCCAGCGCATCGAGGAGTTCACCGACCTCCAGACCGTGGTGTTCAACCTGAGGGACGAGTGAGTCGGGAATCCGAAGGACGGGAATTGGCGTTGATCCGTATACCCCACGACAATGGGGCCAGGAGAACGACACATGCCAACTGACACCAAGACCGACTACGTGGACGAGTGGCTGTCCAGCCACCTCCCCTACCTCCCCGAGAACATCGTGGACTTCGCCCTCGACGTGCGACGCATGATCGCCGAGCTCGAGGCCGCCCTCGCCGAGGCGGACGAAGAGCGGATAGACGCCTGACCGGATCTAGCGTGGCGGCGATGGAGTCCTTCGCCGCCGCAGTCGCCGTGCTCCGTGAAGCCGGGCGGATCTTGGTCTTCACCGGCGCCGGGATCTCGACCGAATCCGGTATTCCCGATTTCCGGGGGCCCGACGGGTTGTGGACCAAGGTCGACCCGGCAGACTTCACCATCGATCGCTACCTCTCGTCGCGCCGGGTCCGGGTCAACGGATGGAGGATGCACCAGCACGGTGAGCTCTGGGGAGCTCGCTCCGACGTCGTCCCCAACCCCGCCCACCGGGCGATCGTCAAGCTCTACGAGGCCGGCCGGCTGGCGGGCTGCGTCACCCAGAACATCGACGGCCTCCACAAGGCGGCCGGGCTCCCCGACGGCTCGGTCGCCGAGCTGCATGGGAACGTCCGCGAGGTGGTATGCCTCGGCTGTGACGTCCGCTGGCCCACCGAGGATGTGCTCCGCTGGGTCGATGCCGGCGAGGAGGATCCCCACTGCCCCCACTGCGGGGGCCTGGTCAAGACCTCGACGGTGCTCTTCGGCGAGCTCCTGCCCGAGGATCAGATGCGACGCGCCGGCCTGTTCGCGGTGATGTGCGACGCGGTGATCGTGGTGGGCTCGACCCTGTCGGTCTATCCCGCCGCCGAGGTGCCGCTGGCCGCCGCCCGCCGGGGCGTTCCGATGGTGATCGTCAATGTGGGCCAGACCGACCACGATCGCGAGGCGATCGTCAAGGTGGAAGGCAAGGCCGGCGAGGTCCTCCCCCCGATGGTCGAAGCGGTCATCCGCCGGTGAGCCGGCGAAACCCCCGGTCGGGCCACGCCCCGCGCCGGTAGCGTGCGGCCATGGCCCGGCTCGAACTGCGTCCCATCTCGGTCGGCGATGCCCCGACCGTCCACGGCCTGATCCGCGCCGGAGAGGTCCACGACCGCTTTCCCCTCGTGACGAGCCTCGTCGAGGTGGAGGAGTACTTCGCCGAGCCGCACTTCGACCCCGCCCACGACGGCCGGCTCGCCCTGCTGGACGGCGAACCTGTCGGATGGGGCCGGATCTGGCACGTCCCCTCGGGCGAGCGTGAGGAGCGCGCCTACGTGTCCGGCACCGTCCACCCCCACTACCGGGGCGAGGGGGTGGGCACCGCCATCTTCGAGTGGCAGATCGAGCGCGGGACCGACATCCTCCGCTCCCACGCCGGCGACCTCCCCCGCCATCTGCGGACCCTCGAATACGACTGGGTCACCGACGCCCTCGACCTCTACCGCCGCCACGGCTTCGTGGAGGTGCGCTGGATGGAGGAGCTGCTCCGGGGGCTCGAGGCGATCCCGGAGATCGATGCCCCCGGGGGAGTCGGCATCGTGGCTTGGGACCGCGCCTTCGACGAGGCCGCCCGCACCGTCAAGAACCGGGCCTTCGCCGACCACTGGGGCTCCACGCCCACCGATGCCGCCACCTGGGCCCGGTGGCTGGAGGGCC
This sequence comes from Acidimicrobiia bacterium, assembly GCA_046484325.1. Taxonomy (GTDB): domain Bacteria; phylum Actinomycetota; class Acidimicrobiia; order Spongiisociales; family ZC4RG35; genus JAWOJB01. The sequence continues at coordinate 44,392 of JAWOJB010000078.1, read as the reverse complement.
ATGGGACCCGGCTCGACCTGAGCTTCCTCGCCGTGATCGACGTCGACGTGATCGGCTACTGCCTCAACGAGTACTACCCAGACGACGCGGAGCTGCTTGGCCGCCGGGACGGCTGGATCGGCAACCTCGGGGTGCTCCGCGAATGGCGGCGCCGGGGCGTGGCATCGGCGCTGGTAGTGCGCTCGCTCCGAGCCTTCGCCGATGCCGGGTTCACCCACTCCTCGATCGGAGTGGACTCGGACAACCCCACCGGGGCGGCCGGGCTGTACCGGGCACTCGGGTTCGAGCCGCGCACCCGCTCGATAACCTTCCAGCGAACGGTCTGAGCCGGGAGCGCGCGCGTCACGGCTCCCGGTAGAGCGCCGCCCCCCAGTGGGCGCCGGCCCCGAAGGCGGTGAAGCACACCAGCGACCCCGGATGCAGCCGGCCGGTGATCCGGAGTTCGTGGTAGAGGATCGGGAGGGTGCCCGAGGTGGTGTTGCCGTAGCGGGCGATGTTGGAGGGAACCGTCGACTCGTCGGCGCCCATCGCCCTGCGAACGCCGGCCAGGATCCGATCGTTGGCCTGGTGGGCCACGATCACGTCGATCTCGCCGACCTCGACGCCGGCCGCTTCGGCGACCTCCTGCACCGCCTCGGGCATCAGACGAACGGCCTGCCGGTAGAGACCGCCTCCGTCCATCACGGGCAGATGGAGGTCGCCGTCGATCTGGTCGCGATCGGCGTAGGGGCGCCGGGCGAAGCCGAGCCCGGGCACGAGGATCAGCTCGAACTGGGTTCCATCGGTGTGAAGCCTCGAGGCGAGCAGGCCCGTGGCCGGGTCGTCCGAACGGCGCATCACCATCGCCCCGGCGCCGTCGCCGAAGAGCACGCTCCACGCCCGGTATCGGGTGTTCCGCTCCCACTCCTCCTCGGTGGGAGCGCGGTCGCTGAGGCCGAGGACGATGTCCCACGTGTCGCCCCAGGGCAGGTAGCCGGCGTGGACCTCGGCACCGACCACGACCACCACCTCGGCCCGGCCCGCGGCGATCAGGCCGTCGGCCAGATCCATGCCATAGAGGAAGCCGCTGCACTGCTGGCGGAGGTCGAAGGCGGGGATGTGGCCGAGGCCGGCGTCGCGCTGGACGAGGGCGGCGATGCCGGGAGCCTGGAAGTCGGGGGTCATGGTGGCGGTGACGAGGGCGTCGACCTCGCCTGGCTCGACCCCGGCGTCGGCGAGCGCCGCCACCACCGCCTGAGCGGCGAGATCGGAGGCCCCCACGCCGGGCTCGACGAACCGCCGCTCGCGCACACCGGTGCGGGAGGTGATCCACTCGTCGCTCGTCTCCATGATCCGCGCCAGATCGTCGTTGGTGACGACCCGATCGGGTAGGGCGATCCCGGTCCCGGCGATGACACTTCCCACGAAGGATCCTCCGCTCGGCTAGGCCGGCACGGTCCGTACCATCCCGACCCGTGAACGGCTCGACGTTACAGGAGGTGTGGGAGGAGTTCCGCGGCGTGGTGCTGGGCCGGTCCGGCATCGCCGACGGGATCATCCCGCCACTCCTGTTCGTCCTCGGCAACACGGTGGCCGGGGTGGGCGCCGGGGCCGTGGCGGGCCTCGGCTCGGCGGCGGCGATCATCGTCTGGCGCCTGGTACGGGGCCGGCCGCTTCGGTTCGCCCTGGCCGGGGCGGGTGGCACGCTGCTGGCCGTGGCCCTCGCCGTGCGATCCGGACGTGCCCAGGACTACTTCCTCCCCGGGATCATCGGCGGCACCGCCACCGTGGCGATCGTGGCCGTCAGCATCCTGGCGCGCCGGCCGTTCGTGGCCTGGACGAGCTGGATCACCCGGGGATGGCCGCTCGCCTGGTATTGGCATCCCCGGGTCCGGCCGGCCTATGCCCGGGCCAGCTGGCTGTGGGCGGTGTTCTTCGGCGTCCGCACCCTCGTCCAATGGCGCCTCTACCTCGGGGGGGACTCGACCTCCCTCGCCGCCATCCGGGTGGCGTCGGGCTGGCCGGCCCTCGTGCTCCTGCTCGCCGCCACCTACCTGCTCGGCCGGCGGTGGCTGACGGGACTCGAGGGGCCCTCGGTCGAGGAGTTCGAGGCCGGTGCCCCACCCCCGTGGAAGGGCCAGCAGCGGGGCTTCTGAGCGCAGGGGCCTCAGGCCAGATCCCACTCCGTGCCGTCGGGGGTGTCCCGGACCTCCACGCCGAGAGTGGCGAGGCCGTCACGGATGGCGTCCGCCTCGTCCCATCGGTGATCGGACCTGGCCCGTTCGCGCAGGCCGAGCAGCAGGTCGACGTACCCGGCCACCCGGAACCGGGGGTCGCCAAGCCCCGACCGGGACCGCTCGGCCAGCTCGGTCAGCATGCGCCGGAGCCGCATCCGCTCATCACCCGAGCCCGTGGCTGCGGCGTCCTCCGCTGCCAGGAGCGCTCCCAACACGGCCTCGACGTCGCCCGACTCCATCGCCCGCTCGAACCCGGGCGCGGCCGGCGCCGGTGGCTCGGGGGCCGGCGCCGACGGGACCGCCGACCCGAGGATCGACGCCAGATCCTCGAGGCCGATGGCCTCCCCCGCCTCGAGCACCCTGGTCTGCTCACCGACCAGCGTCACCTCGCCCGCACCTGAGGCCGTGAGGGAGCCCTCGCCGAAGTCGAGCGTCGCAGCCGAGTGCTCGTCTACCCCCAGCACCCCGCACTCGAGCTCGGCGGCGAGCATCTCGAATCGACGCCGTCCCACGAAACACCGGCTGGTGTCGTGGGTGCCGCCCTCGGCGTTGTTCCAGTGGGGCACGACCACCATCGGGAGCCCGAAGTGGGACGTCAGGTCGAGCCCCGGCTCCCAGTGCGGCTCCTCCCCCACCTTGTAGATCTCGTACACCGGCAGCGTCCTCATCCCCACCGTGAGCGCGGCCGCCGAGGCCATCACCACGGTGGCACCCTCGGAGATGCGCGCTCGCAGGACCCCGTCGAAGCCCACCGACCGCCAGACGGCGAGGGCATACGTGGGCGAGCCCGGTCCGGAGAAGAGGTACGGGGCGCGCGACGCCACCGCCAGGAAGCGCTCACGCTCCGCCGGCGAGCCGTGGGGACCGCGGAGCCCGGCGACCTCGACGTCGACCGTCAGGCTGACCCGGAAGTACTCGGCGATCCGGCCCGTCAGCTCGTCGGCGTTCTCCTGGAATCCGTAGGGGGTGTCGACGACGGTGACGGTGCCGGTCCCCGCCGCCCGCAGGGCGCGACGGTGGGTCGCCACCATGCTCGGCGCGATCTCCCCGGAGCCCATGACGACCAGCCGGCCACTCATCGGGCGACCGTCCCTGCCAGTTCGAGCAACAGCCCGGCCACCACCTCGGGACGCTCGGCGTGGACGTCGTGGTGACCGGCGACCCACACGACCCGCCCCCTGTGGAGATGGCCGGCGAACTGCGACACACGCTCCCGCTTGTTCGGCAGCCCGTCGTCGGCGGCGATGACCACCACCGGATGATCCAGCACCTGGGCGACTTCGTCCGGACGGTGCCGCCACAACTCCTCGAGGATGCGCATGTGCCGCGACCGGGTGAGGTGGGGGCGCACGGTGCCATCGGCGAGGGCCTCGAAATTGGCGAGCTGGCCCACGATCCCCTCCTCCGGCCACCCGGCGAACCGTGCCCGCATCGCCGCTTCGAGGTCCTCGAGCCTGGTGCCGGCCAACTCAGGCGGGGCGAGCACCCTGGCCGCATCCTCCCACTCGGGGAAGGGATCGGCAAGGGCGATGAAGCCGCCATCGACGAGGGCGAGCCCCGCCACCCGTTCGGGGTGGCGGTGGGCGAACTCGAGGGCGACGTTGCCGCCCCACGACTGCCCGGCCACCACCGCCGGCCGGTCGAACACCGCCGCGCACACGCCGCTGAGGTCGTCGGCGAGAGTGCCGAAGTCGAAGCCGTCGTCCACCCGATCGGAGCCCCCGTGGCCGCGCTGGTCCACCGCCGCCGACGCATGCCCGGCTCGCGAGAGGCGCCCGGCGACGCCGTCCCAGATGCGGGCGTTGGAGGCGAGGCCGTGGAGGAGCAGGAACGGGACCGTCCCCTGGAGGCCGGGCCGGGTGATCACGCGCAGCGAGACGCCGGTCCCGGTGGAAACCCGTACCTCCCCGGTCACCATCCGGTGGTGCCCGGCTCGCCCTTGAACGGTCCCACCACGTCGGGCGTGATCCATCCGCCGTAGAACCCGCCGGCCTGGGGAGTGACCTGGACCCCGTCGACGAGGCACCGGTCGACCCGCCCCGGGTAGAAGGCGGGGAACCCGGCGATCGACTCGAAGCCCGGCCGGGGCTCCGGGTAGGACCAGGCGGCCCGGTGGGCGATCTGCCCGCCGGCCCGGATGCCGTGATACCGGGCCACGCCCTTCCACTCGCACACCGAGGTCCCCGGCTCGTCGAAGAGGAGGTCGAGCCGGACGTCGTCGGGCGGCAGGTAGAAGCCGGGGGGATGGCTCGTCTCGAGGACCCGGACGGCCCGGCTCGTCCTCGCCACCTCGACCCCGGCGAACTCCACCACGACGAGGCGATGGTCGGCCACGGCGACGGGAGGACGCGGGTACTCCCAGACCGATTCCTGACCGGGGCCGGCCGGCAGCGGGCGGGGACGCATGGCGCTGCGACCCTACCCACGGCATGAGAGCATGGGACATCGACGAGGAGGCGACCTTGACGGGCATCCGGGTGTTGGCAGCGCTGGTGGCGGCGGCCATGGCGGGGGCGATCGCCTACGGGTTCGCCGCCGGCGACTTCGTCGAGGAGGGGCGAGCCATCCTCGACCTGGCATGGGGAAAGGTCACACTCATCGACCTCTACGCCGGCCTCACGCTCATCGGTGCCTGGATCGTCGCCAGGGAACGCTCGCTGGTCCGGGCGCTCCCCTGGCTGGCGGGCTTGTTCGTTCTGGGTAGCCTGGCGGTTGCCGTCTATGTGCTGGTCTCCTCGATCCGAGCGAACAACCTCCGGTCGCTGCTGCTGGGCACGGTGGATTGACAGCGAGCGCAATTTAGTGATAAACCTCTGTCCGTGGATCTCACGATGAGCGGACATGTGCTCTCGGGCATCGGTGACGCCGAACTCGTGCGGCTCGTCGGAGAAAGCCGTCAGGATGCGCTCGCCGAGGCCTACCGGCGTCACGCCTCACCCGTGCTCTCCCTCGCCGCCCGTCTGACCCGCAACCAGGCCCTGGCCGAGGAGGTGGTCCAGGAGGTGTTCGTGCGACTCTGGCAACGCCCGGCCGCCTTCGACCCCGAACGCGGGTCATTGAGGACCTTCCTCCTCTCACACACCCACGGCCGCTCAGTCGACCTCATCCGATCGGAGTCCTCGCGCCGTACTAGAGAAGACAATGAGAGCCGCCTAGTGGCCGAGGCCGGTCCATCTCTGGAAGAAGAGGTCGTCGAGATGCGGATGGCCGAGCATGTGAGGAAGGCCCTGGCCGACCTGCACCCATCCGAACGGCGGGCCATCGAGCTCGCGTATTTCGGCGGCCACAGCTATCGAGAGGTGGCCGAGTTGTTGTCGGAGCCGGAGGGCACCGTCAAGAGCCGGATCCGGTCCGGGCTGAAGCGGCTCAAGGGAAGCCTCACGGCAGACGGAATCATCGCGACATGAGCATGGACACCCACGACACCATCGCCGAGCTCCTCGGGGTGTACGCCCTCGACGCCGTCGAGCCGGACGAACGCGCCAGCGTCGAGGCCCATCTCGCCATGTGTGCGGCCTGCCGCACGGAGGTCGACGAGCACCGAGAGGTGGCCGCTGTCCTCGCCGAGACCGGCACCGCCCCGCCGGTGGCACTGTGGGATCGCATCCAGGCGGGGATCTCGGTGGAGGCGGCCGCACCCACCGAGGCCGAGGTCATTCCCCTCCGCCCCCCCCGGAGGATGTTGGCACCGCTGGCGGTGGCAGCGGCGGCGTCCGTCATGGTCGGCCTCGTGGCGGTCCAGACCGCCCGGGTCACCAACCTCCAGAGCGAGCTGGCGGCCAGCCAGTCCCAGGTCGAGCAGCTGGAGCTCGCCATCGCCTCCGGCGATCTCGAGCCGTTCATCGAGGCGGCCCTGGCCGACCCCGGCACCGTCACCGTGTCCCTGGGCAGCGAGTCGGGGGTCTCCGGCACGGTGGTCTTGCTCGCCGACGGCACCGGCCTCCTCACCGACCACAACCTCGCCCCGCTCAACGGCGACCGCACCTACCAGCTCTGGGCGATCCAGGACGGACGGGTCATCTCGGCCGGCCTCCTGGGCAACGACCCTGGGGTCGTCCCCTTCCACGTCGACCTCGCCCGCCTCGACGGCCTCGTGATCACCGAGGAAGAGGCGGGTGGCGTCCCCGTGTCCGAACAGGGGGCGGTGGCGGCGTGGATCGACGAGACGTGATCGCCGCACCCGCTCCTCCCCTCTGGTAGACAGAGCCGATGGACCGGAGCGCCTCCGTCCGCCGGCGACTGCGCACGATCCCCCTCGTGGTGCTGGCGTGGCTGGTCACCGTCGCACTCCTCCCAGTGCTGCTGGCGGCGGCGGTGGTCGTGGACGCCGTCCGGTGGTCGGTGCGGCGGACTCCGTGGATGGCCGCTCGGATCGTGACATTCGTGACCGCCTACCTCTTCGCCGAGGTGGTCGGCCTCGTCGCGCTGTTCGGGGTGTGGGTGCTGGCGGCCTGCGGGCGGAACCGGCCACGCCTCGAGCGATCGACCTTCTCGGTGCAGAGGGCCTGGTCCGGGTTCGTCTTCTGGGCGGTCCGAACCGTCTTCTCACTCCGGTTCGACGTCGAGGGCCTCGAGGCGGTGCAGCCCGAGCCCTATCTGATCTTCAGTCGCCACGCCAGCATCGTCGACAACCTGCTGCCATCCCAGTTCATCACCCGCCCCTTCGGCACCCACATCCGCTACGTGATGAAACGCGAGCTGCTCGGCGACCCCGCCCTCGACGTGGCCGGGAGCCGGCTGCCCAACGCCTTCATCCGCCGCGGGTCGGGCGAGGGCGATCGGGAGATCGCCTCGATCAAGGCGCTGGCCGCATCGCTCGGGCCGGGCGAGGCCGTGCTCATCTACCCGGAGGGCACCCGGTTCACCCCGGAGAAGCTGGAGATTGCCCGCCGCCGGTTGGAACGGAGCTCGCCTCGGCTGGCGGGCATCGCCGGAGGCCTTCGCCACGTGCTGCCTCCGCGGCTCGGCGGCCCGCTCGCCCTGCTCGAGTCGTGCGCCGCCGACGTGGTCGTGCTCGCCCATCGCGGGCTCGACGGGTTCGCGCGGGTGGCCGACATCTGGCGGGGCGGCATGGTCCGCACCCGCGTGACGGTCCGGTTCCACCGGGTCCCACGATCGGAGATCCCCGACGACCGCGCCGATCGGGCCGAGTGGCTCTTCGGGGTGTGGCAGGACATCGACGACTGGGTGGGCCGGCCCGCACCGGTCCGGGCCTGAGGAAGTGGCATGGGAGCGACGATCTTCCCGCGTCCTCCCGAACCGGCCTGATGCCGGCGCTCGTCTGGTTCCGGCGCGACCTCCGCCTGGGCGACAATCCCGCCTGGTCGGCCGCCACCCTCGCGGACGAGCAGGTGACGGCCCTGTTCGTGGTCGACCCCGGCCTGTGGGACCGGGTGGCACCCCGCCGGCGGGCCATGCTGGCCGGCCACCTGGCCGCCCTCGACCGGACGCTCGTCGACCTGGGTGGTCGGCTTCGCGTCGAGCGGGGTGATCCGGCAGAGGTGGTGCCCCGGGTGGCCGGCGAGATCGGCTCGGGCGAGGTCCACGCCAATGCCGACGTGACACCCTTCGCGAGCCGGCGGGATGACGCGGTTGCCAAGGCGATCGCGGTCGAGTGGCACCACGGTTCGCTGGTGCATCCGCCGGGGTCGGTGGTCACCAAGGAGGGGAGGACCTACACCGTGTTCACCCCGTTCCACCGGGCCTGGAGCGAGCGACCCGTCGACCCGACCCCGGCTCCCGGCGCCGCCCGGGTCGCCGCCCACCCCGGGACGGGTGTCCCCGACGCCGGGCCCCCGCCGCTCGAGCCCGGCGAGACTGCGGCACTGGACCGCCTCGACGGGTTCCTCGACCGGGTCGACCGCTATCCGGCCGAGCGCAACCGGCCCGACCTCGACACGACCTCGCGCCTGTCGATCGACCTCAAATGGGGGACGGTGGGGCCGCGCACGGTGCTCGAGCAGGTCGGCGAGGCCACCGAGGGTCGATCGGCCTTCGTCCGCCAGCTGGCGTGGCGCGACTTCTACGCCCACGTGATGGCGGCGATGCCCCACACCGTCGACCGTGCCATGAAGCCGGCATACGACAGGGTCTCCTGGGTCGACGACCCGGAGGGGTTCGAGGCCTGGAAGGCCGGCCGCACGGGCTATCCGATCGTCGACGCCGGCATGCGCCAGCTCGCAGCCGAGGGATGGATGCACAACCGGGTCCGGATGATCACCGCCTCGTTCCTCGTCAAGGACCTCCTCGTCGACTGGAGGCTGGGCGAGCGGCACTTCCGGCGCCACCTGCTCGATGGCGACGTCTCCCAGAACGTGGGCAACTGGCAGTGGACGACCGGCTCGGGAGCGGATGCCGCCCCCTACTTCCGGGTGTTCAACCCCGTCGGCCAGTCGAAGAAGTTCGATCCCGACGGCGACTACGTCCGCCGCTGGGTACCCGAGCTCGCCGCCGTCGTCTCCCCCGCCATCCACGCACCCTGGGAGGCTCCGCCTCTCGAGCTGGCCGAAGCGGGCGTGGTCCTGGGCGACACCTACCCGTGGCCCATCGTCGACCATGCGGAGGCGCGGGAGCGGGCGCTCGCGGCCTATCGATCGGCCCTCGAGGCTTGATCGCTCAGGCCGGATGGGCCCGGCCGGCGAGGGACGCCACGGCCTCGACCGCGTCGCGCGCCGTGCCCGCCCAGGCGTCGGCCCCCAGGCGACGGGCGGCGAGATCGCCGGATACCGCCCTTCCCCCCACGACCACCGGCACCTCGGGCACCCGGCGGCGGAGGGCGGCGATCGTGTCGGCCGCGGCCGGCAGGACCGACTCGTAGACGATTCCCATGCACACCGCCGTCACGGGCCGGCTGCGCTCGACCGTGGCGACGAGGGACTCGATCGGCGTGTCCGGCCCGAGGTCCACCACCTCGTACCCCTCGCCTCGCAGCACGTCGGCGAGCATGCCGATGCCGAAGCTGTGGCGCTCACCGGGAGGGGTGGCGGTCACGATACGGCCCCGGGGACGGCCGCGGCGCACGAACCGCGAGCCGAGACGGCCGATGATCCGCGAGGCGACACTCGACGCCAGGTGCTCGTCCTCGATCCCGAGCTCTCCCGACGCCCACCGCTCGCCGATCGAGGTGAGGGCCGGCGCCAGCAGCTCGCTGTAGACCTCGGAGGGATCGGTCCCGGCGGCGAGGGCCGCCTCCACCACGCCCCACGATCCGGCCAGATCGCCCGCCACCATGCGGGCCTCGAGCCGACCGGACCAGGGCGCCTCGCCGCGGGCGGTCCGGGAGGGGGGCGATGCCACGAGAGCTGAGAGATCGTGGAGCGACACCTTCCACGATCCACCCTCCTTGGTGGCGGGCAGCACTCCCAGACGGACGTAGCGATACGCCGTCATGTAGTGGACGCCGAGTCGATCGGCTGCCTCCTGGAGGCCGATGGTGGGACTGGACGAGGACACCGGGAATAGATATTATCGCTAACAGCTTTTAGTACGAAATGTCTGACCTCACCGACCGACTCCTCGATACCACCGTCATCGGCGGGTTCTCCCGCATCGGGTCGACCGTTCGCGGCATCCACCGGCGCCCTGTCGCGACCAGGATGGATGGCCGCACCGTGCTCGTCACCGGTGCCACCGGCGGGCTGGGGCGGGCGACCGCCGTCCAGCTCGCCCGTCTTGGCGCCGACCTCGTGGTGGTCGGCCGGGACCCGGCCAAGCTCTCCGATCTCGAAGAAGCAGTCGAGGGCCCCGGCGAGGTCCGGGTCGAGCAGGCCGACCTCTCGCTCATGTCCGAGGTGGCGGCGCTCGCCGACCGGCTTGCCGGATCGCTGACGAGGCTCGACGTGCTCGTCAACAACGTGGGGGTCCTCCTCACCGAGCGAAGGATCACGGCCGAGGGGCTCGAGGCCACCTACGCCACCAATCTTCTCGGTCAATACCTCCTCACCGAGCGGCTCCTGCCGCTGCTGGCTTCGTCGTCCCCTTCCCGGGTCGTGACGGTCTCCTCGGGAGGGATGTACACGGCGAAGCTCGACCCCGACCACATCGACCCGGTCGGGGGCCCGTACCGCGGCTCGGCGGCGTACGCCCACACCAAGCGGGCCCAGGTGATCCTCTCCGAGGTGTGGGCCGAGCGCCACGGGCGGGCGGGGGTCGTGTCGCACTCCATGCATCCGGGCTGGGCGGACACCCCCGGGGTCGAAGGCTCCCTCCCCGCCTTCCGCACCATCACCCGCGCGATCCTGCGGACGCCCGACGAAGGAGCCGACACCATCGTCTGGCTCGCCGCCGACCCGGAGCCCGCCGCCTCGAACGGACGCTTCTGGCACGACCGGCGCCCACGACCCACCCACCGGCTCCGCCGGACGGTGGAGGAGCCGGGCGACCGCGACCGGCTGCTCGAGCGGCTGGAGCTCGACGCCGACCGACTCGCCCCCACGATCCGGAGATAAGGAGTCCCCGTGTTCACCACTGCCCCCGAAGACCTGGTCCTCGTCGACTGGCGCCACCAGGCCGCCTGCGCCGGCCACGATCCCGACATGTGGTTCCCGGCGGGCGAGACGGGCCCGGCCGCCGAGCAGATCCGATACGCCAAGCGGGTGTGCGGGTCGTGTCCGGTCCAGGGGGAGTGCCTCGAGTACGCAATCGTGACCAACCAGGTCTCGGGCGTCTGGGGAGGGCTCACCGAGGAGGAGCGGCGCCCCGTCCGGCGGCGCTGGCTGGCCGATCGACGGCGCCGGGCGGGCTGAGCCCGGCGCCCACCGTCTACCGTGCCGGGCATGTCGCCCGACGTGAGTATCGCCGCCGAGCAACTCCGGCGTATGCGCGGCATGAACGCCCTCTACCACCGGCGGTTCTTCTCCGACGTCCGGTACACCACCGTCGTCATCCTCGGGCTCTTCGTCGCCGGCGTCGCGATCGAGCGGGCCCTGTTCCTCCTCGTGCCGGTGGTGGCGCTGATCGGGGCCTGCCAGACCGCCTTCGACGCCAGCTATCTGATCTTCTCGCGCCAGTACGCCACCCGGCTCGAGCGATTCCTCAACCGGGAGCTGGGCCGGGACGTGCTCGTCGCCCACCGGCTCGAGGACGTCTACCTGTTCCCGCTCGACCGCCCGAAGATCGTGACGCTCGCCGGCGGATCGTCGTTCACCTGGTTCGGGTTCATGACCGCCTTCTACACCCTGATCGGGGCGGCCAGCTACCTGGCCGGACTGTGGCTGGGACTGTCGGCCCTGCCGGAGGGTCTCGGCAGGATCGCCTACTGGACGCTGCTGCTCGGCCTCACACTCGCCGCGCTCGTCGTGGGTGGGTGGTGGTTCGTGGGCGGCGAAGGGGAACGCCGGCTGCGCACGGTGCTCGACGAGGCGTTTGGCGCCGAGTGAGCCACAGGTAGTCTCGCCGGGCCGTGTACGTCGACGCCGCCCTCTACACCAAGGGACATCGTCACCCTGGCACGTTCACCCTCGACGGGGCGTCCCTCGCCTGCCGGGACCCGGACACCTTCGCATGGCTGGGCCTCTTCGAGCCGAGCCACGAGGAGTTCGAGGCCGCCCGGCGCGAGTTCGACCTGCACGAGCTCGCCGTGGAGGACGCGGTCAAGGCACATCAGCGCCCCAAGCTGGAGGTGTACGGCTCCACGCTGTTCGCGGTGCTCAAGCCTGCCGCCTACCTCGACGAGGCCGAGGCCGTGGAATTCGGCGAGATCCTCATGTTCGTGGACGCCGGCTTCGTGATCGTCGTCCGCCACGGGGGTACCGGCGACCTCACCGGGGTCCGTCGCAGGCTGGAGGCCGAGCCGGAGGAGCTCACCTACGGCCCGGGTTCCGTGATGCTCGAGATCATCGACCGGGTCGTGGACGAGTACGACTCCGTGCTCCAGGGGCTCGAAGAGGACATCCGGCAGGTCGAGATCGACGTCTTCTCCGAGGCGACACGGCCTCCCACCCGCCGGATCTACCTCCTCAAGCGGGAGCTGCTCCAGTTCGAGCTTGCCACCCGGCCGTTCCTCCAGCCGCTGATGTCCCTCGCCGAGGGCAGGCACGAGCTGATCCATCCCGACCTCCACCCCTACTTCCGTGACGCCCACGACCATCTCGTCAGGGTGGTCGACCGGGCCGAGGGCCTCTCCAACCTGCTCACGGCCATCCTCCAGGCCAACCTGACCCAGGTGGGGATCCAGCAGAACGAGGACATGCGCAGGATCTCGGCCTGGGTGGCGATCGCCGCCGTCCCCACCCTCCTGGCCGGCGTGTGGGGGATGAACTTCGAGGCGATGCCCGAGCTCGACTGGTGGTTCGGGTACCCGGCGGCCATCGCGATGATGGTCGCGATCTGCCTCGTGATCTATCGCCTGTTCCGGCGGGCCGGCTGGCTCTGACCTGGCCCACGCCGGGCGGGGGTACCCTCACCGCATCCGCGTGGCGAGAGGATGCGATGCCGGCGACGATCGTGCTCGGGGCGCAATGGGGCGACGAGGGAAAGGGCCGGGTCACCGACGTCTTCGCCCGTTCTTCGGACTACGTCGTCCGCTATCAGGGCGGGAACAACGCAGGCCACACCATCATCGTGGACGACGAGCGGTTTGCCCTCTCCCTCATCCCCTCGGGCGTCATGTACCCGGAGTGCACGCCCGTGATCGGCTCGGGGTGCGTCGTCGACCCCAAGGTCCTGCTGGACGAGATCGACATGCTCTCGGGGCGCGGGGTGGATCCTTCGCGTCTCACGGTGTCGGCCAACGCCCATCTCATCATGCCCTATCACCGCAAGCTCGACGCGGTGATGGAGCGTTACCTCGGCAGGAACAGCATCGGCACCACGAAGAAGGGGATCGGCCCGGCGTACACCGACAAGTACGCCCGCCGGGGCATCCGCCTCCAGGATCTGTTCGACCCCAAGATCTTCCGCGGCAAGGTCGAGGCGGCGCTCGACGACACCAACCGGGTCCTGAGCAGGGTCTACAACCAGCTCCCGCTCGAGGCCGACGAGATCGTCACCGAGTACATGTCGTACGCCGACCGGCTCGAACCCCACGTCACCGACACCTCGCTGCTCCTGTGGAAGGCAATTCGTGACGGCAAGGAGGTCCTGTTCGAGGGCGCCCAGGGCACCCTGCTCGACATCGACCACGGCACCTACCCGTTCGTGACGTCGTCCAATCCCACCGCGGGCGGGGCGCTGATCGGCTCCGGCATCGGCCCCAAGGCGATCGACCGGGTGGTGGGGGTGGCGAAGGCCTACATCTCCCGGGTCGGCACGGGCCCGTTCCCGACCGAGTTGCACGACGAGATCGGGGAGCGGATGGTCGAGCTCGGCGGCGAGTTCGGGACGGTCACCGGCCGTCGACGACGGTGCGGCTGGCTCGATCTCGTGGCGCTCCGGTACGCGGTGAGGGTGAACAGCCTCACCGAGATCTTCCTGACCAAGCTCGACATCCTCTCGGCCTTCGACCCGCTCAAGGTCGCCGTCGCCTACGAGTCCCACGGAGAGCGACACGACGAGTTCCCCCGTCAGCAGCGGGTGCTCTACGACTGCACCCCGATCTACGAGGATCTGCCCGGCTGGAAGACCGACATCAGCGGCGTCCGGTCGTTCGCCGACCTCCCCCCCGAGGCACGCGACTACGTCCGGTTCATCGAAGAGCACGCCGGCGTTCCGGTGGGATGGGTCTCGGTCGGGCCCGAGCGGCGCCAGATGCTGACGAGATGAGGGTCCTCCTGGTCGGCTCGGGTGCCCGGGAGCACGCCCTCGGGTGGAAGCTGTCCCGCAGCCCCCGGGTCGACGAGGTGCTGTCGCTACCCGGCAACCCAGGGCTGGCCGCAATCGGACCTGTGGTGGAGGGCGTGGCGGCCGACGATGTGGGGGCCGTGGCGGCCGTCGCCCGCACCCACGGGGTCGATCTCGTGGTGGTCGGCCCCGAGGGCCCACTGGCGGCCGGGGTGACCGATGCCGTGGCCCGTCTCGGCATCCCGGCGTTTGGCCCGAGCAAGGCGGCGGCCCGACTCGAGGCCTCCAAGGCGTACGCCAAGCAGGTGATGGAGCGGGCCGGCGTCCCCACCGCCCGGGCGTGGGTCTTCGACGATCGGAGCTCCGCCGTCGACCATCTCGCGGCCCATCCCGGACCCTACGTCGTGAAGGCCGACGGGCTGGCCGCCGGCAAAGGGGTGCTCGTGACCACCGATCGTGACGACGCCGTCGCCTGGGTCGACCGCTGCTTCGACGGCGGGTTCGGGGAGGCCGGGCTACAGGTGGTGGTCGAGGAGTTCCTCGAGGGCCCCGAGCTCTCGGTGTTCGCGGTCTGCGACGGCGAGCACGCCATCCCACTGGCTGCCGCCCGCGACTACAAGCGCCTTCGCGACGGCGACCGCGGCCCGAACACGGGGGGGATGGGCTCGTATTCGCCGGTCGAGCTCCCCACCGGCCTGGTGGACGGCGTGCTGGAGCGGGTGATCCGACCGGTGCTCCGCACGATGGCCGACGACGGCACCCCGTACACCGGCTTCCTCTATGCCGGGCTGGCGCTGACCGGAGACGGCCCCCAGGTCGTCGAGTTCAACGTCCGCCTCGGAGACCCCGAGGCCCAGGTGGTGCTTCCCCGGCTCGAATCGGACCTCGTGGACGTCGTCGAGCGGGCGCTGGCCGGGCGGCTGACCAACACCGAGCTCAGATGGTCGGCCACCGCGGCGGTCGACGTCGTCCTCGCCGCCTCCGGGTACCCGGATGCAGCCCGGGCCGGCGACGTCGTCCACGGCTCGGGGGGCATCGACCACGACGTCAAGGTTTTCCACGCCGGGACGGCCCGGGACGAGCGAGGCCGGCTGACCACCGCCGGCGGGCGCGTCCTCAACGTGGTCGGCACCGGCCCGGATGTGGCGGCGGCCCGGGCCGCCGCCTACGAGGCGGTGGGGCGGATCTCGTTCCCGGGGATGCAGTACCGCACCGACATCGCCGCCGACGTGGGGTGAGGGGGTCGGACGGCGGCGAACCGTGGGCCGGGGAACACACTGGGTGTGTTCACCAACCCTGGGTTCGTCGGATCTCCTTCCCCAGGTCGCCGCGGTCGCCCACCTCCACCGAGTCGAGGCCGAGCCAGGAGGCCATGACGGCCAGTTCGCCGGCGAGCTCGGCGGCCACCCGGCTCCGGTCGACGCCCTCCTCGGCGAAGGCGGCGCGGGCGACCAGCCGGCGTGCCGCCCGATCGGCCTTGAGGTCGACACGGGCCACCAGCTCGCCGTCGAGCAGGAACGGGAGGACGTAGTACCCGTGACGGCGCTTGGGCTCGGGCACGTAGATCTCGATCCGGTAGTGGAACCCGAAGAGCCGTTCGACCCGCGGGCGAAACCATACGACCGGGTCGAACGGGCAGAGGAACGCCCGCCCCTCGACCCGGCGGGGAACCCGCGCCTCCGGATGCAGGTAGGCGGACCCCCGCCAGCCGGGGACCTCCACCTCCTCGAGCCGACCGTCACGGACGAGCCCGGACAGGAGCGGGCGGGCGTCCCGGGTCTTGAGCCGGTAGTAGTCGGCGAGATCCTCGGCGGTGCCGATCCCGCTCGCCCGGGCCGCCATGAGGAGCAGCGACCGTCGCGCCTCGTCGCGGCCCGGGTCGGGCCGGTCGAGGACGCCGGCGGGCAGCACCCGCTCGGGCAGGTCGTACCGGCGCTGGAAGTTGACGCGGTCGGCGGTGGTCACCTTGCCGGTGAGGAACAGCCACTCGAGGGCCAGCTTGGCCTTGCCCCACTCCCACCAGGTGCCGGGCGGCGGGGGGGCGTCGTCGACGTCCCGGGGCGTCACCGGGCCCAGCGTGCGAACGTCCTCCAGGACGGCTGCCACGTAATCGGGATGCTCACGCCCCAGCCGCTCGATCCCCTCCCAGTGCCACCCGCCATCCATCCGGTGCCGGAACAGGTGGTGGTGGGCGACCGGGATGAGCGACGCCTCGTGGCCCCAATACTCGAACAGCTCCCCCGAGCCCCACAGCCAGGCATCCAGCGCCTCCCGTGGGTACGAGCCCAGTCGTGAGAAGAACGGGAGATAGTGGGCCCGGGCGAGGACGTTCACCGAGTCGAGCTGGACGAGCCCCACCCGGTCCAGCACCCGGCGGAAGTGTCGGACATCGAGCCGCCCCGACGGTCGGGGCTCGGCGAAGCCCTGGGCCGCCAGGGCGATGCGACGGGCACGGGCGAGGGAGATCGAGCGCACGGTGGTCGATCCTACGGGGGGAACCGGGCCGGGCGATGTGGGATCATCGGAGCGTGATCCCGCGCTACAGCCTGCCCGAGATGTCCGCCGTCTGGTCCGAGGAGCGCAAGCTGGTGGTGTGGAAGGAGATCGAGGCGCTCGTGGTCGCCGCCTGGGTCGAGCTGGGCGTGGCGCCCGCCGCTGCTGCCGGGGCGGCCGCCGCCGCACCCGTCCCGTCCCCCGCCCAGGTCGCCGACCGCGAACGGGTCACCGACCACGACGTCGCCGCCTTCGTCGATCTGCTCGCCGCGTCGTCGGGGCCGGGCGGCGAGTGGATCCACTACGGGCTCACCTCGTCCGACGTGCTCGACACCGCCGGCGGGGTGGTCATGCGCGACGCCACCGACCTGCTGCTCGAGCGGGTCGCCGGGTTGTTCGCCGTCGTCAAGCGGCTCGCCGTCGAGCACCGCGAGACCGTCATGGTCGGGCGCACCCACGGGATCTGGGCCGAGCCCACGACCTTCGGCCTCAAGCTGGCCACCTGGGCCTTCGAGCTGGAACGCGACCACCGGCGGCTTCGGCGGGCCCGGGAGGCGGTGGCGGTCGGGAAGATCTCGGGGGCGGTGGGAACCTACGCCCACTGCCCGCCCGAGGTCGAGGCCTTCGTGTGCGCGCGGCTCGGGCTCGAGGTCGAGCCAGCCTCTTCACAGGTGACGATGCGCGATCGCCATGCCGAGCTCCTGGGGGCGATCGCCATCACCGGGGCGTCGATCGAGCGGTTCGCCACCGAGATCCGCCACCTCCAGCGCAGCGAGGTGGCCGAGGTCCGCGAGCCCTTCACCGCAGGCCAGAAGGGCTCGTCGGCCATGCCCCACAAGCGCAACCCGATCCGGTCGGAGCGGATGACCGGGATGGCGCGACTGCTGAGGGGGTACGCCCAGGTCGGGCTCGAGGACGTCGCTCTCTGGCACGAGCGGGACATCAGCCACTCGTCGGCCGAGCGAGTGGTGCTGCCCGACGCCTGCCTGGTGCTCGACTACATGCTGGCGACCTTCACCAACGTGGTCGAGGGCCTCGTCGTCGACCGGGCGCGGATGGGAGCGAACCTCCAGGCGACGCGCGGGCTGGTGTTCAGCCAGGCGGTGCTCCTCGCGCTCATCGAGGAACGGTCCCTGTCACGAGACCAGGCGTACCGGGTCGTCCAGCGCAACGCGCTCCGAGCCTGGGACGAGGGCATGCAGCTCCGGGAGCTGTTGGCGGCGGACCCCGAGGCCGGCCTCTCCGCCGAGTCCCTCGACCGGTGCTTCTCCGCCGAGCGGTTCCTCGACCGGGCGTCGGTGGTGTTCGACCGGCTCATCCCGCTCGAGCCGTCGTGAGAGCCCGGTTCAGCGGGCGGCCGGGCGATAGGCCTCGACGAGCACGTCGTTGAACCCGCGGATGGGAACCAGCACCGCCGCCCCGGTGGGCGCCCGGCGATTCCGGACCGGGACCTCGAGCCGAATCACTTCGTCAAGATCGAGGCGCCGGTACCTCCAGGCGTAGGACGCCGCCTCCCGGATGGTCCAGCCGTCGTCGAGCCGCATGTAGGGGGCGACGTTCTCGAATCTACGGGTCAGCGACGCCGGCGAGCGCGCCGAGAGCATCCTCGACGCCAGTTCCAGCAGGACATCCTGCTGGCGGGCCTGGCGGGCGAAGTCGCTGGACACCACCCTCCGCCACTCCTCGCCGACCAGCCGCTCGGTGTTCCGGGATCGGACCCAGGCGAGCGTGGTCGCCCCGTCCGCCCGGGTGCATCCGGCCGGCAGGTCGAGCTGGGCGTTGGCGTCGCGGGTCGGCGCCGGCACGCACACGGTGTACCCGCCGAAGGCGTCGACCAGGCCGGCGAAGCCCGAGAACCCGATCCGGGCATAGTGGTCCACCGTGACGCCGGTGAACTCCTGCACCGCCAAGGCCAGGAGCTCGGGGCCGGTGGCGTAGCCCCGGCATCCCCCCAGGTTCGTGTTGATCCGGTTCCAGGTGCGGGTGCACTGGTTGGGGAGGTAGAGGTCTCGGGGGAGGGACACCATCATCGGCGTGGCACCGTCGGTAGGGGCGAGGACCAGGATGATCACGTCTGCCAGCGCCCCGCTGGCGTCGGCTCCGATCAAGAGGAAGGCGTCGAACATGTCGTCGGGGAGGCGGGGGGCGAACGCGTGGGGGTGGACCAACCGATCCGACGACTCACCGGCGCCGGCCAGCTCGCGGACGACCGTCAGCGCCTCGGCCTCGGCGGCGGCCGCGCCCGCCTCCGCCTCGATGGCGGCGATCAGGGCTGCCCGCTCCTCCTGCGACAGCGTGATGCCTGCCACCTCGGAGTCCGGTCGCCCGGCCAGGGCCGCCGACGCCTGCTCGGGGGCGAACTCCTCGACCGCCACCTCCTCGAACGCCGCCCAGGTACGGGTAGCCGTCCACGCCAGCACCCCGAGGGCCGATCCCACCAGGAGGATCACCGCCAGCCCCGCCGGATGGAGATGCCGCCACCACATCGCCATCAGCTCGCGCTGGTGATGTGCACCGTCCCGGTGAAGAGCCCGACCACCCGCCCGTCGGGCCGGGTGACCTCGATCCGGTAGGTGCCGAGGGTGCGGCCCCGCGTCGTCTCCTCGGCGACGGCGGTGAGGAGGTCGCCGAGCCGAGCACCGGAGGTGAGGACGAGGTGGGTGTCGATCGCCACGGCCCGGTCACCGGCGGCGTTGGAGGCGAGGCTGAATGCGACGTCGGCGAGGGAGAACACGGCTCCGCCGTGGATGACCCCGAGGAAGTTGAGATGGTGGTCGGCGATCTCCATCTCGACCGCCACCGCCCCCCGCTGGTCGCCCGTCAGGCGCACGCCGAGATGGGCGGCGTAGGGGTCGGCGTCGAGCATCTCCCGCAGGCGTCCGGTCGGCGCGCTCACGGGCATGGACGGTAGCGATCAGCCGGGCAGACCCGACACCCATCGGTCGAAGAGGGCGGAGCCGGCCGCCGCCAGCTCGGGCTCGGCTGCCTCCACCTCGGCGATGAACGCCGCCGGCGAGCGGCCCGATGCGATCACGACCCCGTCGGCGCCGTCCTCAACCCAGGACCGCACGACCCCCGCCGGCGTCTCCGGATGGAACTGGAGGCCCACGCCCGTACCGACCCGGAACGCATGGGGGAACCGGTCGGACTCGGCGAGCAGCTCGGCGCCGGGCGGCAGCTCGAAGGTGTCCTGGTGGATGGCGAGGACTCTCGGAGGGAGCCGTCCGAGCACCGGATCGACCCGCCATCCGGCGGACACGGAGAGCTCCACAACGCCGGCCTCCGGGACCTCGGCCCGGAAGGCCCGACCACCGGTGGCATCGGCGAGGAGCTGGGCTCCGAGGCAGATCCCGAGGACGACCGCCTCGCCGTCGACGGCCCGGCGCAGGTAGGCCTTCTCGGCGATGAGGTGCGGGAACTCCCACTCGTCGTAGGCCCCCATCTCGCCGCCCAGCACCACGATGCCGGCCACCTCGACGGGGTCCGGGTACGCCTCGCCCTCTGCCGGGCGTACGTCGAGCCAGGGTCGTCCGGCCCGCTCGAGCGCCGGCAGCAACCGGCCCGCCGGGGTGATCGGAGAGTTGTGGACGACGGCGACGGGTCGCACCGCGCCATCATCGCGGCTACCGGGAGGCGTCGCAGGTCCCCCCGGCCGGACCCGGCCGCTCCCTGCTCTACCATCGCCGGTCGATGGCGGAGCTCACCCACGTCGCCTCCGGCAAGGTCCGGGAGATCTACGCCGTCGACGGCGATCGGCTGCTCTTCGTGGCCACCGACCGGATCTCGGCATACGACGTCGTCCTCCCCGACCCGATCCCGGACAAGGGCAAGGTTCTCACCGGGCTTTCGTTGTTCTGGCTCGATCTGCTCGGAGTCCCCAACCACCTCGTGACCGCCGACCTCGCCGGCATCGTCGACGACGCCGATCGGCCCGGCCTGGCCGGGCGGGCGATGGTGGTCCGACGGGCCGAGGTCGTGCCCGTCGAGTGCGTGGTACGCGGGTACCTCTACGGATCGGCCTGGAGGGAGTACCGGTCGGGCGGCGGGCCCGCCACCGAGCACCTCCCTCCCGGCCTCCGGATGGGCGACCTTCTCCCCGAGCCGGTCTTCACCCCCGCCACCAAGGCGGCGACCGGCCACGACGAGAATCTCACCGAGGAGGCGGCTCGGGCGGCGATCGGCGACGAGCTGTATCTCGAGCTGCGCCGGAGGTCGATCGACGTCTATCGGCGGGCCGCCGAGCACGCCACCGGGCGAGGGGTGATCCTCGCCGACACCAAGCTCGAGTTCGGGTTCGCCGGGGACGAGCTGCTCCTCGTCGACGAGGTGCTGACCCCCGACTCGTCCCGGTACTGGCCGGCCACCGGGTGGGCTCCGGGCGACGCCGTGCCCAGCTTCGACAAGCAGTACGTGCGCGACTGGCTCGACTCGACCGGCTGGGATCACAACCCTCCCGCCCCGAGGCTCCCCGCCGAGGTGGTGACCGGAACCCGCGACCGGTACGTCGAGGCGTACGAGCTCGTCACCGGATCATCGTTCGACCACTACCTGGAGGAGCACGCCGCGTGAAGGTCACCGTCAATGTCACCCGCCGCCCCGAGATCGCCGACCCGCAGGGTGCCACCGTGCACCGGGCCCTCGCCGACCTCGGGTATGGCAGCGTCCGCTCGGTCCGGGTCGACCGCACGCTCCACCTGGACGTGGACGGAGAGGAGCCGGAGGCGGTGAGGGCCGCGGTCACCCGGATGTGCGAGCAGCTCATCGCCAACCCGGTGCTGGAGGACTTCGAGGTGGTGGTGCAGCCGTGACCCGGGTGGCCGTCGTCGTGTTCCCCGGCACCAACTGCGAGCACGACGTCGTCCACGCCCTGGGCCTGCTCGGGGCGGACGCCGAAATCGTGTGGCACCGGGAGACCGACCTCTCCGCCTTCGACGGCGTCGTGTTGCCCGGTGGCTTCGCCCACGGGGACTATCTCCGCACCGGGGCCATCGCCCGGTTCTCCCCGGTCATGATCGAGGTGGGCCGGATGGCGGCAGAGGGCCGGCCGGTGCTGGGGGTGTGCAACGGGTTCCAGGTGCTCTGTGAGGCCGGGCTCCTTCCCGGGGCGCTCATCGCCAACCGCGACCTGCGCTTCATCTGCCGGTTCGTCACCGTCGAGGTCACCGACACCGGCTCGGTGCTGACCCGGGCCACCGGCGTCGGCCGGCGGCTCCGGATCCCCCTCAACTCCTACGAGGGCAACTACGTCGACCCGCGAGGCGAGGCGCGGGTGGTGCTGCGCTACGTCGACGACCCCAACGGATCGCAGGACCGGGCGGCGGCCGTCGCCAACCGGGACGGCAACGTAGTCGGGGTCATGCCCCACCCGGAGCGGGCCTGCGAGGAGATCCTGGGCTCCGTCGACGGGATCGTGCTCCTGGAGGGTTTCCTGCAGGCCTGCGCCGATCTCCCCGCGACCCGGGTGGGCGGCTCCCGATGAGCGATCGCACCGCCGACCTCCACTACGAGGACGCCTACCTGCCGCCACCGGAGCCGGGCCCCGAGCCGGTCCATCGACGCCTCGGGATGACCGACGGCGAGTTCGCCTCCGTGCAGACGATCCTCGGACGGGATCCGCGTCCCGCCGAATTGGCGATGTACTCGGTGATGTGGTCGGAGCACTGCTCCTACAAGTCCTCCCGGGCCCACCTCCGCCGGTTCCCGACCGAGGCCCCGTGGGTGGTGGTCGGCCCCGGTGAGAACGCCGGGGTCGTCGACCTCGGCGACGGGTGGCTGGCGGCGCTCCGGATCGAGAGCCACAATCACCCCTCCTACGTCGAGCCCTACCAGGGGGCGGCGACCGGCGTCGGCGGGATCCTGCGCGACGTCTTCACGATGGGGGCCCGGCCGATCGCCCTCTGGAACCAGATCCGGTTCGGCCCCCTCGACCACGCGCGCAACCGCTACCTCTTCGCCGGGGTCGTGGCCGGCATCGCGGGCTACGGCAACGCCGTGGGCGTCCCCACGTTGGGGGGCGAGGTCGCCTTCGACGAGACCTACTCGGGCAACCCTCTCGTCAACGTGATGTGCCTCGGCATCCTCCGTCGCGAGCAGCTCGTCCTCGGCACGTCGGGTGGCGACGGCACCGTGGCCGTCCTGCTCGGCAACGCCACCGGCCGGGACGGGATCGGTGGAGCGTCGGTGCTCGCCTCTGCGTCCTTCGACGAGACCTCGCACGAGAAGCGCCCCTCGGTCCAGGTCGGCGACCCCTTCGAGGAGAAGAAGCTCATCGAGGCCTGCCTCGAGCTGTACGCCCGCGGCCTGGTGGTCGGAGTCCAGGACCTCGGTGCAGCCGGGCTCTCCTGCGCGACTTCCGAGCCGGCGGCCCGGGCGGGGATGGGGATGGACGTGGACCTCGACCGGGTGCACGTGCGGGAATCGGGCATGACCGCCCCAGAGCTGCTGATGTCGGAGTCCCAGGAGCGGATGATGGCCTTCGTCGACCCCGATCGGGTCGGCGAGGTGCTGGCGGTCGCCGAGAGGTGGGAGATCGACGGGTCGGTGATCGGCACGGTCCGGGGCGGCGGCACGCTCCGGGTGCTCAGCGGCGGCGAGCTCGTGGCCGAGGTCCCGGCCGCCTCGCTGTCCGAGGACGCCCCGCTCTATCACCGCGACCTGGGCGAGCCCGGCTGGATGGAGGACCTGTGGGGGAACCCGCTCACCCACCTGCGCCGCCCGGCGCTGACCGATGCCCTCCTCCAGCTCCTCGACGACCCCTCCATCGCCTCGGCCGCCTGGGCCTACGAGCAGTACGACCACATGCTCTTCCTCGACACCGTCATCGGGCCGGGCCACGACGCAGGCCTCCTCCGGATCAAGGGCACCAGCAAGGGCCTGGCCGCCTCCTCGGACGGGAACGGACGCCTGTGCTTCCTGGACCCGCGCCGCGGCTCGGCCCGGCTGGTGTGGGAGGCGGCGCTCAATGTCGCCGTCGCGGGGGCGCGACCGCTGGCCGTCGTCGACAACCTGAATTTCGGCAACCCCGAGAAGCCCGAGGTCATGTGGCAGTTCCGTGAGTCGGTCGAGGGGATCTCCGAGGCGTGCGAGGCGCTGGGCATCCCGGTGATCGGCGGCAACGTGAGCTTCTACAACGAGACCGACGGCATCGACATCCACCCCACCCCGGTGGTGGGACTGCTCGGGCTGGCGGACCCGATGCCCTCGCGACCACCCCGGCTCGACCGCGCCGAGCCGGGGATGGAAGTGTGGCGGATCGGCCCGGGCGGCGCCATCAACCTGGCGGGATCGGCCTTCGAGCACGTCCACGTGGGCCACGTCGGCGGCCGGCCGTCGGCTCCGGATCCCACCCTCGGCCGGGCCGTGGTGGAGCTCGTCTCCCGGCTCGCCGGGGAGGAGGTCGCCGCCGTCCTCCACGACGTCTCCGATGGCGGGCTCGCCGTGGCGGTGGCCGAGATCGCCATCGCCTCGGGGGTCGGGGTGACGGTGGACTACGGCGACTGGCGGGAGCTCTTCTCGGAGGATCCCCATCGGGTGGTGGCGGTGGTGGCTCCGTGGATGTCCGACCGGCTGCAGGCGACGGCCGACGCGGCCGGGGTGCCCGTCGCCCGGATCGGCGTGGTCGGCGGAGACGACATCACGTTCGCCCGGGCAGGCACGAAGGCGTCGGTCGAGGTGGCCGTGGCCGCGACCACCTATCGCGAGGCCATCCCCCGCCGGCTGCGGTGAGATCGTGACGTTCGCCTCGGCCACGTCGATCGAGACCGCCGGCGATGGGCGGTGGACGGCCGCCATCCAGCCGGGCCGGGACATCGCCGGCAACGCCAACGGGGGCTACCTGATCGCCCTCGGCGCCCGAGCGGTGGCCGCAGCCACCGGGCGGCCCGATCCCGTCACGGTCACCGCCCACTTCCTCGGCCCCGGCCGGCCGGGGCCGATCGAGATCCTCACCGAGGAGCTGAGGACCGGTCGCCGCTTCGCCACGGCCCGGGCCACGGTGTCCGACGGCGAGCGGCGCCTGCTCGCCGTGCTCGGCAGCTTTGCCGACCTGGGCGAGGACACCGAGGCAGCCCCCGAGCGGATCGATGCCTCGCCCCCTAACCTGCCACCGCCCGAGGACTGCATCAAGCTCGAGCCCACGGAGTCGTGGCCTCCTCCGTTCATGGGAAGGGTCGACCTCCGCCTCCACCCGAAGATGCGTTCATGGACGGACGGCCATCGGGAGTGCCGCGGGTGCGTGGATGGTTCCGGCTGCCGGACGGCGAAGCGCTCGACACCGTCGGGCTGCTGGTGGCGGTCGACGCCTTCCCCCCGACGATCTTCAACACCGCCCTCCCGATCTCGTGGACGCCGACGATCGAGTTGACGGCCCATGTCCGGGCACGGCCTGCTCCGGGCTGGCTGCGCTGCGCCTTTGCCACCCGGTTCATCACCGGCGGCTTCCTGGAGGAGGACGGCGAGGTGTGGGACGCCACCGGGCGGCTGGTGGCGCAGTCCCGACAACTGGCGCTCCTGGGACGGGGCTGACCCGACCTCTCAGCTCGCCTCGACCTTGCGGCGCTCGGCCGCGACGTCGAAGTCGGCCTCCGGGTAGGCCGGCTCCATCCCCTCCAGGACCTCGACCAGGAGGTGGCTCACGAGCCAGTCCCGGTGCCACTTGCGGTCGGCCGGGATCACATACCACGGGGCCGCCTCGGTCGAGCAGCGCACCAGCGCCTCCTGGAAGGCCTGCTGGTACGCCTCCCAGAACCCCCGGTCTTCGAGGTCGCGCTGGTTGTACTTCCAGTGCTTGGTGGGGTCGTCGAGCCGGGCGAGCAGGCGGCTGCGCTGCTCGTCCTTCGAGACGTGCAGCAGGCACTTCACGATTGTCACGCCGCGACCGGCGAGCTCGGCCTCCCAGGCGTTGATCTCGTCGTAGCGGGCCCGCCAGACCTCCTCCGGCACCAGCTCCCGGACCCGCTCGACGAGCACCGTCTCGTAGTGGGAACGGTCGTGGACACGGACCTTGCCCGGCTCGGGGAGGGCGCGTTCGTGCCGCCACAGGTAGTGGTGGGACCGCTCCTCCTCGGTCGGCACGCCGAACGTGACCACGCCGAAGCCGAGCGGGTCGAGCAGCCGGTCGATCGCCTTGGTCGCTCCGCCCTTGCCGGCCGTGTCGATCCCCTGGAGGACGATCAGGACGGATCGCACGCCCCCGTGTGTGGCCTCGGCCCAGAGGCGCTCCTGCAGCTCGGAGACCCGCGGCTCGAGGCCGGCCGCCTGGGCGCGGGCGGTCGCCTTGTCGTCGGGGCCGATCCGGACCTCGCGGGGGTCGATCGCCGCCAGCTCGAAGTCCGAGCCCACCCTCAGCACATCGCCAACCCGGGAGCCCCGGGCGCGGTCTCGACTCCCCACCGCCGTCCCTTCGTCGCCGTGCCGCCCCACTCTGGCAGACCGGCGCGGGGTGGGGGATCCCTAACCTCGCCGCATGGAACGCACGATCGGCATCCTCACCGCCGGGGGGGACTCCCCGGGCCTCAACGCCGCCATCCGGGCGGTGGGGAAGGCGGCCCACCGCACCCACGGCATGCACGTCATCGGGTTCCGGGACGGCTTCCGCGGGCTCATGCAGAACCGGAACGTCCGCCTCGACGACGACACGCTCTCCGGCATCCTCACCAAGGGCGGAACGATCCTCGGCACCAATCGCGAGCGGGTCCACAAGATGGACATGGGCGACGGCAAGCGCCTCGACATGCGCCCGCTGATGCGCCAGGTGGTCGAGGAGCACGGTCTCCAGGCCCTCGTCTGCCTCGGCGGCGGCGGCACCCAGAAGAACGCCCACCGGCTCGTCGAGGTGGGGATCCCGGTCCTCACCCTCCCCAAGACGATCGACAACGACGTGTGGGGGACCGACGTCACGTTCGGGTACGACACGGCGCTCGGCATCGCCACCGAGGCGATCGACCGGCTCCACTCGACCGCCCACTCCCACCACCGGATCATGGTGGTGGAGGTGATGGGCCACAACACCGGCTGGCTGGCGCTGGGAGCCGGGCTCGCAGCCGGTGCCGACGTCGTGCTGATCCCCGAGATCCCGTACGACGTCGAAGCGGTCGCCGGTTCGATCCTCGAGCGGAAGGCGGCCGGCAGCTCCTTCTCGATCGTGGCGGTCTCCGAGGGGGCGATGACCGCCTCCGACCATGACGAGCTCGAACGGCTCGAACGGGCCAAGGACGGGGCGTCCGGCGACGAGGAGGACGAGGCGGAATCGGCCCTCGAGGCCTTCTGGGCCCGCCAGGCGCGCAGCACCGAGCACCTGGCCTCGGCGCTCGAGGGCCGGACCGGGCTCGAGGCGCGAGTCACCATCCTCGGCCACGTCCAGCGGGGGGGGACGCCGTCACCGGTCGACCGGTTGCTGGCCACCCGCCTCGGCACCGCCTGCGCCGACTACATCGCCGAGGGCATCCACGGCGTGCTTGTGGCCGCCCGCGGGGAGGGGGCCGAGCCGGTCCCGCTCGACCGGGTGGCGGGACGGCGGAAGACCGTCCCCATCGATCATCCCTGGCTGATCTCGGCCCGCCGCCTCGGGATCTGCGTGGGCGACTGACCGGATGGATCGCCCCGCCGGAGTCCTGTCGCGGCCCCTGCTGCCCGCCTCGATCGCCATCTACACCACGGTGGCGCTCGTCGCCTTCGAGGGGTTGGCGGTGGCGGCCGCCTTGCCCCAGATCGCCGCCGAGCTGGGCCGGGTGTCGCTGCTCCCCTGGGTGATCACCGGCTACCTGTTCACCTCGGGGGTGGCGACGGTGGTGGCGGGCCCCCTCGTCGACGGGATCGGCGTCAGAACGATGTTCCGGTATGCGGTCGCCGTCTTCGCCCTCGCCGGGTTCGCCGCCGCCTTCGTCCCATCGATGCCGCTGATGGTGGCCGCCCGGATCGTGCAGGGCGCCGGGGGTGGCCTCATCTTCGCCGTCGGCCTGGCGGCTGTCGGGCTCGTGTACCCGGCCCATCTCGTGAGCCGGGCATACGCCGCCAATTCGACGGTGTGGGGGGTGATGGCCGTCGCCGGACCGGCCATCGCCGCCGTGATGCTGACCGTGCTGTCCTGGCGCTGGATCTTCCTCGTCAACCTGCCGCTGGGGATCCTCTCGCTCATCGCCGGCTGGCGGGTCCTGCCAGGGGCGAGAACCGCCGGCACCACGCGCCGGGTCGATCTGGCGGGGACCGCCCTCGTGACCACCTTCACGCTGGCGATCCTCCTGGCGGTCGACGGCCTGGGCCCGGCCTCGATGGCCTGGGTGGCGCTGGCGGCCGGCGCCGCCGTCGCCTACCGGGCCCACGCCCGCCGTTCCGTGGCGCCCGTCCTCCGGCTCGCCCATCTCGTGGCCCAGCCGTATTCGAGCCTTGCCCTCACCGTCGGGCTGCTGCTGTGCGGGGCAGTGACGGCTCACTCCTACCTGCCGCTCTACGTCCAGGGTGGCCGCGGGGGGTCGCCGGCACTCACGGCGTGGTCGGTCCTCTTCTTCACCATCGGGTGGACACTGGGGGCCAACGCCTCCGGCCGGGCGCTCGACCGCAAGCCAGAGACCGGGATCATGGCGGTCGGCCTGGCCCTCACCGTGCCGGCGCTCGCCGGGGTGTGGGCCGCCGCCGCCCTCGACGCCCCCCTCTGGGTCCTCTTCGGCCTCTACCTGGTGGCCGGGCTCGGCGTGGGTGCCGCCACCAATGCCGCCCTCACCCTGCTGCGGGCGGTGACCTCCGACGACCAGCTCGGTCGCTCGACCGCCGCCCACCAGTTCGTCCGCAACCAGGGATTCACCCTGGGTGCGGCCGCCGGAGGGGCGGTCCTGCTGCTCGTCGTCGGCAACGCCATCCGGGATGTCGAGCAGGTCAGGGACCTGCTCGCGGGCGACGTCGGCGAGGTGGGGGCCACGGCGGCAGCCGCCATCGCCGACGGGTTCACCGGCGCCGCTCTGGTCGGTGCGCTCGTCGCCGCGGCCTCGGTACCGGCCATGGTCGCCCTCCGGCGCCACCTCGGCCCGGCCCGCGCCGCCCGGAGGAGCGACTGAACCGGGGGGTCAGCTCGCCGCCAGCGCCGACCGGATCTGGTGGAAGTGCTCCTGATAGTGGGCTCGGGCCTGGGTGTAGCCGTAGGCGAGGCGCCAGAACGAGCTGCGCCGGGCGACGAAGTCCTCGGGGAGTTGCTCCAGGATTCCCACCGTCTGATCCTCGAGTCGATGAAGTGCCCGCAGCATCCCCGCCATGGTCGGATACGACCAGGCCGTCACCGCGACCCGGAGATCGGAGTTGGCCGGATACACGTCGTAGGTCCGCTCGGCGCCGTCCACCAACTCGACGAACCAGGCGTGCTGATCGCCTTCGCCGTCGAGGAGGTGCGCTACGACCTCCTTGGCGCTCCAGGCATCCGGGGCCGGCTTGCGGCCCGCCGCCTCATCCGGGACACCCTCGAAACAAGCGGCCAGCTCGGCGTCCACCTCGGCATACAGGTTCCGGACGAAATCCGCCAGATCCGCGGCGGTGGCCGGCACCTCCGGGATCGGCCGGGCCGAGAGCACCATCTCGAGCGGGGCCACCGCACCGTCTCGAACGACCTCGACGCCGACCGCGTCGCCGGCCCGGTGCCGGGCCAGGATCGCGCCGATCGAGGCCCATCCGCTGAGCGGGGTTCCGTCGATGCTCACGAGGACGTCGCCCGCCCGCAGCCCGGCCGCGGCAGCCCCCATGCCCTCCACCACCCCGGAGACCTCCACCCCGTGGTCGACCGGAAGCCCCAGGGCCGTCGCCCGCTCGGGATCGACCTCACGATCGAGGCCGATGCCCAGCATGGGACGGCGGGCCACCCGCAGGTCCACCCCATGGGTCATCACCGACGCCAGGTTCTCGAGCGAGGCGGCCCACGCCGCTCCCGCCCGGTCGGCGCGACGCCGCTCCCGCTTGCCATCGCCGAACCCGCCATGGGTCACCGACACGATCGTGCCGTCGGACGATCCCTCGAGGTCGATGCGCACCCGGGTGGTCGCGTCCACGTCGACTTCCCGCCACGAGAGCCCCAACCTCCGCGCCGGCTCCAGGCGGGTGAACCGCCCGGTCACGGCGTTCCCATCGTTCCAGGCCAGGCAGAGCAGGCCCCCCACGTGCGGATGTGCGAGCGCCTGGTCGGCCAGCCACTCCCGCAGGTGGGTCGACCGGGTCAGCATGCGGTAGACCTCGGCCGGCGGCGCAGGCACGGCACGGCTCTCCCTGATCCTCCGTCCACGCTTTCCCATTCCGGCACCTCCTCGCCGGCGAGCATATCCGGCCCATCGGGGCCGATGCCCCCGTTCACACCATCGTCAGCCCGCCCGAGACCGAGAGGGTCTGACCGGTGACGTGCCGTGCGTCGTCGGAGGCGAGGAACGCGATGGCAGCGGCCACGTCGGCCGGCTCGGCCAGCCGGCGGAGCGGGGTCTGGCGCACCATCGCCTCGACGATCGTCTCGGCCCCGCCTGTGAAGGCCTGGAGGAAGGGGGTGTCGGTGGGTCCGGGTGCCACGGCGTTGACCCGGATCCCGTGGCGGGCAACCTCCCGGGCGACCGCCTTCGTGAAGGCGATCACGCCGCCCTTGGCCGCCGAGTAGACGACCTCCCCCGACGAGCCGACCCTCCCGGCGTCGGAGGCCACGTTCACGATCGCCCCGTGCTCCCTCCCGACCATGCCCTGGAGGACCGCGTGGGTGACGACGATCGGGCCGCGCAGGTTGACCGCCAGCACCCGATCCCAGTCTTCGGGGACGGTGTCCACGAATCGGGACGGGCGGTCCCAGCCGGCGGCGTTCACGAGGACGTCGATGGGACCGAGGGCGCGCTCGACCTCTCGAATCATCGAGGTCACCGACTCGGGCAGGGTGACGTCGCACGGCACGGCGAGCGGATCCCCGGTGCCCTCCGTCGTGCCGTCGGCGGCGAGATCGGCCACGGCGACCAGGGCGCCCTCGGCTGCGAGCCGTTCGACGGTGGCGCGGCCGATCCCCGATGCCCCGCCGGTGACGACCGCCACCCGTCCCCTGAACCGCATCGCCTCGGCCTCCCTCGGTACCGTGGCCGTCACGCTACCGAGGACTTCGGATGGACACCTCCGGCTACCGCACGCTCCGGTTCGAGCACCCCGCTCCCGGGGTCCTCGAGATCGTGATCGACAACCCGGCGAGCCTCAACTCGGTCGGCATCGAGGGCCATCGCGAGCTCACCTACGTGTGGCGGGACGTCGATGCCGACCCATCGGTGCGCGCCGTGCTGCTGCGGGGCGAGGGACGGGCGTTCTCGGCAGGAGGCGACTTCGAGCTGCTCGAGCGGATCATCGACGATCCCGTGTTCGCCGCCGGCATCATGCGCGAGGCCCGGGACCTGGTGCACAACCTCATCGACTGCTCGAAGCCGGTCGTGTCGGCCATCAACGGCCCGGCGGTGGGGGCCGGGCTGGCCGCGGCGCTTCTGGCCGACGTCCCGATCGCCGCCCGCTCGGCCCGGATCCTCGATGGGCACGTCAAGCTGGGGGTGGCGGCCGGTGACCACGCCGCCCTCCTGTGGCCGCTCCTCGTGGGCATGGCGAAGGCCAAATACCACCTGCTGCTCAACGAGCCCCTCACCGGGGAGGAGGCCGAGCGGATCGGCCTCGTCGCCATGGTCGTCGAGGACGACGACCTGCGAGCCACCGCCCTCGACGTGGCCGGCCGGCTGGCGGCCGGGAGCCCGACCGCCATCTCCTGGACCAAGCAAGCCCTCAATCACTGGCTGCGGATGGCGCTCCCGGCCTTCGACGCGTCGGCCGCCCTCGAGTTCCTCGGATTCAGGGGGCCGGACGCCCGTGAGGGCCTCGCCGCCCTGCGCGAGCGGCGGCCGCCCCGGTTCGGGCCCTGAGGCCGGCCGCATGGCGGGCAAGCTCCCGGCCCTATCATCGGCCGAGGTGACGGCCCGCGGCCCCCTTCCCGATCCCTGTGCCCCCAGCCCGCGCGAGGCGTGCGGCGTCTTCGGCGTGTACGCACCCGGCGAGCAGGTGAGCCACCTCGCCTACTTCGGTCTGTTCGCCCTCCAGCACCGGGGCCAGGAATCCGCCGGCATCGCCGCCTCCGACGGCCGCACTCTCACCGTGTTCAAGGACATGGGCCTCGTCGCCCAGGTCTTCGACGAGACCTCGCTGGCCGGGCTCGAAGGGGGACACCTGGCCATCGGCCACACCCGGTACTCGACCACCGGATCGAACCGTTGGGAGAACGCCCAGCCCGTCCACCGCCAGGCCGGCCTCACCTCCGTCGCCCTCGCCCACAACGGGAACCTCACGAACACCCGCCAGCTGGCCGCCGAGCTCGGCGTCGGCGGCGCCACCACCGATTCCGACCTCATGCTCGAGGCGATCGCCCGCCGGATCGACGACGAGCGGGCCGACGGTCGCGGGCTCGAGAAGGCGATGCTCGAGGCCCTCCCCACCTTCGAGGGTGCCTTTTCGCTGGCCGTCATGGACCAGGGCCGGCTGGTGGCGGTGAGGGACCCCCACGGGTTCCGGCCGCTCTCGCTCGGGCGCCTGGCCGGCGGTGGCTGGGTGGTGGCCTCGGAGACCGCCGCCCTCGACATCCTCGGCGCCGCCTTCGTCCGGGACGTCGAACCCGGCGAGATGGTGGTGATCGACGCCGGCGGCCTGCGCTCGCTCCGGCCGTTCCCCGCCGCCGAGCCGCGGCTGTGCATCTTCGAGTTCGTCTACTTCGCCCGGCCCGACTCCCAGCTCTACGGCCGAAACGTCTTCGCCGCCCGCCGGCGCATGGGTGGGATCCTGGCCGACGAGCACCCGGCGGCTGCCGACGTCGTGGTCCCGGTGCCGGAGTCGGGGATCCCGGCCGCCGAGGGCTTCTCGGAACGGTCGGGGATCCCGTACGTCGACGGGCTCGTCAAGAACCGCTACGTCGGCCGCACGTTCATCGAACCCACCCAGATGCTGCGCGATCGCGGGATCCGGCTGAAGCTCAACCCGATCCCCGACACCTTCCGGGGGCGCTCGGTCGTGCTCGTCGACGACTCGATCGTGCGGGGGTCGACCACCCGCCAGCTCGTGACCATGGTGCGCGAGGCCGGTGCCCGCGAGGTCCATCTCCGAATCTCGTCTCCGCCCTACCGGTGGCCGTGCTTCTACGGGATGGACACCTCCGACCAGAGCACCCTCATCGCCGCCCGCATGTCGGTCGACGAGGTCTGCGCCTCGGTCGGCGCCGACTCGCTCGGGTACCTGTCGCTGGAGGGCCTGCTCGAGGCCTGCGGCACGGGCGCGGCCGGGTTCTGCACGGCCTGCCTGTCGGGCGACTATCCCACCCGGGTGGACGACCAGGCGGGCAAGTTCGTGCTGGAGCCCACGGCGACCGGATGACCGTCCCCACCTATCGCCAGGCGGGCGTCGACCTCGAGGGCGCCGAGCGCCACGTCGAGCGGATCGGGCCGCTGGTCACCGCCACCTGGGGCCCGAACGTGGTGGGAGGGTTCGGCGGGTTCGCCGCCGGGGTCGCCCTGCCCGACGGCTACCGGCGGCCGGTGCTCATGATGTCGACCGACGGGGTCGGCACCAAGCTCGAGCTCGCCCGTGCGACCGGGCGCTGGGCGGGGGTCGGGTTCGACCTCGTCGCCATGTGCGTCGACGACCTGGCCGCGGCGGGCGCCCGTCCGCTGGGGTTCGTCGACTATCTGGCCGTGGGAGCCCTCGACCCCGTTCGCGACGCCACCATCGTCGCCTCGATCGCCGAGGCCTGCGCCGCCGCCGGGTGCCCGCTGCTGGGCGGGGAGACCGCCGAGCACCCGGGGGTGATGGACCCGGACCAGGTCGACCTGGCGGGGGCGGCGCTCGGGGTGGTGGAGCAGGGCGAGGAGCTCGGTCGGGCCGGCGTCCGCGAGGGCGACCTCATACTCGGGATTCGATCGCCCAACCTGCGGAGCAACGGCTTCTCGCTGGTCAGGGCCGTGTTCGCAGGCGAGCCGCTGGACGCGACCTCCCCCGTCGACCCGGAGGCCCAACTCGGGGAGAGCCTGCTGGAGCCGTCGGTCATCTACGCCCCGGCGGTCCTGGCGGCGGTCGCCGGCGGCGGGGTCCGGGCCGCCGCCCACATCACCGGCGGCGGAATCCCCGGCAACCTGGTGCGGGCCCTCCCCGACGGCCTACGAGCGGTGGTCGACCGGTCGACGTGGGAGGAGCCCCCGGTGTTCCGGGCGATCCGCGACCGGGGCGTGACCGAGGCGGCGATGGTCGAGACGTTCAACCTGGGCATCGGCTTCTGCCTCGTGGTGGCCCCGGAGGCGGCAGACGACGCGACTGCCGCGGTCGCCGACCACGGGCACGACGCCAGGGTCGTCGGCTGGGTGGTCGCCGGGGAGCAGGGCGTCGACCTCGTCTGAGCCCCGGGCCGCCTCCCGCCGGCTCCGGATGGCAGAATGTCGCCCATGGTGTGCACCCCGAGATCCGAGCGCAGGGAGTTGTTCGCCGCTCCTTAGGAACCAGCCGGCCTTCGTACGAGCCACCGAGAGGAGCACCGATGAGCGAGCTGCTGACCCGCCACGCCGACACCATCACCCCCGTCATCAACTTCGACACCGAGATCGTCGCCGAGCGCGCCGAGGGCCTGTGGGTGTACGACGCCCACGGCAACCGGTGGGCCGACTTCGCCTGCGGCACCGCCGTGACCAACCTGGGTCACAACCACGCGGCCGTGGTGGCGGCCGCCCACGCCCAGATCGACCGGTTCGTCCACTCCGGCTGCATCTTCCGCTATGACACCGTGGTCGAGGCGGCGGAGCGCCTGCGTGAGCTGAGCCCGGCGGGGATCCAGAAGTTCGGGTTCGCCAACTCGGGGGCGGAGGCGGTGGAGGCGGCGGTCAAGCTCGCCCGCAAGCACACCGGGCGCCAGGGCGTGATCGTCTTCCGCGGCGCATTCCACGGTCGCACCATGGGCTCGGTCACCTACACGACGTCCAACGCCAAGTACCGCGACGGGTATCACCCGGTGCTCGGATCCACCTGGGTGGTGCCGTTCCCGCACCCGTACCGCTGGGGGATGACCGAGGAGCGGGCCCTCGAGTACTCGCTGTTCGAGCTCGAGATGCTCTTCCGCCACGAGGTGACCCCGAAGAACGTCGGGGCGATGCTCGTGGAGCCGGTCCAGGGCGAGGGCGGATACTACCCGGCGCCGGCCGGCTTCCTCGAGGCGCTGCGCGAGACCTGCGACCGCCACGGCATCAAGCTCATCTTCGACGAGGTGCAAACCGGCTTCGGGCGAACGGCGGAATGGTTCGCCGCCGACCACTTCGGCGTGAACCCCGACATCATCGCCCTCGGCAAGGGGATCGCCAACGGCTTCCCGCTCTCGGCCTACGGGGCATCCGCTGAGATGATGGACACCTGGCCGGTCGGCTCCCACGGGACCACGTTCGGGGGCAACCCGGTCAGCTGCGCGGCGGCGGTGGCGGTCATGGACACGATGGGCGACCTGCTCCCCCACGCCCGCGAGCTCTCGGCCCACGCCTTCGAGCGCTTCTCCAAGCTCATGGCGGACCACCCCACGATCGGCGACGTCCGCGGGCTCGGGCTCATGATCGGTGTGGAGCTCGTCAAGGATCGGGACACCCGTGATCCCGACCCCGAGGCCTTCCGGCACCTCCACCGCTTCGCCCTCGACCGAGAGCTGATCATCGTGGACTGCGGGCCCGACGGGAACGTGATCCGGTTCATCCCACCGCTCATCACGCCCATGGAGGAGCTCGACCGGTCGATCGACGTCATCGACGAGGCCATCACCGATTGGGAGTCGCGGCCCCACCACTGAGCGGGAGGGTCGCGTTGCGGCTCCTCCGATGCATCGAGTGAACCTGAAGAGACAACTATTGGCGTTTCAGGTTCACTCGACGAGGGGGTCGGGCGTCTCCTGCCGAGATCGGGCCGCGTCGAGCACCCATCTGCGACAGCGGACGGGGTCCTCGAGCATCCTCGCGGTGAAACGCAGGATGGCGATGCCCGAGGCGGCGGCCAGGTTGTCGCGCTCGCGGTCCCTCTCGAAGTCCTCGGCCCGAGCGTGCCAGGCGCGGCCGTCGGCCTCCACGATCATGCCCCAGGCCGGGATGAAGCGATCGACCCTGTGGCGGGTGTGCGGCGCCCACGGCAGCGGGTGCTGGCGCACGGCGACCGGCACCGCCGGGTGGTTCAGGACGAGGTCGAGGCGGTGCTCGAGCTCGCTCTCGTTCGGCACGTGGTCGTCGGTCAGACGCTCCTGCAGGATGGGGCGGAGCTTGCGAATCCCACGGAGCCGGTCCTTCTCCACCCTGTCGAGGATGTCGAGGAGCTCGGTGACGGCCGTCGAGTCGGCGACGAGGACGGCGTCGACGATTCGCTCGAGCCGGTCGACCCCCGCCACATTCATGACACCGAACACCGTCTCGGCGGGGGAGGTGGCCGGGATGCCGCCGACCTCCACCACGGACAGAGCCGAGAAGTAGATCGACCGCGTCACCCCGGCCACGGCGGGACCGGTGGAGGAGTCACAGGGGATCGTGATCTGGGGCACTCCCCGCCGGATGAAGCCGGGAAATCGATGCAGCGCGGCCGCCGACCGGCCCGAGACCACGGCGGGGGGCCTCCCCACTACGGCCGCCATCAGATCCTGTTCCCATGTTCGTGGCGCGCTCGCGACCGCATAGACACCCCTCGAACGGAGCTGCCAGCGGCCCGTGGCGACGAGGTGCCGGATGCGCCGGCCGCTCATCCCCGCGGCGAGGGCCTGCTCCAGAGAGACGACCCCATGCTGGGCGGCGAAGAGCGCATCGACCCCTTCCATGTCGCCCACCATGCCCGAAGGAGGGGATGGTGAGGAGGCCCTTGCCGTCGAGTGAACCTGAGACGACAACTATTGGCACTTTGGGTTCACTGGTTGGCCTCTTCGCCTGCGGGCGTGCTTGCATGAGCCGGGCTTCTCGGCAGGTGGAGACATGCAGAGCATCACCCATTGGATCGACGGCAAGCCGTACGAGGGAACGAGCGAGCGGTTCGGGCCGGTGTACGACCCGGCGACCGGCGAGCAGGCTGCGACCGTGGCGTTCGCCTCGCTGGAGGACGTCGATCGAGCCGTGGCGAGCGCCCTGGCCGCCTTTCCCGAATGGAGGGACGCCCCCGTCACCCGCCGCCAGCGGGTGATGTTCGCCTACCGGGACCTGTTGGAGGCCCACCGGCATGACCTTGCCAAGACGGTCACGTCCGAGCACGGCAAGACCCTCGACGACGCCCTCGGCGAGGTACAGCGCGGCATCGAGGTGGTCGAGTTCGCCTGTGGCATCCCCCACCTGCTGAAGGGAGACTTCTCCGAGCAGGTGTCCACGGGCGTGGACACCCTCACGATCCGCCAGCCACTCGGGGTGGCGGCCGGGATCACACCGTTCAACTTCCCGGCCATGGTCCCGATGTGGATGTTCCCGATGGCGATCGCCTGCGGGAACCCGTTCGTCCTGAAGCCGTCCGAGAAGGACCCCTCCACCTCGGTGCTGCTCGCCGAGCTCTTCAGGGAGGCGGGGCTCCCCCACGGAGTCCTCAACGTCGTCCACGGAGACCGGGTCGCGGTGGACCGGATCCTCGAGCACCCCGACATCCGGGCTGTGAGCTTCGTCGGCTCCACCCCGGTCGCCCGGCACATCTACTCGACCGGCACCGCCAACGGCAAGCGGGTCCAGGCACTCGGGGGTGCCAAGAACCACATGGTCGTGCTCCCCGACGCCGACATGGAACTCGCTGCCGACGCCGCCGTCTCGGCGGGCTACGGATCCGCAGGTGAGCGCTGCATGGCGATCTCGGTGGTCGTCGCCGTGGGCGACGCCGCCGACCGGCTTCTCCCCGAGATCGAACGACGCATCGCCCACCTGCGGGTGGGCCCGGGCATGGACGAGACCTCGCAGATGGGTCCCCTCGTAACCCGCCAGCACCTCGAGCGGGTGGCCGGGTACGTCGATGCCGGCGTGGCCGAGGGGGCCGACCTGAGGGTCGACGGGCGAGACCTCAGGGTGGCCGGTCACGAGGGTGGCTTCTTTCTCGGGCCGTGCCTCTTCGACCGTGTGCAGCCGAGCATGTCGATCTACCGGGACGAGATCTTCGGGCCCGTGCTTTCGGTGGTCCGGGTCGACCATTACGAGCAGGCGATCCGGATGGTCAACGACAACCCGTACGGCAACGGCACCGCCGTGTTCACCAACGACGGCGGTGCCGCCCGCAAGTTCCAGAACGAGATCCAGGTTGGGATGGTCGGGGTCAATGTGCCCATCCCGGTCCCCCTCAGCTTCCATAGCTTCGGGGGATGGAAGGACTCGATCTTCGGTTCACACGCGATCTACGGGCCCGAGGGCGTCCACTTCTACACCCGCCAGAAGGTCGTGATCACGCGCTGGCCCGACCCGATCCACCGGGGTGTGGACCTCGGGTTCCCCCAGCACGGCCGCTGAGCCGGCTCAGTCGGTCGCCGCGACCATCGACTTCTCGGCGATCTCGTGGACAACCGCCTCGTTGGCGAGGGTCGTGACGTCACCGAGCTGGCGCTGCTCGGAGATGTCCTTCAGCAGCCGGCGCATGATCTTGCCCGACCGGGTCTTCGGCAGGTCGTCGGTGAACACGATCGATTTCGGCTTGGCGATCGGGCCGATGGTGGCGCTCACGTGGTCGCGCAGCTCCTTGATCAGGTTCTCGTCGCCCTGGACCCCGCCGCGCAAGGTGACGAAGGCGGCGATCGCCTGGCCGGTCAGCTCGTCACGACGGCCGACCACCGCCGCCTCGGCCACTGCCGGATGGGAGACGAGGGCCGACTCGACCTCGGTAGTCGAGATGTTGTGACCAGCCACGAGCATGATGTCGTCGACCCGGCCGAGCAGCCAGAAGTAGCCGTCCTCGTCGCGCTTACAGCCGTCACCGGGGAAGTAGAGACCCGAGAACTTGGTCCAGTAGGTCTCGACGAACCGGTCGGGGTCGCCATAAATGGTGCGGGCCATCGCCGGCCAGGGAGCGGTGAGGGCCAGATACCCGCCTCCCCCCGGAGGTACCTCATTGCCGCCGTCGTCGACCACCGTGGCCGAGATCCCCGGGAAGGGGAAGGTGGCCGAGCCCGGCTTGGTGGGCGTGATCCCCGGCAGCGGCGTGATCATGATCGCCCCGGTCTCGGTCTGCCACCAGGTGTCGACGATCGGGCAACCGCCGCCGCCGATGTGCTCCTGGTACCACATCCAGGCCTCGGGGTTGATCGGCTCGCCCACGGTGCCCAGTAGGCGGAGCGAGGAGAGGTCGTGGCGGGCGGGGTACTCGTCACCCCACTTCATGAACGCCCGAATGGCGGTGGGGGCCGTGTAGAAGATGGTCACGCCGTACTCGGCGATGATCTGCCAGAGCCGATCGAGGTCGGGGAAGTTGGGGGCGCCCTCATAGATGACGCTTGTCGCCCGGTTGGCAAGCGGCCCGTACACGATGTAGCTGTGGCCGGTCACCCATCCGATGTCGGCGCCGCACCAGTAGACGTCGGTGTCCGGCTTGAGGTCGAAGACCATGGCGTGGGTAGCCGTCACCTGAGTCAGATACCCGCCCTGGGTGTGCACGATGCCCTTGGGCTTCCCGGTGGTGCCCGAGGTGTAGAGGATGTAGAGGGGGTCCTCCGCGCCGAGACGGGCGGGTTCGCACTCGGTGCCGTGGCCTTCGACGAAGTCATGCCACCAGAGATCGCGACCCTCTGCCATGGGCGTCTCGTTCCCGATCCGGCGGACGACGATGACGTGCTCCACGCTGGGGCAGCGGGCGACCGAGACGTCGGCGTTGGCCTTGAGTGCGACCACGTCGCCACGCCGCCAGGCCCCGTCCTGGGTGACCACCACCTTGGTGGCTGCGTCGTTGATGCGATCGGCCAGAGCGTCGGATGAGAACCCCCCGAACACGACCGAGTGAACGGCCCCGATCCGAGCGCAGGCCAGCATCGTGATCGGCAGCTCGGGGATCATGCCGAGGTAGATGGCGACCCGATCACCCTTCCGGATGCCGAGGTCGAGGAGGGCGTTGGCGACCCGACCCACCTCGTCGTGGAGGTCCTGGTAGGTGATGGTCCGGGTGTCGCCCGGCTCGCCCACCCAGTGGTAGGCGACCTGGTCGGCGTGGGTGGCAAGGTGGCGGTCGATGCAGTTGTACGCGAGGTTCAGCTCGCCGTCGGCGAACCACCGGTAGAAGGGGGCGTTCGTCTCGTCCAGGGTCTGGGTGGGCTCGACGAACCACGTGATCCGCTCGAGCGCCTGCCGCCTCCAGAACCCGAGGCGATCGGCCGTCGCCTCCTCGTGGATGCCCGGCCGGGCATTGGCTTGGGCGGTGAACTCGGGCGACGGCGGAAAGCTCCGCTCCTCCTTGAGAAGGTTGGCGAGCGTCTCGGACATGAAATCCTCCCGTACTGCGACGATGACCCCGAGAACCTACCAATCCGGGACCGCCACCGCCCGGGCCGGACGGCCCCACCCGGGCTAGCGTCTCCCGGATGCCGTTCCCCGTCACCTACCACCGCAAGATCCGTTTCTCCGACACCGATGCCCAGGGAATCGTCTTCAATGCCAACTACCTCACCTACGTCGATGACGCCCTCACCGACTACTTCGACGCCCTCGGCATCCCGTGGTCGGAGTTCGTCGAGCGGGGGTACGAGGCCGTCGTCGGCCGGGTCGAGCTGGACTTCCGTTCGCCTGGGCGGCTGGGCGACACCCTCGTGACGGGAGTCGAGGTGGGACGGGTCGGGACGACCTCGGCCGTCTTCGAGTTCAGGACGTGGGAGGAGGGGTCGCAGCAGGTGGTGGTTGAGGGGCGGGAGGTCTACGTGTTCCTCGATCACACCACCTTCGAGAAGACGCCGGTGCCCGACTGGTTCATCCATGCCGTCGAGCGCCTCCAGGGGAGCCCGGTGGCCCGGTGAGCCCACGGGTGCTCCTGTTCGACGTCAACGGGACCCTGCTGGATCTGGGTGCTCTGGAATCCGCCTTCGCCGATCTGGTCGGGTCGACCGAGCCGATAGGCGAGTGGTTCGCCCGCCTCCTCCACGGCTCGCTCGTCGCCAACCACACCAATCGCTACCGGTCGTTCGAGACGATCGCCGTCGAGACCCTGCTCGTCACCGCCCAGCGGCGAGGGCTGGATCCTTCACCCGGTGCCGTCGTCACGGTGATCGCCGGCCTGCGCCGGCTCCCGGCCCATCCCGACGTGGGGCCCGCCCTCGAGCGTCTGGGCGGCGCCGGGTTCCGGATGGCGGTCCTCACCAACGGTACCGGCGACCTCGCCACCGAGCAGCTCGGCCACGCCGGGATCGAACGGTTCTTCGAGCGCGTCATCAGCATCGATGCCGTGCGACGGTTCAAGCCGGCTCCCGAGACCTACCTCCACGCGGCGGCGGTGCTGGACGTCGAAGTGGACGAGATGCTGATGGTCGCCGCCCACGACTGGGATGTCTCCGGAGCCCGCTCGGTGGGCGTGCCCGGCGCCTTCCTCGCCCGCCCCGGGGCCGTCTGGGGGCTGCCCGAGGACCCGCCTGCGCTGGTGGCCCCCGATCTTGGGGTCCTGGCCGAGCTGGTCATCACCCGAGCCGATCATTGAGCAACGACGTGGCCTGGAGCCACCAATCTGCTCAATGAACGTCTGGCGGGAACAGCGCCGGTCTCCGCGGCGTTGACCCGGGCGTGACCGACCTCACCCGGTATCTCGAGGACTCCGACGCGCTGGTGGCCGTCGTGGGGGCCACCGACAGCCCCGGCAAGTACGGGGGGATCATCTACCGCGACCTCAAGCGGCGGGGGGTGCGGGTGGCGGCCGTCAACCCCCACCGTGACACCGTCGACGGCGATCCCGCCTACGCCGACCTCACCTCGCTGGCCGAGGAGCCCACGATCGTGAACCTGGTGGTGCCGCCCTCGGAGGGGATGGGCGTGGCCCAGGAGGCCAAGGGTCTGGGTTACCGCCGGGTGTGGCTGCAGCCCGGGGCCGAGAGTGCCGAGCTGATCGACTACCTCGACCGCGAGGAATTCGAGTGGCTGGCGGACGCCTGCATCATGATCCGTTTGAGGGCCGTGGGCCGCTGAGCCCTAGCCTGAGCCGGTGATCGCCGCCGAACGGCCAGA
This sequence comes from Acidimicrobiia bacterium, assembly GCA_046484325.1. Taxonomy (GTDB): domain Bacteria; phylum Actinomycetota; class Acidimicrobiia; order Spongiisociales; family ZC4RG35; genus JAWOJB01. Next base: position 2,805 of record JAWOJB010000078.1, on the reverse strand, counting down.
GAGCCCGGTGTTGCAGTTCCTCGGCGGAGCGGGCACCGTCACCGGCAGCCGGTTCCTCGTCGACACCCCGAGCGCGCGGGTGCTCGTCGACTGTGGCCTGTTCCAGGGGCTCAAGCCGCTGCGTCAGCTCAACTGGCGGGACTTCCCGGTCGACCCGGCCACGATCGACGCCGTCGCCATCACCCACGCCCACCTCGACCACACCGGCTACCTGCCCCGCCTCGTCACCCAGGGGTTCGCCGGCCCGGTGCTCGCCACGAGGCGGACCTCGGAGCTCTCGGCGATCCTGCTCCCCGACTCGGGCCGGATCCACGAGGAGGACGCCCGCTACGCCAACCGCAAGGGCTTCTCCAGGCACCGGCCGGCACTGCCCCTCTACACCGAAGAGGATGCGGTGCTCGCAGCCGAGCGTTTCGAGCCGGTGGAGTTCGGCGTGGAGGTCGCCGCCGCCCATGGGGTCGCCGTCGAGTTCCGGCGGGCCGGGCACATTCTCGGATCCGCCTCGGTGACCCTCGGGTTCGACGATGGAACACCGCCGCTCCACGTCAGCGGGGACCTCGGCCGCTCCCACCACCCGATCCTGCTCCCGCCCGAGCCACCTCCCGAGGCCGGGACCCTGCTCATCGAGTCGACGTACGGAGACCGCCGTCACCCACCAGGCGACGGGAGCGACGAGCTCGCCGAGGTGGTGGCAGCCACCGCCGAGCGACGTGGGGCCGTCGTCATCCCGGCGTTCTCAGTGGATCGCACCGAGACGGTGCTGCTCGCCCTCGACCGGCTGATGGAGGAACGGACGATCCCCGAGCTCCCGGTGTACGTCGACTCTCCGCTCGCCCTCGAGGCGCTGGGCGTCTACCGGCGAGCCGTGGCCGACGGCGACTCCGAGGTGCATCCCGAGCTTCGGCTCACCCGGGAGCGCTTCGCCCCACCCAAGCTCGTGGAGGCACGCACCGTCGAGCAATCGAAACAGATCAACGACGCGCCCCTTCCGGCGGTGATCATCTCGGCCTCGGGGATGGCGGCCGGGGGACGGGTGCTCCACCATCTCGCCCGAAGGCTCCCCGACCCGGCCAGCGCCATCGTCCTCGTCGGGTTCCAGGCGACCGGGACCCGAGGCCACCGCCTCATGTCCGGCGAGCCCTCCCTCAAGCTGCTGGGCCGCTATGTCCCCGTGCGGGCCCGGGTGGTGGCGATCCCCCACTTCTCGGTCCACGCCGACCAGGCCGAGTTGATCGACTGGGTCGCCTCGGCCGAGCGCGCTCCCGAGCAGGTCTTCGCCGTCCACGGCGAGCCCGAGGCCTCCGCCACCCTCGCCGCTCTCGTCCGGATCCGACTCGATCGACCGGCAGCCGTGCCGTCCTTCGACGAGCGCGTCAGGCTCTAGGCCTCGGTGATGCATCCGGTCGATCGAGTCGCCGGGATGGCCCTGGGGTGGGCCCCCGCCCGGTCGAGGCTCTTCTCGGGGGGATGGGGCGATCCCGCGGCCCTGGACCTGCTCGACGGCCTCGAGCACCTCGGCCCGCCCGCCCCGATCGCCCCCGCGTGGGGCCCGTGGGAACGGCGCCGCGACCTCCGCCTCCGCCGCGGTGCCTTCCCGAGCCCTCTGGTCGAGCTCCCCGAAGCCTCCCGCACCGGCCACGTCCTCCAGGTGATGCCGGCGGCGGGCACGGACCGGATATGCCTGCTCATGCCGGCCTGGAACGACCACGGCTACGCCGCCCGGCTGGCGCTCGCCAGGAGGCTCGTGGGACACGGGATCGGCTCGCTCCTCCTGGAGAACCCCTACTACGGCGAGCGGCGCAGCGCCGCCGACCGGGATCCGGCGATTCGCACCGTCGCCGACTTCGCCCTCATGGGGATGGGGGCGATCCAGGAGGGCCGTGGCCTCGTGGCCGGCCTCTCGCCCGTCCACCGCGTTGGCGTGGCCGGCTTCTCGATGGGCGGGAACCTGGCAGCCCTCGTGTCGGCAACCACCCAGGGCCCGCTGGCCACCGCTCCTCTGGCAGCATCCCACTCCCCGGGGCCCGTCTACCTCGACGGGATCCTGCGGGCGGGGATCGACTGGAAGGCCCTCGCCGGTCCCGCCGATCCCGAAGCCGAGCTCCGTCGACGGCTCTCGGCGGTGAGCGTCCTCCGGGTGGAACCGCCCGACCACGCCCGTCATGCCGTGCTGGTCGCTGCCCGGAACGACGGCTTCGTGCCGGTCGACCTCACCCGGGCGCTGAACCGTCACTGGCCGGGCTCGGAGCTCCGGGAAGTGGCCGGCGGCCACGCCACCCTGTGGTACGGCGCCAAGCCGGTGCTCGCCCGGGCGGTGGTCGATGCCTTCGCCCGGGCCTACGCCACCTGACCCGACCGGCGCCTCACCGAGGCGCCCACGACCACGGCGAGGCCGGCCACGGCCGAAAGCTGCACCCAGTCCCCCAGCAGGGTGTAGAGCGTGGAACCCGCCTCCCGCATCCGAACGGTGCCGATGACGACGTCCTCCTCGGCGAGCGGCGTGCGGCGACCGGTCACTCCGCCCTCGGTGATGAGCGTGGAACGGCCGGTGACGGCGGCGTGGACCACGTCGACGCCAAGCTCCGCGGCTCGCATCCGGGTCATGGCGATGAGCTGGTCGGAGGCATCCGAGAGGGGGTAGCTGCCCTGGTTGGTGGCGACGACGAGGAGCACCGCCCCGGACCTGGCGGCGTCGCGGGCGTACCGCGAGAACGAGCCCTCGAACGAGATCACCGATCCGAACGGTCCAAACCCGAGGTCGAAGACCACCGGGCCGTGGCCGGGGATCATGTCACGGGGGACGGC
>JAWOJB010000036.1:0-31791 GCA_046484325.1 Acidimicrobiia bacterium | reverse complement strand
GCCACAGGTAGCCCTTGACTAACCTAATAGTCTTAGGTTATGATCTACTGAACATAGCCCAGCTCGGAGGATCGACCCGTGGCAGAAACGCCTCGCACCACCCCACCGCTCGCCTTCGACGACAGCGGCGGTGATGGGCCGCTCGTCGTGCTCCTGCCCGGCGCCGGCGACCTCCGCACCGAGCACCGCTTCCTGGTGCCGCCGCTCGTCGAAGCCGGCTACCGGGCGGTGATCGCCGACCTGCCCGGACACGGCGACTCGCCGACCGCCCGCTCATACGGGGTGGCCGAGACCGCCGCGGCCCTGGTCGGCCTCGTCGATCGGCTAGGCGCGGGCCCGGCGGCCGTGGTGGCCTGCTCCTTCTCCCCCGCCGCCGCTGTCTGGGCGGCGGCCGACCGGCCCGACGCCTTCAGCTCCATCACCCTGATCAGTCCCCATCTCGAAGCCGACGAGTCGCTCCGGGGCCGGATGCAGCGGCTCGCCATCTCCGGGCTGCTGCGGGGGCGGTGGGCCGCCGGGATCTGGGCGAGGCTGTACCGGGGCTGGTACCACGACATCGTCCCGGCCGACCTCGATCGGGAGACCGCCGGGATTCGCCAGATGCTGGATGACCCCGAACGGCGCCGCGCGGTCCGGGAGACCTTGGTCGCGTCCCGGGCGGGCATCACCGAGCGTATGGGCACACTCCGGATGCCGAGCGTCGTCGTCTTCGGGGACGCCGACGACCACTTCGCCGATCCCTCGGCGGAGGCGGCATCGCTCGCCGAACGACTCGGAGGCCGAGGCCTCGTGGTGCCGGGCGCCGGCCACTACCCCCACGTCGAGCAGCCCGGCCTGGTGGCGACGGTCCTCCTCGAGCTCCTCGAAGCCGCCTGATGCCGCGCCGGGGGCTGACCCGCGATCAGGTCATCGACGCCGCCACCGAGCTCGTCGACACCGTTGCCGGGCAGGCACTCACCCTGGCGACACTTGCCGAGAGGCTGGGCGTCCGACCGCCGTCCCTCTACCACCACGTCGACGGGATCGAAGGGCTGCAGCGAGCCGTCGGCCTGCGAGGTATCGACCTACTGGCGGCCGCCTGCGGCCCGGCGGCGATGGGCAGGTCGGGCCGGGAGGCGCTGGTGGCCGTCGCCCACGCCTACCTCGACGTCGCCAGGCGGCACCCGGGCGCCTATCGCCTCGCCCAGGTCGCCCACCCCGACGATGCCGAGTGGGACGTGCGCAGCACCGCCGTGCTCGGCCCGGTGCTGGCAGTGCTCGCTGGATACGGGTATGCCGGCGACGGCGCCGTCCACGCCGCCCGTGCCCTCCGCAGCGCCCTGCACGGGTTCGCCCTGCTGGAGCTCGAGGCCGGGTTCGGGATCGACCTCTCGGTCGACGAGAGCTTTGACTTCTTGCTCGACGTGCTGGACCGGGGGCTGTCAGGGGGCGCCCTCGACGCGCCGGAGCTGTGACAGTAGGTAATCGAGGTGCTCCTCGCCGAGGTGGGACCACAACCAGTAGGAGCACCCGAACCCCGCCACCTCGATGTACGCCTCGATGCCGTAGGTCCCCTCGAACGTGCGTGCCCGGCTGCCGTCGTCCCATCGCCGGGTGACCGGCTTGTCCTCGAACACCGCCGCCTGCCAGGTGCCGAGGCCGACGGCTCCGCGACCGCAGTCGTCGCACGGATCGCTGATGGCATCATGTCCCGGCCCCGACGGTCGGTCCCAGGCCACCAGCATCTCACCCTCGTTGGCGGCACGACGGGCCCGGGCGCCCGAGGCCTCGGCGCCGAGATCGGCGAACACCAGCAGCGGGCACGCTTCCGGAGCCCCGGCCTCGTCTCGCCACTCGAGGAAGTAGACCTCTTCTACAGCACCCGGGTCGAGCGGGGTCAGTCGCCACGGCGGTTCGCCCATGTCGACGACATCGTCGTCTGCCGAGACCGTCGTGGTCGGCAGCGTGGTGGTCGTGGTGCCGGTCGTGACGGTCGTGGGCGCGACCGTCGACGTCACCGATGGCGCCTCCGGGGCGGTCGGGCTGGAGCCTTCGGCCGAACAGGCCGCCGCCACCAGCCCGCAGACCACGATGATCGACCCTGGACGCATCGGCACCCCTCCTCCGGTCCAGGGTGCGCCGACCGGTCGCTGGCTGCCAGGGGACAATGGCCGGCGACCGGCAACCCGGTGATGGACCAATTCGGGTCGAATGCCGCTGGCACCGCACCCTTGGCGGCGCGAAGACGGGGGACCAAGAAGGAGTTGCCGATGGCATCTCGCACGATCATCGTGCTCACCATGGTCGCGATGCTCGCCTCGCTGGCGGGGTGCGGCTCCGACTCTTCGCCTCCCAGCTCGCCTCCGCCGAACACCGACGCCGGCGAACTCGCCCTCGTCGTGTCGCCGCCCGAGGAGCCCCCCGAGGTGCGGGCGGCGATCCCGGGCCAGCGGGTCTCATTCCTCGTCGAGGTCGAGGGGGTCGCCGGGCCGGTCACGATCGCCGCCACCGCCGACCAGGCCGTGGTCGAGCAGATCGTCCCGGTCGAGCTCTCGGCCGGTACGGTCGGTGAAGTGTGGGTCGTGCCGGATCCTGCGACCGAGGAGACGACCGCCACCGTCGAGATCACGGCGACGCTCGGCGACGACACCGTCGCCGAGGTCCGGACCATCCCCATCATCCCGATGGCCGGCGAACGCGCGGCCGATGCCGAACCGTACTTCGACCTGTGGACCGAGTGGCTAGCCGCCGAGCACCCCGAGCTCGGGATCACCGAAGCGACGGTGTGGGACCCGGAGTACGTGTCGACCCTGCTCGTCGTCTCCCACTACGCCTACTTCTCCGAGGACTGGGAGATGACGATCGCCTGGCACGTCATGATCCCACCGAGCGACTGGACCGAGGTCTACCTCCGCCGGCGGGGAGTCGATGCGGCGCCGTCGCTGGCCTACAAGATCGACTCGGTGGCCGAGGGCACCGAGCCACATGAGATCGAGCCACCCGAGGTGGTCGTCCGCTGAAGGCGCCTCGAACAGAAACCCTCGGCATCCCGGGCCCGAGGCTGCCATCCTCGACGCGGTGAAGATCGGACCTCCATGGCCTCGGTGACTGTCGACCAGCTCAGCAAGACCTTCAAGGTCCCGGTGCGGGAAGAGGGCTTCGCCAACTCGGTCAAGGCCCTGTTCCATCGCGAGTACCGCCAGGTCGAGGCCGTCCGCCGGGTCACCTTTTCACTCGACCCGGGGGAGGTCGTCGGCTTCCTGGGGCCGAACGGGGCGGGCAAGACCACCACCCTCAAGATGCTCTCGGGCCTCCTCTACCCGACCGGGGGCGACGCCGGCGTGATCGGGTTCCGGCCGTGGGAACGCGACCCCGAGTTCCTGAGCCGGGTCGCCCTCGTGATGGGCAACCGCAACAGCCTGCAGTGGGACCTGCCCGTGGCCGACTCGCTCGACGTGCGACGGGCGATGTACCGGATCGGCGATGCCGACTATCGGAGCCGACGCGAGCGGTTCACCGAGTTGCTTGGCGTCGACGACCTGCTCACCAAGCCCGTCCGCAACCTGTCACTCGGCGAGCGCATGAAGGTCGAGATCCTCGCCGCCCTGCTGCCGGCTCCACCCGTGCTCTTCCTGGACGAGCCGACACTCGGATTGGACCTGTCGATGCAGAAGCGGATCCGCCGGTTCGTGGCCGACTACGCCGCCGAGGAGGGCGCCACCATCCTGCTCACCAGCCACTACATGGCGGATGTCACCGCCCTCTGCCGGCGGGTGATCGTCATCCACCACGGGGCGCTGCTGTTCGATGGGGACCTCGCCAGCCTGGCCGATCGCTTCGGCGCGGCACGCACGATCACCGTGACGGCGCTCGGGGACCTCCCCGATCTGTCCACCTTCGGGACGGTCGTCGAGTCCGGGGGCGGGAAGGCGATCCTCACCGTTCCCCGCGACCGGGTGGCCGGGGTGGCCGCCCGGCTGCTCGCCGAGCTCGACGTCCAGGATCTGAGCATCGAGGACCCGCCGATCGAGGACGTGATCGAGAAGACCTTCGCCTCCGGCGATGCCGATCGGGACGGGGCGCCCTCCGAGGTGTCGTGACCTCGTGAGGAATCTCCTCCCCGTCTACCTCGTCGAGGCCCGGGTCTCGATGCAGCGCCAGGCCCAGTACCGGGGGGCGGCGTTCATCAGCGTCCTCGGGTTCCTCATCGAGCCGATCGTCTACCTGATCGTGTGGCGGACGGTGGCGGAGGCCTCGGGACCCATCAACGGGTACGGGGTCGACGAGTTCACCTCGTACTACATCATCTGGACGCTGGTCCGGGTCTTCAACCTGGCACTCGCCCCGGGGGCCTGGGACTGGTGGGTGCGCTCGGGACGTATCAGCAACGACCTGCTGCACCCGGTGGACCCCTACCACCGCAACCTGGCCGGGTTCGCCGGGGCAAAGGTGATCTGGATCACCCTGTGGATCCCGGTCGCCATCTTCCTCTTCGTGGTGTTCCGCCCCGAGATCTCCCCGAGCCCATTCGAGCTGATGACCTTCTTCGTCGCCGCCTGGGCCGGGTACGTGATCAGGTTCAACCTGCTGTGGGGACTCGGCCTGGTCAGCTTCTGGACCACCCGGGCCCAGGCCCTGGTCGAGGTGTTCATCGCCCTCGAGCTGCTGTTCTCCGGCCGGCTCGTTCCGATGGCGGTCATGCCCGCATGGATCCGGACCGTTTCCGACTGGCTGCCATTCAAGTGGAGCTTCCAGTTCCCGATCGAGGTCTTCATCGGGCAACTGGACACCCGGGAGATCCTGACGGGCCTGGGCATCCAACTCGTCTGGATCGCTGTGTCCGGCGGGGCGATCGCCCTCGTGTGGCGGCGGGCGATCCGCAGGTTCACGGCGGTGGGCTCGTGAGCCGGTTCACCCACTCGCTCAAGGTTGCCCTCATCCACTGGCGCCTCGGCGCCGAGTACGAGGTCCAGTACCGGCTCAACTTCGTCCTCCAGGTCGTCGAGTCGGGTGTCCGGCTGGTGACCGGCATCGTGGCCATCCGGTTGGTATTCGCCCACACTCTCGACCTGCAGGGGTGGAGCCAGCCCGAGCTGCTGGCCGTGCTGGGCGTCCACATCCTGCTCGGGGGCGTGATGGGCACGTTCGTGCTGCCGAACATGTACACGTTCATGCACGAGGTCGGTGAGGGTGAGCTGGACTTCGCGTTGGTGCGCCCGGTGGACTCGCAGATCTTCATCTCCACTCGACAGCTCCGGTTCTGGAACGTGGTCGACATCGTGATCGGGGTGATCGTCCTCGGCTGGGCGCTGTCTGGGCTGGGCGACCGGGTCGGACCGGCCGGGGCCCTGGCGTTCGGCTTCGTGCTCGTCTGCGGGGCGGTCATCCTCTACTGCGTCTGGATCGCCTTCACCACCACGGCGGTGTGGCTCATCGACGTCGACGAGATGGCCGGGCTCCTCAACGGCCTCTACGACGCCGGCAGGTGGCCGATCCGGGTCTATCCCGCCTGGCTCCAGGCCGTGTTGACGGTGATCGTCCCAATGGGCGTCGCCATCACCGTCCCCGCCGAGGCGCTCACCGGGAGGTTGACCCCCACCACACTGGCGCTGCTCCTGCTCATCACCATCGTCGTGGCGGTCACCAGCCGGCTGTTCTGGCGGTTCGGCGTCCGCCACTACTCGGGGGCATCGGCGTAGGTCCGCCCGGCCGTTCGTTGAGCAACGGTGTGGGCCATGGCCACGCCGTTGCTCAATCTACGTCGGGCCCCCGCCAGTCGGTCGTGACGATGATCCCCATGGCCACGGCGAGGAGGACGCCGGCCAGGCCCCACCCGAGGGCGAGGCGGAGCGGGTCGAGGTCGACAGCGACCGCCGTCGGCGGGGCCGAGGGCTCGGCCGGAGGCCCGACTTCCAGCCCGAACACGGTCACGGCGACGACCCCCGAGCCCAGCACCGCCAGGAGGAGGCCCACCACGAGCACCACCTCCCAGCCCGGACGCTCCCTCCTCTCCGATGCCTCAGCCATCGATGCCATCGTCGCGGTTGAGGGCGTCGAGCCTGCGGTTCAGCGAGAAGAGCCGGCCGAGCACCGGCATGATCACGATGTTGAGACCGTGGAGCACACCGATGATGAGCAGGATGCCGGCCAGGCGAAACACCGCAGCCTGCAACTGATCGGCCCCGACCACGTGAGACCACCCCGTGTCGGGCTCGAACCGGCTCGTGAACATGATGTAGCTGATGAAGATCAGGTAGTACACGATGTCGGTCAGGAGGATGTACGACTTGCCGGTGCGGGGATTGGCCCGGAACACGTCTGCTGCGTACGCCCTGCCGAAGCGCTTGATGAACGGGCCCAGCCAGAGCGCCACCCCGATCAGCACCATCGTCACCACGATCTCCAGTGCCCACCAGGGCATGAGCAACCTCCCGTCTCGGGTCACCGACATTCCCCATAGGGCGGACACCATCGCCGCCACGACCAACAGCACCACCACCTCCACCCGCACCCGCAGCTTCCGCAGGCGCCGATCCTCGGCGATGGACCCGGCCACCCTGGCGAACAGGTCGGGGGCAGGCTCCGTGACGGCTGCGCCCGCCTGGAGGGCGTCGTGGAGCTGGCGTTCGAGCGAGGCGGTCATGGCTGTCCGAGCTCCCGCTCGAGGGCGGCCAGCCCCCGCCGTAGCTGGGTCTTCACCGTGTTCACCGAGATGCCGAGGGTGTCGGAGATCTCGGGGATCGAGAGCTCGAGGTAGTAGCGGAGCACCAGACAGTTGCGCTGCCCCGGCGACACGGTGCGAAGGGCATCGATCACCCGGCGCTGATCCTCGCGCACCGCGATCTCCTCGTCGAACGGCACCGGGACGGGGTCGCCCCGCATCTGATGGCGCAGTGAGACGAGACCGCGCCGGTTGTGGTCGCGAGCGAGGTTGAGGACGATCGAGCGCAGATAGGCGGCGCCCTTGGACGGGTCGTCGATGCGGTGGACCGACCGGGCCAGGCGGATGAACGCCTCCTGCACCAGGTCCTCGGCGGCGTCACGGTCGTCGACGAAGAACCGGGCGAGTCGCACGAGGTTGACCGCCTCGTCGCGGAAGAGGCTGACCACGACCGCGTCCACGTCGGCGTGACTCCACCCACCTTGGCGGGCGTCGGCGGCAACCCATTCGGCGAACTGGAGCGTCGTCATCCGCCCAACCGACGAACGACGGGGGTGCCGAGGGTGACGTGGCACGGCACGCGTCACCCAGATCGCCGCCATCGACCGTCTGTTGATCGTCACGCCATGTGGGAGGAACACGAGATGCAACGTCACCGCTGGAGGGGCCTCCTCGTCGAGGCCATGCTGGTCACCGCTGCCGCCCCGGTGCCGGCCGGATCGGGAGTCTTGTGGGAGGGCGCACTCGAGAATCGGCAACCCGCAAAGAGTCGACCGCCACAGGCCGGCCCGCCCTGTGAGCTTCGATGACCACCTGGTTCCGACACCACCCCGTCGTTGGTGGCGCCGCCGCCGGGCTCGCCTGGGGCCTGGCGATGCGCGGATGGATGCGGTTCATCTCGACCCACCCCGAGTTCACCTGGGCCGGGACCGGGTTCATCGTCGGCTCATCTGCCATCGTCGGGGCGATGCTCGGACTGGCGTTCCTCCGGAGGGAGGCCGGCGGCAGGGGCTGGTGGCGGCTGAGCGGGCTCTCCGTGCTGCTGCTCGGTGTGGGCGCGGGCGGCGTGATGATCCCATCGGTACTCCTCGGGGCGATCGCCTTCGGGAGAACCCGCTGGGCACCTGCGGTCCGCGCCCTGTTCGCTGTGCTGGCCGTGGCGGTGCAAGCGACGTTCTTCCTCGAGGCAGAGGAGCGCCTGCCGCCGGCAAGGGCGTTCCCGGCCCTCGTCGCCTATGCCGGTCTCATCACCTTCGAGGCCTGGGCGGTGTCGATCGTGTTCCGACCCTCGTCGGAGGGCGCCCCGGCACCAGGCCGGGCCGCCACCGTCGTGCTGAGTGGAACGCTGACATTGCTCGCCGCCGCCGTGGGCATCGTGACCGGGCTCCTGCCGCTCCCCTCCTGACCGGGGCTCGAGCGCATCCGGTCGGGGAAGCCGTTCGGTGCTAGAACCGGATGGGAAACTGTCGCACCGGGAGCTCGGGGCCCCGGTAGTCGCCGGCCGGCTGACGTCGTGGCAGCTTGGCCTCGGCCGCGGCCAGCGGTTCGTACGGGACCTGATCCAACAGATGGCTGATGATGTTCAGCCTGCCCCGCTTCTTGTCGTCGGTGTGGGCGACCCACCAGTGCGCCCATTCGGTTTCGTGGCGGCCAGCAGTCGTCCCGGGCGCGTGAGTACTCGTACCACCGGCCGTACGACTTCAGGTCCCTGTCCGATAGCTTCCCAGATCATCCTCGAATCGTCGATCGAGACGGGTGGAAGGTCGAGCTGGACACCGTGGTACCCGCTCTGGTCGATCGTCATGATCACCGTCGGTGCCTTTGTGATCTGGGTGCTCACCGTCCACGGCCGCTACATCACCGTCGAGCGCTGATCCTCCATCGAATCCCGGCCGCGGCTGTCGCTGATCGCCGGGCCCGGGACGATCCCGACGAAGTGTGGCCACCCGAGCTCCCGGTAGCCTCACCAACCCAACCCAGGCGGTCAACCAATGGACACCTTCGAACCGGGCACCGACAGCCCCACATCGGACGAACTGACGTCGTTGCGGGCCCAGAACGAGGCACTCCGGTCCCGGCTGGTCCTCCGGACCCGCGTGCGCACATGGCTGGCCGTTCTGCTCGTGGTGCTGACCGCGCTGTCGGCCACGCTGGCCACCGTGGCCGTGTGGACCCACCGGACGCTCTTCGACACCGAGCGCTTCATGGAGGTGATGGGCCCGGCCCTCGACGACCGTGCGTTCTACGTCGCACTCAGCGGCTTCGTATCGGACGAGACGCTCGAGGTACTCGACCTCGACACCAGGGTGACCGAAGCCCTCGCTCGCATCGACCTCTACCTGTCCGATGCCCTGATCGATGCACTCGAGATCGACGCCCGCGGTCAGGCGATCCTCGACCGGGTCGACCGACCCTCACTCACCGCCCTGGCTCCACCGATCACCGAGGCGCTCGAGTCGAGAGTCACGCAGACGGTCGACCTGTTCATCGCCTCCGATGAGTTCCGTACCCGCCTGCCGGAACTGGTTCGCCGGTCGCACGAGGTCGGAGTGGCCCTGGTACGCAACGACCTGACCTCACTGCCCAACGTCTACATCGAGGATGGCTCGGTACGCCTGAACCTCATCCCGGTCATCACCGACGCACTTCGCCGGGTGCAGGCCGAGATCAGGGACTTTCTCCCCGACATCACGGTGCCCGATGTCGTCTCGGATCTCGCTGCCGAAGGGCGACAGCAGCTGGCGGAGGCCGTCAAGGCGGAGCTTCCCGACGACTTCGGACAACTGACGCTCATGAGCGAACAGCGGCTGGACGAGATCCAGGCGGCAGCCGGTCGCCTGGACCGATTCGTCTGGGGCATCCTCGCCCTCACCTTCATCCTCGCCGTGGCCACCATCGCCGTCGCACCGGACCGGCGGCGGACCACGATCCATCTGGGGCTCGGCGTCGCCGCGGGGCTCGCGCTCGGATGGGTGCTGCTGCGACGCATCGAGCAGGTGATCCTCGCGGAGATCCTCAATCCGGATGGGGAGCAGGCGGTCAGGGCGCTGCTCGGCGAGATACTCACGAGCCTCGGGAGTGCGGTGCTTCTCATCGCCGTGACAAGCGTGGTCGTCGCCCTCGCCGCCTACCTCGCCGGCCGACCGGCGTGGATGCAGAGGATCGCGGCGTCGACGGCACCTGCGTCCGGTGGCAGCGACTTCGACCGATGGGTTGCCGGGCATCACGATCTGCTGAAGCTCACCGGTATCGGGTTGGCCGTGACGGCCGTCTTCGTCATCGGGTTCGAACCCGTGGCGGTGATCGTCATCGCCGGGCTCCTCGCCCTGTGGCTGTGGGGCATCTCGGCGGCGCGACGACGTGTCTCGGCGACCGTCCCCACCACCGTCATCGACGTCGGATCGACCGCCAGTGGCGGCGAATCCGATACATGACCGGCTACGGCCGAATCGTCGACCACACGATCCAGGAACACGACGACGAGGGCGAAGCCGAGGCCCGACAGTGGGTGGCCGACTACGTGAGCGCACTCTCCAGACCGACTTGAGGGCCGTGGGCTACTACACGGGCAGCGTGGACGGGGTCTACGGTCCGCAGACGGTCGAGGCCGTCGAGCGGTTCCAGCGGGACGCAGGGCTGCCGGTAACCGGCCTGGTCGACCCGGCCACCCAGTTGGCACTCGTCGAGGCGCTCGCCGGCGTCGAGTCGGCCCAGGTCGGCGCCCTCCAGGGCATCCGCATCGGCACCGGCTACCAAAGCGGCCCTTGGTTCTTCTCGATTGGGTTGATCGTGCCTTCGTCGGTCCCCTTCTGCCGAATCTCGGCCTCATCCTGCTCCCGTGGATGACCGCCCTCTACAAAGTCGATTTCATCGGCGGCGGCGCCGTCTTCCCTGGGGGATCATCAGAGTCGTCATCGGTCTGTTCCTCGACATCGCCCTCCATGCCGGGTCGGCGACGATGACCCGAAGCCGCTCGAGCGCCTGACCCACCGGAACCCGGGCTGGGACTCTTGCCTCTTGCCAGGCGTGCCACGGCCGTGCACGGTGGTCGGGATTGCCTCGCTAAGGAGCACCATGAATCCCAGACGCCTCGTCGCATCGTGCATCGCCCTCGTTCTCGTAACCGCTGCGTGTGGCGGTGGCGAGACGGCCGGGGGCATCCCGACCGTGGCAACCGGGAAGCTGACGGTGTGCACCGATGCCCCTTACATCCCCTTCGAGTTCCAGGCCGAAGACGGCACCTGGACCGGGTTCGACATGGACGTGATGACCGAGATCGCCACTCGACTGGGGCTCGAATTGGCGGTGACCCTGCAGCCTTTCGACGGGATCTGGCTGGCGCCCGCCGCCGGCAGTTGCGACATCGCGGCGGCGGCGTTGACGATCACCCCCGAGCGGGAGGCCAACGCCCTCTTCTCGGACCCGTACTTCGATGCCGACCAGTCGCTCCTGGTTCGGGTGGCGGACGAAGCGTCCATCACCTCACTGGAGGACATGGCCGGCCGGGTGGTCGGGGTCCAGACCGGGACCACCGGTGAGCTCTACGCCCAGGAGAACGTCCCGGCCGACGCCACCCTCAGATCCTACGACGAGCCGGCGGCCATGTTCCTCGCGCTGCAGGCCGGGGAACTCGACGGAATTCTCCAGGACGTCGCCATCAACGCCGAGCGGGCGCTCCAGGAGCCCGACGCGTTCGCTCTGAGCGCGACGTTCCCAACCGGCGAGCAGTATGGCTTCGCCACCAGCCCCGCCAGCACGGCGCTGATGGAGGCGGTCAACGAGGCGCTGGCCGAGCTCCGGACCGACGGGACCTACGACGTGATCTATGGGAGGTACTTCGCCGGTGAGTGATCTCCGGCCCGCTAGGAAGTGAGGTGACGAGGTGGCGAAGAGGCTCTCCCGCCGGCAACGCTTCCGTCTCATCCGGGGGGCGATCTACGGCGTCACCCTCGCCCTGGTGCTGTGGCTGGCCGTCGCCATCGAGTGGGGCACGCTGGTCAATGCCCTGTTCCGGCCGGACCTGATCGTCGCCCAGTTCCCCGAGATCATCACCCAGGCGGCCAAGAACACGCTGATCTTCACGGCGCTCGGGTTCAGCGGGGGCCTGGTGGCGGGACTGGCCCTGGCCCTCATGCGGCTCTCCAGCGTCCGGCCGTACCGCTGGTTCGCCGCCAGCTTCATCGAAGTGTTCCGGGGGATGCCTGCCATCCTCACCATCCTCCTCATCGGATTCGGCATTCCCATCGCCACCGGCTTCCGGGTGCCCGGCACCTATACCGCCGGAGCCCTGGCGGTGGGGATCGTTGCCGCCGCCTACATGGCGGAGACGATCCGGGCAGGGATCGAGGCGGTGCCTCGCGGGCAGATGGAGGCAGCCCGCTCGCTCGGGATGACCGGATTCGCGGCGATGGTCACGATCGTGCTCCCGCAGGCCTTCCGCGTCATCATCCCGCCCCTGACCAACGAGTTCGTGCTCCTCCTCAAGGACACCTCGCTGATCTCGGTGCTCGGCGTCACCGAAGCGACCAAGGAGCTGACCCGCTTCGGCCGGGACGGCGTGAACGCCACCGCCAACGCCACCCCACTGATGACGGCCGGTCTGGTCTACCTGGCCATGACCATCCCGCTCACCAGGCTGGTGGCCCAGCTGGAGAAGCGGGCGGCGAGGTCACGATGAGCGGCCGACCGGCCATCGACGTGATCGACCTCCACAAGAGCTTTGGCGAGCTCGAGGTGCTGAAAGGGATCGACTTCCACGTCGACCAGGGCGAGGTGGTGTGCATCATCGGGCCCTCCGGCTCGGGCAAGTCGACGCTGCTTCGGTGTGTCAATCGCCTGGAGGAACCCACCTCCGGGCGGATCCTCATCGAGGGCGAGGACATCACCGATGCCGACGCCGACGTCGACGGCCTGCGCCGGCGGATCGGAATGGTGTTCCAGCAGTTCAACCTCTTTCCCCACCTCACGGTGATGCAGAACCTGACGATCGCCCAGCGCAAGGTGCTGGGCCGTTCCAAGGGGGAGGCCCACGAGGTGGCCCGGGCGGTGCTCGAGCGGGTGGGACTCCTCGACAAGATCGACCAGTACCCGATTCGGCTGTCGGGTGGCCAGCAACAGCGGGTGGCCATCGCCCGCTCGCTGGCGATGAACCCCGACATGATGCTGTTCGACGAGCCAACCTCGACCCTCGACCCGGAGCTGGTCGGCGAGGTGCTCGACGTGATGCGGAGCCTGGCCAAGGAGGGGATGACGATGATGGTCGTCACCCACGAGGTCGCCTTTGCCAAGGACGTCGCCGACCGCGTGGTGTTCATGGACGAGGGTGTGGTGGTGGAGGAAGGGCCGCCCGACCAGCTCCTGACCGACCCGCGCACCGAGCGGGCCCGTCGCTTCCTGCGCATGGTTCTGGAGACTTGAACCGACCGGCTCGCGCCGCGTCAGGAACCGGGCTGCCCGTCGAGTCCGACCAGTCGGCGGTCGATCGTGTCCTCGAGGAGGGATCCAAGCCGGGGGATCTGCTCGCCGAGGTCGCGGAGGTCCCATGCCATCAGCCCGAACACGCGCATCCGCGTGATGGCCACGACGTTCGCCGTCCGCCGGGCCCGCCGGATCGCCCCGATCTCGCCGATGAGATCGCCCGGGCCGAGGATCGTCACAAACCCGTCGTCGGTGGTTACCGCCGCCCGGCCCTCGGCGATCGCGAAGAACCGGGTTGCCAGGTCGGCCTCCTCCGTGAGCACGGTCCCGATCGCGATCTCCTGCTCGGCGGCCCTGGCGGCGACGCTGGCCCGCTCGTCGGACTCGAGGGCGGCGAAGAGCGGGATCACAACGAGTCGGTCCGGATCCACCGTGACGCCTTCCTGCCGGGCTCGCGACTCTACCCCCCGAGAGATGCAGGTCCCGAGTCGATCGTCAGCCGGGGTGAACGGAGGGGGACCACATCCACCCCGGCGACGACCGTTGCCCCCCGTCCCCGAGGAGACAGTCTGCGTGCGGCGCTCGGCGCTACGGACCCCCACCCATACGCCTCAACGGACTAGTCACCCGGTGTTGTCATGCTCGCCGACGTCGCCAGGCCCTCCATGCCCCCGTCGACCACAGCGCCCACACGACGAGCAGTGGTTGGAAGGCAAGCCGGCCCCAGCGGGCCGCCGGGCTGTCCAGCCCGAATCCGTCCGAACCGGTCACCGCCTGAGAGACGTTGCCGGGGAACACGAGCACGAAGAACCCGGCGGTCACCCACCCCAACCGCACACGCCACCTCGGCATCGCGACAAGAGCGACCGCCAGTCCGATCTCCATGGCCCCCGAGACGTAGACGATGGCGGTGCGGCCGGGGAGAAACGAGGGAACCTGGGCCAGGAACTCCTCGGTGCGGACGAAGTGGGCCAATCCCGCTCCTGCGAGGAACCACGCAAGCAGCCACCGACCGACTGTCCGCACCGGTCCGTTCGACGGGGTCGCGTCATGGGCCGTGCCCGGTGACCGGTTCATCCCGCGCCGGCGACCTGGGCGATGGCGTCGACATCGGTCAGGGCGGAGCGGCCAGAGCGCCGGATCACGACCTCCCCGTCGTCGCCGACGACGTAGACGGTGGGAAGCGACATCACGGTGCCGAGGCCGTCGGGCGCTCGGGACAGGTCGTACACCGTGGGCGAGATCCCGCGCGCCTCGAGGGCGGCGAGGGTGGGCCCGCACAGGGTGCACCAGGGCCCGGTGACGACGGTGACACCCGGCTTGAGGGCCCCCGACCGCACCCGGCCCCTGCGACGTTCGAGCAGCGCCACGACGAGAACGGCCAGGCCGATCACCAGCGCCAGGACCAGCAGGCGGTTGATCATCCGGGTGCCTCCGGGAAGAAGCGCTCATACAGAAGGCAACCGACGCAGATCCGGGCGACGGCAGACAGCGTGGCGAGGGCCGTGACCATCAGCGTGATCGCCCACCCGGCACCGGTGAGACCGAACGCGAACAGCACGGTGGCAGCGCCGAGGAAGAGCACTGCGAGCGTCTGGGAGAACCGGGGTGGCGCCGCCCACTCGGTCTCGACCGGGCTTCGGAGGCGGGGCTTCACCAGCCGCCGGTAAGCCTGACTGAAGAGGCCGGCTCGGTGCCCACCGAACCGCGTGACCGCCACGGCGATCGCGGTGATGGCCACCAACGGCCACCACTGCAATACGAAGGCGAGCCCGGTGAGCAGTGCCACGCAGCCCTGGTTGAAGCGTGAGACGTTGACGTCGATCTGTGGGAGGGTCGTGGTCATGGCGCCTCCAGGGCGTGGTCGATGTCGGAGAGGAGGTCGTCGACGTCTTCGAGACCGACCGAGATCCGGATGACTCCGTCGGTGATCCCCAGCCGCCGCCGAACCGCGGGGTCGAGCCGGCGGTGCGTGGTGGTGGCAGGATGGGTCACCAACGACTTGGCGTCACCCAGGTTGTTCGAGATGTCGATCAGCTCGAATCGATCCACGACAGCGAAGGCCTTCTCCCGGCCGCCGTCGATCTCGAAGGTCACCACCGTGCCCCCACCGAGCATCTGGCGGCGGGCCAGGGCGGCCTGGGGATGGGAGTCGAGCCACGGGTACTTCACCGAGGCCACCCGAGCGTGCGACTCGATGTGCTCGGCGATTCTCAGCGCCGACGCGGTCTGATGCCTCACCCGCAGTGCGAGGGACTCCAGGCTCTTGACCAGCACCCAGGCGTTGAAGGGGCTCAACGACGGCCCGGTGTGCCGCATCAACGGCTGGAGCCGCTCGTAGACGAACTCCTCCGAACCGCAGATGATCCCGCCGAGGGTCCGCCCGTGGCCGTCGACGTGCTTGGTGGAGGAGTACACGACGACGTCGGCCCCGAGATCGAGGGGCCTCTGCAGCACCGGAGTGGCGAACACGTTGTCGACGATCACGACCGCCCCGGCCCGGTGAGCGATCTCACTGACGACGGCGACGTCGACCAGCTCTTGCATGGGGTTGGATGGCGTCTCGAAGAACACCGCGGCGGCCGGCTCGGCCAGCGCCGCTTCCCACTGGGCGAGGTCGGGACCGTCGACGAACACCGTCTCGATACCCCAGCGAGGCAGGATCTCGTCGAGGACCACGAAGCACGACCCGAACAGGCCACGCGCTGCGACCACCCGGTCCCCCGCCGCCAGCACCGCGGCCAGGGCGTTGAACACCGCCGACATGCCCGACGCCGTCGCCCAGGCGGCCTCGGCACCCTCGAGCAGCCGGAAGCGCTCTTCGAACATCGCCACCGTGGGGTTGCCGTAGCGGCTGTAGACGAAGCGATCGACCTCACCGGCGAAAGCGGCCTCGGCCTCCGCAGCAGACCCGTACACGTAGCCCGAGGTGAGGAAGAGCGCCTCGGCCGTCTCCCCGAAACCAGAGCGGGCCAGACCACCGCGCACCGCCACCGTGTCGGGGTTCCACCCGGTCATCGGGTGTGGCCTCGCACGATCGGGGGCGCGGTCTCACACCCGGCGAGCGGCGACGACGACGAGATGAACGAGCACTCCACGAGAACCTCGGAGACGACGAAAGGCGGTACTCAGCGGCCGGATGTCCCGATGCCTGACGAAAGGTCCCTCTCGGGTGCCGGCATCGGGTTCAGGAGTGCTCGACGCACGGAGCGGCGGCACTCGGGCCGAGCGCCCGAGAGCTGATACACCGACACATGCAGGCGAACCGCTCCATGAGGGGCGACACGGTAGGGCGGCGGGCCGGGGACGTCAACGGCCCGGGACTGGTGCCAGCCCGCGGCCTCCCCCGGTTACCGTCCGCCCGAGCCTCGACGCCTACCGACGGAGGACCCGTGACCACCGACAACCGCCGGCTCCTGGAGGCGTACATCGGCGAAGTGTGGGAGCAGGGTGATCCGACCGCAGTCGCCCGCTTCGCCCACCCCTCCTACCGCCGGCACCTCTCGGCCGTGTCCCCGCCGCTCGACCTCGAACAACAGATCCAGCGCCTCGTCGGCCTCCGGGCAGCGTTCCCCGATGTCTCGATCACCCTCGAGGACGCGGTCGCCGAGGGTGATCGGGTGGCTTTCCGCTGCGTCCTGCGGGGAACCCACCGGGGTGAGTTCCTCGGAGTCGCGCCGACTGGGCGGCAGGTCACGGTCGGACTGCTCGATGTGGTGCGGATCGAGGATGGGCTGATCGCCGAACAATGGGGAGGGCCCGACCTGTACGACCTCGTCCGCCAGCTCGGCGCCTCGGTGAGGCCGCCGGGTGAGCTGCCCAACCCCGTCGAGTGAACCTGGAACGACAACTATCGGCGCTTCAGGTTCACTCGATGGATCTTGGAGCGCCGTTTCGGCTTACCCGGCCACCAGATCGTCGGTCGCGACGACCGTGGCGAACTCGCCGTGCAGGTTCGCCGCCGTCACCCGGGCCAGTTCGTCAGCCGAGATGGTGACCCCGTCGGGCCCGACCAGGTCGAAGGTGTGGGTGGCGTCGAGGACGAAGTAGGTGGCATAGCCGAGGTTGCCGGCCATTCGGGCGGTGGTCTCACAGCACATGTTGGTCTGGATCCCGCACACCACGACCGTGTCGATCTCCCGGGCCTGCAGCCAGGCGTGCAGGTCGGGGTCGCCATAGAACGCCGAGTTCACCGACTTCGTCACCAGCAGGTCGGGATCGCCGGACACGATCGGCTTGAAGGCGTTGCCCGGCAGCTCGGGCCGCAGCGGCGAATCGGTCTTCGTCGAGTCGTGCCGAACGAGGATGATCGGACGCCCGGTGCGCTGCCACTCGACAATCAGCCGCGAGGTGTTGGCTTCCATATCGAGATTGTTGCGAGGCCCCCAGCTCGGGTCCTCCATGCCCTGCTGGACGTCGATCACGAGGAGGGCGGCTTCGGCGGGCATCTCCATCGCGATGACGTTACCGGGCCACCTCCGAGCGCCCGGTGGAGGGCCTGGGGGTGCGACGCGGCCTCAGCGCACCAGCGTGCCGTTGAGGACTTGCTCGAGACCGGCGGCGGCCTTGTCGCCGATCCCCCGGAAGGCCTTCGCCAGCAGCGGGTCGGCCAGCGAGAGCGGGAACGGCATCCGGAGGGTGGCGTCATATACGACGAGCGTCCCTTCGCCGCCCTCGTTCACCTCGACCACGTCGATCGACGTGAACACCGACGCCTTGCCGACGACCTGCACGCGGCGCGGCGGGTCGTACTCGACGACTTCGTACCTGAGCGTCATGTCCCGGCCGCCGTTGCGGACGGTCACGTCGTACGCCGCATCGGGCCCGAGCCCGTTGCCGGCCACCTGCTCGGACCGGACGACGCCGGGATCCCAACTGGCGAAGTTGCGGAGATCGGCCATGTAGGTGAAGGCCTCATCGGCGTTCATGGACGTCCTGACTCGCGCCACGTATCGGGCCATGGAGCACCTACCTTTTAGTGTGAATTCTCCGGCGACAACCCCCGGCGAGCCCCACGGATTCCCGATGCCGGCCTCCTGCCCGAAGATCCCTCTATATATTGACCCGGGCCATGCCGGCCTTCCTCTTCACCGACCTCGAATCCAGCACCCGGATATGGGAGGAACACCCCGAATCGATGCGCGAGGCCCTCGCCGGGCACGACGCCATCCTCCGGGCCGCCGTCGAGGGGGCGGGGGGTGGCGTCGTGAAGACCACCGGCGATGGGCTCATGGCCGTCTTCGCCTCGGTCGCCGACTCGCTCGGGGCGGCCCTGGAGGCACAGCGACGGCTGGCAGCCACAGTGTGGGATGAGGTGGGGACGCTGCGGGTGCGGATGGGCATCCACGCCGGCGATGCCCAATTCCGTGACGGCGACTATTACGGACCCGCGGTCAACCGGGCGGCGCGGATCATGTCCGCCGGACATGGTGGTCAGGTCTTGCTGTCCGAGCTCGCTGTCTCCCTCGCCGGCGAACCACTCCCGACAGGCGTCGGGCTCCGGGACCTCGGCCGCCACCGACTGAAGGACCTCACCCAACCCGAGCATCTGTACCAGCTCCTCCATGCCGAGCTCGAGGCCGACTTCCCGCCGCCGACAACGCTGGATGCCAGGCCCAACAACCTCCCGACCCAGGACTCCGAGTTCTTCGGGCGCCGGGCCGAATTGGCCGAAGTGCTGGCGATGCTGGACGACCCGAGGATCCGGCTGGTGACGCTGACGGGCCCCGGCGGTACCGGCAAGACCCGACTCGGGTTGCAGGTCGCCGCCGAGCGCCTCGACCGTCACCGCGATGGCGTGTTCTTCGTCGACCTCTCACCCGAACGAGACGCCGACGCCGCCTTCGAGGCCATCGCCCGCGAGTTGGGCCTGATCGAGACGGGCGCCGTACCGCTGGAGACCCTCACGGAGCAGCTGCGGGACCGCCAGATGCTTCTGGTGCTCGACAACTTCGAGCAGGTCACGGATGCCGCAGTCGGCCTGGCCGATTTGTTGCAGCGCTGCCCCGAGCTCGCGATCGTCGTGACCAGCCGGGAGGCGCTGCGGATCCGAGCCGAGCACGTCTTCGCGGTCCCACCGCTATCGCTGCCCGACCCCAAGGCGTCGCCGGCGGCCATCTCCGACTCCGAGGCCGTGAGCCTCTTCGTCGAACGGGCTCGCGCCGTGCGACCCGACTTCGCCCTCATCGACGAGAACGCCGCGGCGATCGCCGAGATCTGCCTCCGCCTCGATGGCCTGCCGCTGGCGATCGAGTTGGCAGCGGCGCGACTGACCGTGTTCTCGCCGGGCGACCTCCGTGACCGTCTGCGGGGGCGCTTCGACGTGCTCGGCGGGGGGCCTCGTGACCTCCCGGCCCGTCATCGGACCCTGCGGGCGACCATCGAGTGGAGCCACGAGATGCTCGCCCCTGACGAGTGCCGAGTCTTCGAGCTGATGTCGGTGTTCAGCACGGCGCGCCTCGACGCGGTGGAGGCGGTGGCAGCGGCGGTGGGCGATCTCGACGTGCTCGACGCCCTCGTCTCGCTCGTCGACAAAAGCCTGATCCGCAGTACCGAGAGCCTCGGGTCCCGGCGATTCTCGATGCTGCAGACGATCCGGGAGTACGCCACCGAACGGCTCGACGAGAACGCTGAGACCGCCGCGGCCGTTCGACGGGCCCACGCCCTCCACTACTCGGAGTACGCCCAAGGGCTTCGCCACCTGCTGCAGGGCCCCGAGCGCGAGGCGACCCTCGACGACCTCGCCGTCGAAATCGGGAACCTGAGGTCGGCGTGGAGATTCTGGGTGGCGGAGGCGGACCTCGAGCAGCTGTACCTGCTCCTCGACGGCTTGTGGGCGCTGCACGACGCCCGTGGCTGGTATCACGCCGCGCTGGAGTTGACCAGGGACATGCTGGCGGTCCTCGCCAAGTCGGATCCCTCCCCGGAGCGGGCCGCCGAGGAGATGACGTTGCGGACGAGCCTCGCCCGGGGACTCATGGCACTGCGGGGATACGACCCCGAGGTCGAGCAGGCGTTCCGGGAGGTGCTCGAGCTCGTCGAGGCGGCCGGCGACACGGCCCGCCGGTTCCCGGTGCTCCGCTCCCTGGCGACCTACTACATGAACATCGCCGACTTCGAACAGGCTTCCGGCATCGGCCGAGAGCTGCTCGATCTCGCCGCAGCGGAGGACGACGACACGATCCTCGTGGACGCCCACTTCGTGTTCGGTGCCAACTGCGCCTTCGCAGGTGACATGGAGACCGGTCTCCGGCACCTCGACGAGGCGATCCGGTTGTTCGATCCGACCATGCACGGCTCCGGGCGGTTCCGGCTGGGCACGAGCCCCGGCGTGGTGGCCCACATCGCCTCGGCCCTCCTGCGTTGGCAGGTGGGCGACCTCGAGCGGGCGGTGGCCGACAGCTCCGAGGCGATGGCGCTGGCGAGACGCCTCCAGCATCCGTTCAGCCTCGCCTACGCCCTCTACCACGTCGGCTTCCTCAACCTCATGCGCCATCGGTTCGAGCAGAGTCGGGAGCTGGCCGCCGAACTCGAGGCGGTGGCGGCCGAACACGACTACCCGGTGTGGGGCGCGCTCGCCTCCGTCCTCGGAGGTTGTGCGCTCTCCGGTCTCGGCGAACCGGCCGAGGGATTGCACATGACCGAAGCCGGCATCGACCTCTACCAGGGTCTGACCACACCCCCGGTGTTCTGGCCGCTCATCCTTGCCCTGCGGGCGACGGCGTTCGCGGCCGTGGGCCGGGTGACCGAGGCGATGGCGCTGATCGACGAGGCCATCGCCATCAATGGGCCCGAGGAGGCCGTGTCGCCCGAGTTTCGTGTCCAACGGGGGGATCTGATCCGGATGCTCCCCGATGGCGACCTCGACGATGCCCAAGAGTCGTACCGTGCCGCCATCCGGGGGGCGCGACAGACCGGCGTGCGGCTGGTCGAGCTCCAGGCGCTGACCCGCCTCGTTGACCTGCGCCGCTCGCTGGGCCAGGTCCCCGACCGTGGCGAGGAGCTGCGGGACCTCTACGGGTCCTTCACCGAGGGCCTCGACAGCCCCGACCTCGTCGCGGCCCGGACCGTCCTCGAGACCGACTGAGCCGTATTGCCCAGAAGGCGGCCCGCCGGGGAGAGAGCACCGCTACAGCACCTGACCCATCCCTCGCGCGGGATCAAAGGGCCTGGGAGCTTGGGAGTGAAGCGTTTGGTCAACCGGAGAAGCACGATGGTCGACACGCCCACCAGCACGCTCGCGACGGAGGCGTCCGGGATGCTCTTCACGATCTCGGCCACGTCGGTGATCCAGCCGTCGGTGTCGACCGTGACGTTCATGATCTTCTCGACCTGCAACGTCAGGATCTCGATCCCGAGGCCGGCCAGGAGCCGACGAGCACTGCCTTCGAGATGAAGCGGGACCGCGGGCGGCATCCCAGCCGGCGAT
Source organism: Acidimicrobiia bacterium (assembly GCA_046484325.1). Taxonomy (GTDB): domain Bacteria; phylum Actinomycetota; class Acidimicrobiia; order Spongiisociales; family ZC4RG35; genus JAWOJB01. The sequence continues at coordinate 10,306 of JAWOJB010000036.1, read as the reverse complement.
GGAGGCCGCACCGGCCAGGACGGCCCGGCGGACGTGGAGCAGAGAGCTCGGGGAGGAGGACCACAGCCACCGGGGCCTCCGCACGTCGCAGGTCGACGACCAGGCTGAGATCGCGGGGCTCGGCGACGGCGAGGTGGAGAAGGCGGTGGCCGTCGCCATCCAGCCAGCACCCGGGATTCGTCGGGACCTCGGGGAAGAACCGAGTGCCGGCCAGCATCGAGACCAGGCCGAGGCGGAGGGCTGCGATGGAAGACACCACCGCCACGGACTCGACCATCTGGCACCGCTTCCTCCGGTCCCAGAACGCCGAACGGAGGAAATCAACGCTGGCAGGAAGCTGACATCGCCTCGTCATGGACCCGCCCACGCGCCCAGTCCAATATTGGCGTGGCGGCGATGGTCGTCGCCTCCGGGCTGGGGGGCCGGAGGAGCGAGATGACGATCGACACGACCATGCTGGGCAGGCTGGACCTGGAGACCTTCCCCCTGGATCCGGAGCTGTTCATCCCCTGGCTGCGGCGGCCGGTGAGCGGCACCTACCGAAACCCGACCCCGGCCAATGGAGGTGCCATCCTCGAGCTGCGGGTCGACGTGGACGGGCGGCGACCCCAGCAGCGGCTCAGTGGCGATCTCTACACACAGTTCTCCTTCTGCGGGATACCGATCACCTTCTACAACCGCTCGTTCGTGGTCGACGTCGTCACCCAGGGTGGAGACAGCTCGGCCATCGAGCTGTCCGGACCCGTCCGCTACTACGCCGATCCCACCAACACGGCCGATTCGATCAAGGTCCACATCCCCAGAATCCGCTACTTCGCCCCTCCTGCCGCCGCCTGCGTCGAGTGGTACACCAGCGGGTCCCTGGTCCGCTCGTATCTCTGCCCGAAGATCTCCGAGTACTTCCGGGTGGCCAATCTCGAGGTCGACAGGTTCCAGGGCACAGCCTTCCCACCCACCATCGACCCCGACATAGCCCCGGCCCCTTCGGGCCTTCCCAACACGGTCGGCATCCGGGAGGTGTTCCTCCGATCAGGGATCGACCTCACCGTCACCCACGACGACATCCTCAACGACCCGGACAGCCCCGATCCTGGGAACAACTGGTCCGAGGCGGAGCTGCACGACCTGATGGAGACCCGGTTCGATGGCTTCTCCAACCGGTTCCAGTGGAACCTCTATGGGGTGATCGTGCCTCGCTTCGGGGACCCCAACTACAACTCGGGCTACTACGGGACGATGTTCGACTGGGGTGGGTGGCAGGTCGGCGACTCGTTCCTCCGCCAGGGCTTCGCCATCGCCGAGGACGCCATCCGGGGCAGGACCAGCGGCACCCTCTATGACGCCAACGACGAGAAGGACCGGCTGATCCTCCAGACCCTGATCCACGAGGCCGGCCACGCCTTCAACCTCCCACACACCTGGCAGCGCACCGCCAACCCGGACAGCGGCTCGGAGTCGTTCATGAACTACCCGTGGGGCTACACCGACAACGGTGGCGGGGAGAGCAACTTCTGGGGCAGCTTCCGCTGGGAGTTCGACGATGTGGAGCTCATCTGGATGCGCCACGCCGACCGCAACGACGTGATCTTCGGAGGAAGGGACTGGATCGGGAACAACCTCAGTGTCGACCTCAGCCCCGCCTTCATCGAGGATCACGAGCCGGCCCGGCTCCACGTCCTGGGGCCCGACCTGTTCGACATCGGGGTGCCGGTCCACCTCGAGCTGAGGTTGGAGAACGTCTCCGACCGGCCCATCGAGATCGTCGACCGGCCCGAGCCCGAGGACGGCCTCCTCCGAGTGCTCATCGAGCGGCCCGGCGGCGAGATCGTCGAGTTCATCCCACCCGTCCGGCGTCTCCTCGCCCCGCCCGACCCGGTGGAGCTAGCCCCCGGCGAGGAGATCTACGGCGAGATCGGGATCAGTTTCGGGGCCAAGGGCCATCATTTCGCCGAGCCCGGGTCCTATCTGATCCGGGTGTTCTGGCCCTGCTTCCCGCTCGGGTTCGTCGCCACCGCCATCCACCGCATCCGTATCGCTCACCCGCTGAGCCGGGCCAGTGAAGAGCTGGCCCATTTGCTCACAAGCAAGGAGGCGGCCCAGTTCCTCTACTACGGGGGGATGCGGAGCCATCCCGAGGTGAGAGAGGAGCTGGCCGAGGCGATGGAGCGCCACGCCGAGACCGACCCGATGGCGGTCCGTCACGTGGCGGCCGCCCTGGCCACGGACGCGGCCCGGGCCCACAAGCGGGTCGTGCTGGAGAAAGGCAAGCCGGTGGTGGTGTCCACCGCTCCCGAGCCGGAGCGGGCGGTCGAGCTGCTCTCACTCGCCGTTACCCCCCTCCCCGACGAATACCGGACGAAGTCGGCGTTCACCCCGCTCCACGAGAGCCGGGTCGTCCACCAGCTCGCCGACCAGGCCTTCGAGGCCGGGTCGAGGGAACGGGCCACCGAGATCCTCGACGCAGCCATCGGCCGGATCCAGGGCCGCGGGGCGGACTACGCGGTCGAGCCCCTGCAACGGCGGTCCAAGAACATGAAGCGTCGGAAGTGACTACCGGCCGCAAGACGAGGCACGGAGGAGAGCGACATGGCTGAGATGAGAGAACTGACCCCTCTGGCAGCAGAGAAGGTCGAGCGTCTGCCCGGATTCGGCAAGCCGCGCGAGTATTCGGTCGACTTCGACAAGCAGGCGATCAGGGCCGCCGACCTCAGGAAGCGGCGCAACCAGGTGATGGCGGCGGTTCCCGCCCCCACCGGCCCCCAGCCGCGGGCGAGGGCGATCAAGGGCGTGCTTCCCACCACGTCCGAGGTGGCCAAGTTGCGGGCGGTCCACGAGAGCCCCGCAGCCGCTGCCGAGCTGGTCGCCCAGAGACTGGACGCCGACGGCGCTCTGGGCGTGACCTACTCCGCCCTGGTCGCTGTGGAGTTCAATCGGATGAAGGGCGAGTACCAGAAGCGCCTCAGATCGACCCGTGACCGCCGCCGTGTCGAGGCCCAGTGGCAGAAGGTGGTCGAGGCCGGGATCCAGGCCATGGACAAGGCCGGGGTCAAGGGCCTGAGCGGGCAAGACCTGGACCGGGTCGTCACCGAGCTCACCAGGAACAAGGCCAACTTCAACGCGGTGGTCGAGATCGCCAACTCTGCCAAGGACGAGGTGATCGCCTCCACCGAGAGCATCCTCAGCCCGAAGGGCAACCTCGTCACTGTCTACGAGTTCTTCAAGGATCCGTGGGACCTGGTCCTCCCCACCGTCCCGGACCTCTGTGAGCGGCCCATCGAGGGCAAGTACACAAAGCACTTCAGCCGGTCGTTCAACCTCTCGGTGCGGCTGACCGTCTGGTGCCCCACCTGGACCAACCCGTTCCGCACCTGCCAGAAGACCTACACCCTGGCCGGGGTCAGCTTCAGCATCGGCCTCGAGGTCGGCTACCGGATCACCTGCTGCGGCGCGGTGGCGTGGGGACAGGCCTACGCCCAGGCCTGTGGGACCATCCTCGGGGTCACTGTCTGTGCGAGCTGCTCCGCCAAGATCATCGGGGTAACCGGGGTGGGGAAGACCGGGTCCGGCTCGACCTGCCAGTACGGGCTCGGGGTCACCGCCGAGTTGAAGTGCACCTTCGCCGGGGTGACCGTCTTCCAGGCGAACGTCCCATTCGGCTGGACGATCACCGGCCCCTGCCCTCCCGACTCTCTGCCCTGCTGAGGGATGGAGTGGTTCACGGGTCAACTCGGCGAGCCGTTCTTGTTCCTGCTGGCCGCGCTGGCCTCATGGCGCCTCACCGCGATGGTCGCCTACGAGAGCGGCCCCCTCGCCGTGTTCGATTCGGTGCGACGCTGGATGGCCCGCCTCCGCCTGGGGCGGTTGGTGGCGTGCTTCCACTGCCTCGGGGTCTGGATGGCGGCGGCGATGGCCCTGGCCGTGTACGGCTTCCGGCCGGCGACAATGCTGCTGTGGCTGGCCATCACCGCCGTCGTGTCGATCTTCGAGCGGTGGCTGGTGGGAGGCGGCATGGGTGAGTCCGATGACGGTTGAGGGATGCTGCGGCCAGCCCGGCTCGCGTCGGCGCCGCCGCCCGGAACGGGCGCCGCTGCCTCCCAACCCGGAGGCGAGAGGCGGGGTGAGGATGCTCTACCTGGGGTCGGGCCGCCGCGAGGTCCGCGGTGCCGGCTCCGGGCTCACCTATGTGGTCACCGACCATCGCCGCCACTTCAAGGTGGACCCGGAGGACGTCGACGACCTGCTCGAGAGCCGCGACTTCATGCTCCAGGTCTGAGGGCTCAGGACGCGGCCCGGCTCCTCAGATAGAGGGCGACGCCCACCAGGGTGGCCATGCCGGCCAGGGCCCATATGCCCGCCAGGGTGGCGCCGAAACAGGTCAGCCGTGGCTTCTGCTCTCGGATCTCACGCAGGATCTCCTGGGGATCGTCGCCGGGGTCGGCACTCGGCGGCGGAAACTGGTCTTCATCTCCCATTGCGGTCCTCGTCACGCCAGTCGGCCTTCAAGTTTAGGTCGAACGGCTACGGGCAGCCCCCGCATGTCCCCACGCATCAGCAGATCCGGAGCGGAACCGCCCATATCTGTGACCGTTCGATATCGAAGCCTCTTTGTGTCGAGTGGGTGGTTTTGGACGCGTCGGATCCTGGCCATGGTGGTGGCCGTTCGGAGGACGGCATCGAGCACGGCCTGCTCGTCGAGGTCGCTCAGGTACTCATGACCCGAATCGGGGAGGAACAGCTCCTCGACTGTGAACCCCGCCTCGATCATGGTGTCGGCCAGGATCTCCTGAGGCTCTGACACGTCGAGGCAGCCGTCGTCGAAGGCACCGATGGCCTCGAACCGCTCGGCGAACCAGCCGTCTGGATCACGCCAGGCATACCAGGGCCCGCCAGGGTCCACCCCGCAGCGGGTCAGCCCGGTGGTGGCACCGGCCGTCATCACCAAGACGATCTCGGGCCGTCCGGCTTCCTCCAGCCAGGTCCAGGGGGTGAAGGCGGGTCGGATCGTCGGGATCCCCTCCTCCCATTGGTCCCAATACGTCTCTGTGAACAGCCAGTCGCCCTCCCACAGCACCATCCGATCCGGTTCGATCGGGGCCATTTCCACCGAGCATTCCGGCAGCTGCACCGTCTCCCGGAGCCCCACCACCGAGCCGACCATCGCCCCGGCGGAGTGGCCGAACAGGATCAGACGGTCGGGGTCCCCGCCGTACTCTGCGGCGGTCTCCACCGCATAGGAGACCGCACAGGCCGCCCCGTCCTCCTCCCGCAGCATCCCCACATAGGCATCGTCGGGATCCGGGAACGAGAGGGGGCTCGACCAGTTGGGGACGTACACCACCGCCCCCCGCTCGGCCAGGTGGGTGGCAAGCCGCCGGTACAGGTCCCAGTCCTTGTCGATGATCCCCGGACCGCCATGGAACAGCACCACCACCGACAGCCCGCCCTCCGCCTCGGCAGGGGCGTACACGTCGACTAGCGGCGCAAACCACTCCTCCTCAGACCCCGAGTGGTACACCAGATCCCGCACCACCTCAACGTCCGACCCGGACACTGCCTTCGTGGTAGTCGACTCCACCACGGTGATCGCACCTCCGGTGGTTGACGGAGTGGTCGGTTCCTCCACAGGAGTGGTAGTCGTGGACCCGGCCCCACCCGCACAGGCCGCCACCAACCCCACCAGCACCAGACCGCAGACGATGCGGCGCATCACAACACCTCCCGACACCGCCAGCATCCAACCGGGCGCTCTACAAACCCTCTACAAACCCTCCACGACCCTTACCACCTCCACAGCGTCGGCGGCATTCGAGACGGCCAGGGGCGTGGCTAGGTGAGAGCCCCGAACCGCCGCGCCGCGCGCGCGAGGACGCGGGTGGCGGTGGGGGTCGGGCCCCGCACCCGCTCTGACAGGGTGAACTCCTTGCGAACCTCGTTCTCGTCGTGCTCGCCCCGCAGCATCTCGGCGGGGGCCATGGGCGTGTGCCACCCGGTGACGGCTCCGGGGTCGGGTCCTCGTCCCCTGTCCGCCCGGTCACCGCCGGGCTATGCCAGGAGGTGTACGGAACTCCGGGTGGAGGTGGCTGCGATGAGGATCCCCAAGCCGGTCACCGGCATGTTCGCCAACACGATGGCCTACGCCCGGTGGGGTGACGGTCCCAAGACGCTGCTGGTCGTCCCGGGCGGACCCGGCAACGACGTACCCGCGGCCGGCACGGTCAGGATGATGGGCCGGTCGCTGCGGCCGCTGGTCGAGAACGGGTACACCCTGTGGATGGTCACCCGCCGCCGGGGCATGCCCGAGGGTCACACGATCGAGGACATGGCCGCCGACTACTCCGAGCTGATCGCCGCCGAATTCGACGGGCGGGTGGACATCGTCGTCGGCATCTCCATGGGTGGCCTCATCGGCCTCTACCTCGCCGCCAACCACCCCGACCGGTTCGACCGCATCGCCCTGGTCGGTGCCGCTTACACGGTCAGCGAGCAGGGCCGTCGCCTCGACTACGACTGGGCCACCGCGCTCAGCCAGGGCCACCGTGCCAAGGCGGGACGGATGATGGTCGAGGCGATGCTGTCGAACTCCCGGCTGCGATGGACCGCCCCCGCCCTCGGCACGCTCATGGGGCTGGTCTTCCGTCCCGACCACGACCAGTTCGCCTCGGATGTGATGGTCGAAGCCGACGCCGAAGTGACCTTCGACGCCCGAGCCGTCCTGCCCCGAATCCAAGTGCCGGTACTCCTCGTGAACGGTGACAAGGACCTCTACTTCCCGACCGCACTCATCGCCGAGACCACCCGGCTCATCCCCGACTGCACCCCCAAGACCTATGAGGGGAAGGGCCATCTCGGAACCATCCAGAGCCGCCAACTCGCCCCCGACATCCTCGACTTCATCGAGAAGAAGCACACCGTCGCCACCTGAACACCAAGCCTCCCAGCGGCCACCCGAGATGGTCCTGATCCCCGAACCGGCCAGCGACCCCGTCCTGTCCGGCCTCCCCGGCGATTTCTGCCCTACCCGGCCACCCTCGCCACCGTGGCCGGATGCCAGCGCCCGCCCCGCTTCGACCTGACCCCCTCGGCGTTGAGCACCCCGGCGATGTCCCGCAGGCTCGCCCCGTCTGCTCTGAGCGCCCTGATCCGCTCCACCACCGCCTGCTCGGCCGGGTCGGGCACCAGCTCGCCCCCTTCAGCCCTCCACCCGTACCGGGGGGCACCGTGGGCGTACCCGCCCGACTCGGCCTTGTGCAGCCTCCCCCGGCGCAGCCTGCGGGCGATCATCCCCGCCTCCAACTGGGACACCGCCCCCAACACCTGGCGGACGAAGGTTCTCACCGGGTCCTCGGGGTCGTCGGCGAGCACCTCCCCGGTGTCCACCGCGAACACCCGGCCCCCCGCTGACCACGCCTGCTGAAGGGCCGCCTCCTGGACGGTGAGACTGCGGGCGAGCCGGTCCAAGGAGGCGACCACCAGCCCTTCGGCACCGTTGAACCGGACAGCGCTGAGGGCCTCCTCCAGCCCGTCCCGGGGCTCCAACCTGCCCGACACCCCCTCATCCCGGTGAACAGCGACGAGCCGATGCCGGTGCTCCCGGGCCCACCGCCGAATCGCCTGCTCCTGGATGGCGAGACCCTGCCCGTCCTCCACCTGACCGATGGAGGACACTCTGATGTAGCCGACCACACGCATGGCACAGCTCCCTGACCTGGTATGTAACGATAACTGAAGATAATGCTACATCGGAGGCAGTGGCGAAGAGCTCGACTGAGGGAGAAGTCCAGGGCAGAACTAAGGCCGGTAGTAGCCCTGGGGTTCGGTCGCCATCCACACACCGCCAGCTCCAACACCCGGAGCGGGGTGACCGGCCAGCCCATCCCGGCCAGCCGCTCCGACTCGGCGCGCAGCGGATCCCAGCACTCGATCAGGTCCCGCCTGAACGCCTTCGGCACGAACACCCCCCGATAGCCAAGGATATGAACCGCCCACGCCCCGGAGCCAGGGTGGCGGCGTTCACGGTGTCCTGGACGCTATGAAGGGCTCCGAGAGCGACCTCGGTCGCAGCGGCCGTCCGAGAGATCGAGCAAACACGGCCCCCGTTTCTCCGGTCATCGCAACCATCCTGCCGCTACGGTCGATCCCGACTCGAAGAGTGGAGGGAGAGATCATGCGACGGTTCACCGTGTTCATGCTGTTCGCAGCACTGCTCGTCAGCCTGCTGGCGCTTCCGGCGTCGGCCAAGGGCAAGGACGATTCCCCGGCCCAGATCTGCAAGTCCATAGACAACACGTTCCCACCGACCGACGACCGCCCGTTCCCGTTCGAAATCCAGTCCACCGGCGGGTGCGTGTCGAGCGTCGCCCAAGGCTTCCCCGACGACTGGAGCGCCCTCAGCAGGGCGGCGTTCATCTCCCAGTGCAAGTGGCTCGAAGACGGGGTCTATTTCCCCGACGGGACCTACTTCGAGCTGACCTACCCGTACTCGTTCTATGGCAACCCCGACTACACCGCCTACAACCGGGCCGACTGCATGTACTTCCTGTACTCATTCCACAACGGCCTGCTGCCACCCGGCCCCGGCGCCTGATCGGGATCCGATCGTCGACACCAAGGGACCCGGCACGTCGCCGGGTCCCTTGCTCATGTGCCCAACAGCCCCCTCCCCGCCACCCCGGCATGAGCCCACCCGATGCCGGTCAACTCGTCGAAGCTCGACATCACCCAGCCCCACCGGCGCAGCTCCTCGACCACGGCGGCGAGGTCCTCGGGGACCGGCTCCCCGCGCGCGAGGAGGGTGAGCACGTCGAGGTGGCCGGGCGCGGGGTCGACGCAGGGCATGACGGAAGGATGCCAGTGGGGTGTGACACGCCTCGTCGCGCCGTCCGCATGCCCACTCCTTTCACTGAGCTTCGAGGGTCCAGGCCCCCATCGGCGATGACCTCGATGACCACGGTGTTCGGGTCGATCCGCACCGTGCCCTGGTAGGAGCCGATCTCGTTGACCAGCAGGTCCCGGCCGGTGGCGCTCCACGCCCGGATCACGAAGTTGGAGGTGCCGGTGTGGGTGGCCGACAGCAGCACCCGGGGAGCCCGCTCCATGTCTGAGCGGACCATCCGGTGTAGCAACTCGCCGGTGTCCTCCACGGTCCCACCGTGCGCGACGACCACCCGGTGCGCCGCCAACGCCCACCCCCCGACTGGACCAGGTCCCGGGCGTAGATGTTCCGCCGCCCTCCGATGTCGGGGACCTCGGCGACGAGTCGCCGGTACTCCTCCAGCATCTCCTCCCGCATCATCGCCGCCGTCTTCTCGCCGAACCGGTCGACCAGGGCATCACCCGACCGCTTCAAGAACCTGTCGAACCTGCCCACCAGCTTCCCGGTTCCCCGATCCGACACACCCCGTTCCCGCACCTCGACACCCACGTCACACCCCCTGACACGACACGACCACCCGGCGCACCTCACCCTCCGGCGCCGCTCACCCAGCATCCGACTTCGCGCACTCCACTTCAAGGGGGAGCGCCACGCGCCCGGTGCGGCGCACCACCATCAGTTGGCCGATCCTGACCCGTCTCGGGTCAACCGACAATCCAGTACTCGGGAATACGCCTCTGACGCTCCCCCCAGGGCTCACGGCCGCTCGACAACCTCCGGCCGGTGGAGTCGTAGCCTGCCGGGCGTTCCCAACGGCCGACGGTGTCCGGATTGATCTCGAAGTACTCGGTCTCGCCGGTCATCGCGACAAACTCTTCGGCCACCGCCCACGTCATGGCATCGAGGTCCATGCCCGCAGCGAGCCGGATCCGGCGGCGCTCCTCCGGCGCGGGGAGGGGGGCCGCATGACGCCCCCGCTGCTCCCGTGACTGCGCCCACCAGAGAGCGGGGTCGGGAACGGGCGGTAACTCACCGAAGAGCGGACATTCTGAGCGCTCCGCGAGGAGATCGAAGTTGAAGTGATAGAGAAAGGGCTGCCCGCAGTCCTTACACAGAAGACGACCGAGCCAGCTTCCTGGCAGCCAACCCTGGGGATACTCCTCGTCGTCCTCTGCCACCGCTCAGCCACCGATCACGCGTTAGGCTCCCCTGAAGGAGCAGACGAGGGCGCAAAACACCAGGTCATCGTGGTGGGCCCGGCAGGGCTCGAACCTGCAACCAACGGATTATGAGTCCGCTGCTCTGACCTGATTGAGCTACGGGCCCCTCGATCACGGATCAGCATACGGGTCGAGCATCGCTGGCTACCGTCGGCACCCCCATGACCGGGACCTCCCTCGAGCCGCCCATGACCCCTGCTCCGCTCGCCTGGGC
>JAWOJB010000012.1:0-8346 GCA_046484325.1 Acidimicrobiia bacterium | reverse complement strand
CTACGACTCGAAGCTGTCGGGGTCGTTCTTCACCGAGCTGTCGCTGCCCGAGCCCGACGACTTCCTCGAGGTCGGGGGCACCTCGCGGGGCAACCAGATCGGCGAGGCGATCCGGCGTCTCGACAGCCTGTTCGAGGCGCACCGGCCGGTGGCGGTGATCGTCCAGGGCGACACCAACGCGGTGATGGCGGGCGCCATCGCCGCCAACGCCCGGGAGGTGCCGGTCTGTCACATCGAGGCGGGCCTCCGCAGCCGCGACCGGGCGATGCCCGAGGAGCACAACCGGGTGGTCACCGACCATCTCGCCGACCTGTGCTGCGCCCCCACCCAGGTGAACGTCGACAACCTGGCGAGCGAGGGGATCGGCGGGGACCGGGTGGTCCTCACCGGCAACACGGTGGTGGAGGCGGTGGTCGAGCTGCTGCCATTGCCCGAGAGACGCCGGGAGATCTGCGGGCGACACGGGGTGGATCCGGGCCGCTTCGTGCTGTCCACGTTCCACCGGCCGGAGAACGTCGACGACCCCGTCCGGTACCGGGCGATCCTCGAGCAGCTCGCCTCCCTCCCGATCCCGGTGGTGCTCCCCCTCCATCCCCGATCGGTGCGCCGGGCCGAGGAGCACGGGCTGGGCGACCTGCTGGCTCGGCTGCGGGTGGTGGAGCCGATCGGCTACGTCGACTTCCTCGCCCTCCAGGCCGAGGCGGCGCTGCTCGTCTCGGACTCGGGCGGGGTCCAGGAGGAGGCGTCGATCCTCAAGCGCCCGCTGATCGTCGTCAGGAACTCGACCGAGCGCCCCGAGGTGATCGGCACCTTCGCCGAGCGGGTGCTGCCCGGCCCGGCGATCGGCGAAGCCGCCCGTCGGGTCCTCGACGACCTGGCCGGGACCCATGCCCGGCTGGCGGGGGTGCCGTCGCCCTACGGCGACGGCACCGCCTCGCAGCGGTCGCTCGAGGCCCTGGCCGAACGGCTCTGATCACCTCACTTCGTCTTGAGCACGAACACGCTCGCCTGCGACGAGATGGTCGTGTAGGGGTTGGTGGCCAGCTCGACCTTGCCGGGCCCGCCGAGGCCGGGCAGCACCACCGACGAGAGCGCCGCCTCGAACTGGACGAGCCTCCTCGCCTGGCCGTCGACCGAGAAGGGGTCGTTGGTCGAGTCGTAGCGCACCCGCCACTGGCTGCCCCCGCCGCCCACCTCGACCACGTCAATGGTGTCCTTGCCGGTGTCCACCGCCAGGATGTCGAACGCGGTCATGCCCGCCAGCTCCGGTGCCGGCTCGACCCAGCAGTGGAAGATCGGGCCGAGCGAGGCCAGGTCGCCCGGGTCGGCCGTGTCCCCGTCACGGTTGAGATCGACCGAGGCGTCGATGGTGTCGATGCCGTAGTAGGCGACGCAGTTGATGGCCTCGATGGCCTCAGAGCTCATCCCCGCCAGGTCGGCGAAGACCCGCCTTGGCGTCGCCGTCATCGTCTCGCCGGGCCGGGAGGGAGAGACAGCGTCGAGTGCCGGTTCCCTGAACGGCCGACCACGTGAGAGGGCCCCGGCCGGAGCCGGGGCCCTCTCGGTTCGATCCTTGGATCAGGATCGGGTGAGGTGGTCGGTCACTCGACCACAACCTCGCCTTCGGTGACGACGGCCAGACCAGGATCGCTGGTCTGCACGGCGCCGACCTTGGCGGCGATCATCTGCTCGTTGGTGTACCCACCGATCGTGATGTTCACCGTGCGGCCCGCATTGCTCAGCGACGCGAACGCAGGCAGCGCGTTGGGCACCAACGACACCCGGAATTGGGTCCCGTCCTCGTCATAGAGGTCGAAGTCGACGGAGCTGGCGACTGCCGCCACCGTCGAATCGAAGGTGAACGACGCCGTGTAGTTGAACGTCACGATGTCCTGGGTTGTCACCACGCCGACCAGGTCGGGCAGCGCGGTCACGCCGGCAGGCGCCTGGGTCGGCGCCGGCACGGTGATCACCGCTTCGTCGAACACGTTCTGACCCGCGTTGATCGACGCCGTCGAGTCGGTCGCCGTCACAGCGCCGAAGTTGACGAACCCGATCACCGGGGTGCCGGCCCCCGACTGGGGCAGGGCCGGGAAGGTGGCGATCACCACCGTCGCCCCGTCCGCGATCACGGCAGACCGTGCGACGGCCGTGGCGGCCGTGTTGTTGCCGGCAGCGTCGGCGACGAAGAAGTCGCCGGGCTGGAGCAGGGCGACGGTGTCGTCGACCCCCTCGTCGAACGTGAAGCGGTAGCTCGTCGCCGAGGTCCGCTCGACGCTCACGAGGTCGGGGTCGACGGTCCTGCCGTCCGATGCGGCCCACGGGTGGGTCAGCCACTGGGTATCCGGTCCGGGGCTGACGAACACAATGCCGCGCCGCAGCTGCGACTGCGGGATGATCGTCGGGTCCGACGCCTGCATGGCGATCGTGATGGTCACGTCGTCGTTGACGGCGTCGACGGTGCTGCTGACCACCCGGAGGGAGTCGTACAGCTGACCGTTGGAGCCCAGCAGCCAGAAGATGCCGGACGAAACCGCGCCGATCGCCGGCAGGTTGTGGGCGTTGGTACCGGCGGGATCGGCGATGTCGTCGTCGAAGGTGAAGTCGACGAGGATCCGCTGCAACCCGTCGATCAGGTTGGGCGAAAGCCGGTAGTTGTCGACTCGCTTCAACTGGGCCGGGAACGCCGGGGTGGCGACCGCAGCCGGGGTCAGCCCGGCGTCGCCTTCGATGTTCGGGATACCGGCCGCGTTCTCGACGGCTCCGTACCGGGCGGTTGCCCGGGCCGCCGCGGCGACCTCGGCAGCCGAGAACCGGGCGAGAACCTGGTTGCCCACGATCGACGCGTCGACCGGGTTGTTCCATCCACCGGCCGAGTTGTAGAGGCGGAAGCCCTCGAACGGCGGCACCAGGGCCTGGCCGGGCACGTTTTGGTCGAACACGAATGCGACCACGGTGGCGTCCGCTGCCGCGCGTTCTGCCCGCAGGAGCTGCGGAGCCGCGGTGGTGAACGTCGCCGCCGGCGGGGTGATCCCGTCGGCCGCCAGCGTCCGGGTCAGGAACAACGCCATCTGCCAGCGCAGCGTCTCGAGAGCCGGGCTGTAGGTGGTGGCGCTGGTACCAGCGACCACGCCGACCGCGGCGAGCTGGTTGATGGCCAGCTGCGACGGTGCAGGCAGACCGACGATGTCGGTGAAGCCGGCATCCGGCGGGGTGGCGGGCAGCGTCGTCACCGCACCCAGCAGACGAGCGAGGAACAGCGCCATCTGCTCACGCGTGACGTTGTCCGCCGGCGAGAACGTGGTGGCGCTGGTGCCGATGCTGATGCCCAGCTGGGCGATCTGGTTGATCGCGATCTGGGTCGACGCCGGATAGGCGCCGATGTCGGTGAATCCCTGCGGCGAGCCATCGGGGAGGGTCACACCGTGAACCTCGGCCTGACGGGTCAGGAACAGGGCCATCTGCCAACGAGCCACCGCCAGGCTGGGCGAGTAGGTGGTCGCCGTCGTGCCCTTGGTGATCTCGTAGAACGCCAGGCAGTTGATGGCGTTCTGCGTGGTGGCATCGAATCCGGCGATGTCGGTAAACCCGGCACTCGGAATGGATGCTGGCGGACATGAGGCAGACGTGTCGATGGGCGCTGCGCCCGCCGGAGCCGCCGTGACCACCATCAAAGAGGCGACCATGGCGAGAGCGGCGATGCGAGCGATCCATGACCGCTGCCGGGTAAGTACCGATGTCGGCACTGTGCCCTCCCTTTCTAGCTTGCGTACGTGCCGTTCCGACGAGTGTCGGGACGGGGCGCAGAGGAGGCTACCGCCGAGCCATCCCAGAACTCAAGCTCTTTGCTCGAGGGCGAGACGTCCAACAGATCCCCTCTGCGCGATCGGACGAGCCCACTTCCGGGCTCTGTGGGGTACGACGGAAGAGCCCGGGTCCTGTTACAGCCCGATTCGGCTCAGCCGGTCACCGACGAGCGGTAGGCCTCGACCACCTCGGCCGGGTCGCCCAGCATCCGCACCTCGCCCCGGTCCATCCAGATCACCCGGTCGGCCATCTCCTCGACCTTGTCGAGGGCGTGGGAGACGAGCAGCACGGCGGTGCCTCCGCTCATCAGCTGCTGCATCTTGTCGTACGACTTGCGCTGGAAGGACTCGTCACCCACCGACAGCACCTCGTCGACCACGATCACGTCGGGGTCGACGTCGGCGGCCACCGCGAAGCCGAGCCGGGCGAGCATGCCCGACGAGTAGCTGCGGATGGGGACGTCCATGAACTCGGTGAGCTCGGCCCACTCGCCGATCTCGGCGGCGCGCTCGCGCATCTCGTCGGGGTCGCGGCTGAGCAGGGTGCCGAACAGGACGATGTTCTCGATGGCGTTGAGCTCGTGGTTGAAGCCGGCCCCGAGGGCGATCATCGGGGCCACCACCCCCCGCACCACCACCCGCCCCGAGGTGGGGGGGAGGACGCGGGCGATCACCTTCATCATCGTCGTCTTGCCCGCCCCGTTCGGCCCGATCAGCGCCAGCGTCTCGCCCCGGCGCACCTCGAAGGAGACGTGCTTGACCGCCCAGAACTTCTCGGTGTGGACCTGGCGCTTGAGCACCTGGAAGGTGAACTCCTTGATCGTCCCCGCCCGGTCGTGGGACATGAGGTAGGCGACCGACACGTCGTGGGCCTCGATCAGCACCTGGCCGCTCACAGCTGGCTCACCAGGGTCTTCCAGGTCTTCCCGAACATCCACACCCCCAGGCCCAGGAACCCGACGGCGGTCCCCACCACCATCACCCACATCCACGTCTCGGGCATCGTGCCCCGGTAGGCCAGGTCGCGGAACATCTCCAGGTAGGCGAACAGCGGGTTGGCCTTCATGAACGGCTGGAACCGCTCGGGGAGGATGTCGAGGGTCCAGAACACCGGGGTCATGTAGTAGAGGAGCTGGACCAGCACCCTGGTCAGGTCGAGCACGTCGAAAAAGTAGACCGCCGCCGACGCCAGCACCAGGCCCAGGCCGGTGACGAGGGCGAGCATCCCCAGGATAGGAACCGGGGTCAGCAGCATCGTCCACGGCACCCCCACCCCCACCGCCAGCTGCACGACGAGCAGGGCCGTCATCGTGATGAGGAAGTTGACCGCCGCCGAGATGGCGGTGGAGAAGGCGAACACCTCGGCCGGCACGTACACCTTGGAGAGGATGCTCGAGGCGCCGGTGATGGCCGTCCCGGTGGCGAGGAAGCCCTGGGTGAAGAACGTCATCATGATCACGCCCGAGAGCAGGTAGAGGACGTATGGCTCGGTGGTCTCGCCGAACCGGCTGCCGATCACGATCCCGAAGACGAGGAAGAGGATGGCGGTGGTCAGCAGCGGGTTGAGCAGCGTCCACCACACCCCGAGGACCGAGCGCTTGTAGCGGGTGGTCAGGTCGCGGACCACCAGCAGCCGGATCAGGCCCCGGTAGGCGATGAAGTTGCGGAACTCGGTGAGGAGGGGTGTCCGCGTCTGGGAGGAGTCGTAGACGGGGAGCGAGGAGGTCGTCATGGGATGACCGGCGGAGGCTAGCAGTGGGTCGGTTCGGGGCGGTTACTCAGCGGAAATCCCGCCGGTGGGGGGTGAGGGCGAATCGCAGTCGCATCTCGAGGTAGTTGTCGAGGGCCTCTCGCAGGTCGTCGGGGGTGGCCTTCTCGAACCGGCTCCGGCGGATCCCCTCCTGGTCGATGCCGAGGAAGCCGGCCAGGCGGCGGATCGTCGCCTCCTTGCCCTCGGAGGTGACGAACTCCTCGTAGGCGACCCGGGCCACCCGGCCCGGCCCCAACACCGACTCGCACCGCTCGGCGAACCCGAGCGCCTCCTCGTGGAGCCGGGAGGACTCCTCGAGCCAGCGCACCATCACCTCGTAGGGCACCCGGCTGGGGGGCCGCACCCCCTTCTGCTCGAACTGGCTTTTCTGCTCCTCGTGGTAGCGGTAGAGGGAGAGGGCGTGCTTCACGCGGTTCTCCCGCACCAGCGAGATCGCCTTCGACCCGGTCTCGTCGATCACCCGGATGATCCCCTCGGGGTCGTCGACCGCCCCCCACGTCATCTTGAACCCGGTCAGCGAGATGCCGTGCTTGCCGAACGTCGAGTCGAATTGCGGCGACGCCGCCAGCCGCTCCCCCCACGCCTCGAACGCCTCGTCGCTCTGGCCGACCGGCGGGGTCAGCGCCTCCCGCATCCAGGCCAGCTTGTCGCCGGCGGGGGCGTCCCATGCCCACTGCTCAACCGGCTCGAACCCGGTGACCAGCACCTCCGGCGAGGTGCTGAGGGTCTCGACGAGCCAGGAGCTGCCGGTGTTCCCGTAGTAGAGGCAGACGAAGCCCGCCACGGGCGGCACCTTACCCGACGTCGGGAGGGCCGGGCCGCCCGGTAGCCTGCCGGCCGATGCGGATCGCGCTCAGCGGGTACTACGGCTTCGGCAACGCCGGCGACGACGCCATCCTGCTGGCCATCCTCGACCAGATCGAAGCGGTGATGCCCGGCGCCGACGTCACCGTCGTCACCTATCCCCACGGCGACGTCGAGGCCGTCACCCGGCTGACCGGGGCCCGGGCGGTCGACGGGCGCGACCTGGGCGAGGCGGTGGAGGCGATCCGGCAGGCCGATCTGCTGATCGTCGGCGGGGGCGGGCTGGTCCAGGACTACCTCCCGGCCGATCTCGACCAGGTCCTCACCTCCCGCCACGGCAACCTGGCGTTCTGGACTGGCCTCGCCCTGGTGGCCCGCACCGCCGGGGTGCCGGTGGCCACCTGGGCCATCGGGATCGGACCGCTCTCCACCCCGGCAGGTCGGGAGCAGGCCGGGTTGCTGCTGGGCGAGGCCGGCCTCGTCTGCGTGCGGGACGGGTCGTCGGCGAAGCTGGCCGGCGAGCTCGGGGTCCCCGAGGAGAGGGTCGTCGTCGCCGCCGATCCCGTCTTCGGGCTGGCTCCCCCCGAGACCGACCCGTTCGAACGGCTGCTCGAGGTCGACGACCTGCCCTCAGACGGTTCCACCCGGATCGTCGTCTCGGTCCGCTCCTGGTCGGGGGAGGAGCGCCGGGAGGGCGAGCTGGCCTCCGCCCTCGACCGGCTGGTCGAGGCCCACGACGCCGACGTCCTGTTCCTGCCCTTCCAGCAGTCGGGGAAGGGCCTCGACAACGACGCCCTCGTCTCCACCAGGGTGGCGGCCCGCATGCGTCACACCGGGCGGAGGGCGGTGATCTCCACCCCCCTCTCCCCGTTCGAGAAGCTGGGGGTGACGGCCCATGCCGACCTGGTGATCGGCATGCGGCTCCACTCGATCATGGGGGCGGCGGCGGGCGGGGTGCCCTTCGTGGCGATCGCCTACGACCCCAAGGTGGCCACGGCCGCCGCCGAGCTAGGCCTGGCCGACCTCGTCGTGGACGCCGACCCCCTCTCCGCTGGGGAAGTGATCGCCGCCGCCGCCACGGCCCTCGGCCTCGACGCCGGACGGACGGAGGAGTACCGGCGGCGGGGCCGAGCCCTCCACGATCGGGCTCGCCTGGCGGCCCCCGCCATCGCCGGGTTCGCCGAGCGTCCCCAGGTGCCGCCGATCCGGCCCGCCGTCGTGGACCTGCTCGGGTCGGTGGCCGTCGAACGGGCGGTGGACCTGGTGCGGGTCGAGGACGAGCGCGATCGCGCCCTCGCCGCCGAGGGCGCCACCGCCCTCGAGCTCCAGGACCTCCGCACCGCCTACGACAAGCTCGCCGCCGAGTACCAGTCCTTCATGGACACCAAGGTGGTGAGGGCGGCCACCTCGGTGTGGAGGGCGAGGGACGGTTTGCGGCGGCTGCCCTCGGACACGGCGGCGGCGGCCCGGCGGGCGGCGAGGCGGGTGCTCCCGCCCGGGGCACGGCGGGTACTGCGAGATGCGGTGGGCGGCGCGGCCGTCCCCGCCCGGGCCGAGCTGACGCCGGAAGAGCTGGCGGTGGCACGAGCCCGGATCGACACCGACCTCGCCCGCATCGTCGAGGCGCACGCCGGGGCGCCCGGGTTCGTCATCCTCCCGCCCGGCATCGGGTGGGACGTCGAGCTGTTCCAGCGGCCCCAGCAGATGGCGCTCGCCTTCGCCGCGCTCGGCTACCCGGTGCTCTACCACCTCGACGACCGCTACCGGGACGGCCGTCTCGGGTTCGAGCGACGGGAGGACGGCGTCTACGTGGGATTCGTCCCCGACGAGCTCACCGACCTCCTCCATCGCATCCCCTCCCCCATCTACCTCTCCTACGTGTACAACTTCGACTGGCGGCGCCACCTCGAGCACCCCGTCACGGTCTACGAGCACATCGACCACCTGGAGGTGTTCGAGCACGTC
>JAWOJB010000071.1:0-30893 GCA_046484325.1 Acidimicrobiia bacterium | reverse complement strand
AGCCTGATAGGAGAGGATCAGACGGTGGTTGAGGACGTCGTACGCTACGTCGTACACGTCCTGGGGCGTGGCCGCCGGCCTTCCCCGGAGCAGCGCGAGGCTGCGGGCGGTCCGGATCAGGGCGATGCTGGCCCGAGGGCTGGCACCGTAGGCGAGGAGCCCGTCGAGCTGGGGCAGGCCGAACCGGGCGGGGTGACGGGTGGTCTCGACGAGGCGCAGCGCATAGTCGACGACGCTCTCCTCGACCGGCAGCGAGGCGGCGATCTGCTGGAGCCGGACCACGGTGTCGGGGTCGAGCACCCGGCCGGCGTCCGACGGTGTCACGTCCATCCTCCGGACGATCTCCCGCTCCTCGGTCGGCGTCGGATATTCGACCGGTACCCGCATGAGGAACCGATCGCGCTGAGCCTCGGGCAACGGGTAGACGCCTTCCGACTCGATCGGGTTCTGGGTAGCCATGACGAGGAACGGCCGGGGGGCCGGGAAGGTCGTGTCCCCCACCGTGACCTGGCGCTCGGCCATGGCCTCGAGCATGGCCGACTGCACCTTGGCGGGTGCCCGGTTGATCTCGTCGGCGAGCACGAAGTTGGCGAGGATAGGCCCGGGCTCGACATCGAACCGCTCCTGCGATTGCAGGTAGATCCGGGTACCGACGATGTCCGCGGGTAGGAGGTCCGGCGTGAACTGGATCCGCGAGAACGTCCCGCCCATCACCCTGGCCAGGGTGGAGAGGGTCATCGTCTTGCCGAGGCCGGGGACCCCTTCGAGCAGACAGTGACCGCCCGACAGGAGCGAGGCGAGGATCCGGTCGAGCATGCGCTGCTGGCCGACGAGCACCCGGCGAATCTCCCGTTGGGCGTCCTCCAGCAGGCCCCGGGCGGTGTCGTGATCGATGTGGCGAACGGGGGGGAGATCGCTCACGGCGCCACCTCCAGCGACTCGGCGAGGGCAATGAGGGCCTCCCGCCCGAAGGCGGCCGGGGCATCGATCCGTACCGCCACGGACTCCGACTCTTGCCACGCCAGCACGAGCCTCCCGCCCGCCTCGACGAGGTCGCCCATGGTGCCGCGCACGGCTACGGGTTCTCCGATGGGTGTGGACGCCGCCGAGCCGCGCTCGCCGGCGACGACGATCTCACCGACCGGGCCGGTGAGGACGAGCTCCTGACGGACCCCGGCGGGCTCGAGATAGAGGGTGTTGGCCGAGATCCGGTGGTCGGGTGGCGGCACCGGCACGATGACGATCGCCTCGATCGACCGGACGGACTCGCCGGGCGGGGTCTCTCCTCCTTCGGGCTGGACCTCTTGCGTGTCGGGCTCCCGCTCGGTGAGGCCCCGCAGCAGTTCATCGAGCAGGGGCCCCTCGAACAGCCGGCCGAGCTCCTCCGCCAGGCCATCGAGGGGATCCGTGGACGACGAGGGCGGACCCCCGAGCTCCGGCGGCGGGGCGGGCACGATCGGATCCGAGGGTGGGGCGACCGTCGTCGGAGGAGCTGCCTGGAGGGCCAGGCCCGCCGAGCCCCCCCGGAACGCCACCATCCCGACCAGCACGCCGGCGAGCACGACCCCGAGCGCTCCGACCGCCCACGGCCAGCGGCGGGGCGCGGCCACCGCCACCGGCGAGGCGGCCTCGGGCACGACGGGAGGCGTGGGGGCCGCCACCGGGGGGGCCGGCGGCAGATCGCGCCAGGTACGGCCGGTGGGAAGCGGCATTCGTGGGTCCGGGGGCACGGTCGGTCCAACTCCTCGGGGACGGGGTGGCCCCAACGTAGGGCCCGGCGTCTAAAGCAGGGATCAAGCGGTCAGCCGGCGACCACCGCACGGTGGGGGCCGACGGTCAGGATCGTCCCGTCGAGACCGCCCTCGCCCCACCTGATCCGTGCGGCTGGACTGATGCCGTCGAACCGGGCACGCCGCGGGCCGCGGTTGATGGCGACGACGAGGCGGTGGCGCCCCGCCCGCCGCTCGAAGACGACGAGGTCCCCGTCGCCGTGGAGCGGACGCCACTCCCCCCTCACCAGGGCGGGCTCGTCCCGTCGCAAACGAGACAGCTGCTCGATGGTGGCGTGGACCTCGTGTCCGGCGGGATCGGACGGGAACGCACCCCGGCAGTCGGGATCGTGACCGCCCTCCATGCCCTGCTCGTCGCCGTAGTACACACCGGGGGCTCCGGGGAAGGTGAACTGGAACACGGTGGCGAGCCGCAGCCGCCAGGCCTCGCCCCCCGCCACGGTGAGGAACCGCGGCGTGTCATGGCTCGACAGCAGGTTCTGGTTGGCCAGCGTGACCGGCCACGGGTACGACGCCCACAGCCGGGAGGCGTCGTCGAGCAACTCCGCCCCGTCGATCTCCCCCGTGGCGAAGAAGCGGATGCACAGATCCCGGAACGTGTAGTTCATGGTGGCGTCGAACCGGTCCCCCTCGAGCCAGGTCGAGGCATCGCCCATCACCTCGCACAGCAGATAGGCCTCGGGGTTCACCGCCCGGACCGCGGTGCGGAAGTCGTCCCAGAAGTCGGGGTCGACGTACCGGGCGACGTCCATGCGCCAGCCGTCGGTGCCGTATTCGCGAGGCCAGTGGGCGGCGACCTCGAGCATGTAGGCGCGGGCCTCGGGATGCGAGAGGTCGACCCTCGGCATGGTGGGTACCGAGTACCAGGCCTGGTAGGTGGGCTCCACCGGAGGCCAGTGGCCGTCCGCCCGCTCCACCGGCAGCCCGACCTGCTCCTCCCACGTGGGGATCCACTCCTCCACCCACCGCCGACGACCGGACGTCCTCACCTTCACCCGCAGCGGCCAGTCCTCCACCACGAACCAGCCCCGGTAGGCGGAGCGCCGGCCCCGGCGAACGAGGTCCTGGAAGGCGAAGAACCGGGGATGGACGTGGTTGAAGGAGGCATCGAGGATCACCCGGATCGAGCGCCGGTGAGCCTCCTCGACCAGCGTGCGGAGGGCCTCGTTGCCCCCGAGCATCGGATCGACCGTGTAGTAGTCGACTGTGTCGTAGCGGTGGTTCGAGGGAGAGGTGAAGATCGGGTTGAGGTAGAGGACTTCCACGCCGAGGTCGGCCAGATAGGGCAGGCGGGCGGTGATCCCGGGCAGGTCGCCGCCCTGGAAGCCCCGGCTGCGGGGCGGCGCCCCCCACGGCTCCGCGCCGGCAGGATCGGGCACCGGCGCTCCCCGGGCGAACCGGTCGGGGAATATCTGATAGATGACGGGACCCTGCGCCCACTCGGGCACGGTCATCGGCGGCGGCGGGACCAGGGGCCAGCGATCGATCCGCTCGACGGCGTTCGTCACACCGGATGGCACCAGGTACACCCCCTTGCCGTTGGGGGCCCGGAAGGCGAAGGTGTACTCGGTCCCGGCGGGGAACGGCCCGGCCACCACCTCCCAGAACGTGAAGCGGATGGTGCGCGCCACCGGCTCCATCGGGTGCCCGAGCACGCCGGCACCCGACCGTGTCACCAGCATGCCCTCTGCGAGGGAGGGCTCGGCCCACACCCGGAGTCGCACCGCCCCGTCGGGGGCGGCGTCGAGGTGGGCACGCCGCCCGGGGTCGAACCGGAGATCCCACGGCGACAGATCGCCCGGGCTCCCGTAGACCCCGTGGTCGGTCGGGAACCGGCGAGGCCTAGCCCTTGACGGCACCCTGGGTGAGTCCGCCGATGATCTGACGCTGGGCGATGAGAAACGTCAGAACGATGGGAAGGGCACCCACGACCGCGGCCGCCGTGAGGTTGCCCCACTTCGATGCATAGTCGCTCTGAACGAACAGCTGCAGCCCCACCGCCAGGGTGAACTGCTGGGTCGAGCGCAGCAGGGTTCGGGCGAGGATGTACTCGGAGAAGATGTTGATGAAGGTGATGATGAAGATCACCGCCAGCACCGGCCGGGAGAGGGGAAAGACGATCCGCGAGAAGATCACCCAGGCCGAGGCGCCGTCGACTCTGGCCGACTCGTCGAGGCTGTCGGGGATCGTGTCCATGAACCCCTTGATGAGGAAGGCGTTGAACCCGATGGCGCCTCCCAGGTAGACGAGGATGAGGAAGACGTGGGTGTCGAGGCCCGCCTGCGGGAAGACCTCTCCCATCTGCTGGGCCAGGATGAACAACGCGATGAACCCGAGGAACTGGGGGAACACCTGAACCAGCAGGAGGGTGATGAGCCCCACCCGGCGCCCCCGGAAGCGGAGCCGGCTGAAGGCGTAGGCGGCGAGCGCCGCCACCACCACGTTGAGGGAGGCGGCGACGAGTCCCACCCTCCACGAGTTCCACAGCCAGCGGTCGACCGGGGTGTTGGGGTCGGTGAACAGCTCGGTGTAGTTGTCGGTCGTCACCTCGTCGGGGATGATGCTGACCGCTGCCTGGTTGTCGACGGCGTTGAACGAGCCCGACACGATCCACGCCACCGGGAAGAGGGCGAAGGCGGCGAAGGAGAGCAGGAGGAGATGACGCCATCCGACCTCCCGCGCCCACCGCAGCAGGCTAGGCCGGTTGCTGCGGACCCTGGTCGTCTGGGCGGTGACCGTGGTGGTCTCAGACGTTGCCATAGACGTCCTCCAGGCGTTTGGTGAACCGGAAGCTGAAGGCAGAGATGGCCGCCACGATGAAGAAGATGATCAGCACGATCGCCGAGGCGAGGGCGAACTGCTGTCCTCGCCCGGACTGCACGGCGATGTTGAAGGTGAACGAGATGAGGATGTCGGTCTCCCCGACGGGGACGGCGGCGCCGGCAACCGGTGGGCCACCGTTGGTGAGGAGGAAGATCAGCACGAAGTTGTTGAAGTTGAAGGCGAACGACCCGATCAGGAGCGGCGCGGTGGACACGAGCAGCAGGGGCAGCGTGATGGTGCTGAACACCCGGGCCGGGCCGGCTCCGTCCACCCGGGCCGCCTCCTTCAACTCGCCGGGGATCGCCTGGAGCGCACCGGTGGTGATCAAGAACATGTAGGGGAAGCCGAGCCATAGGTTGACGAGCAGCACGGCCACCTTGGCCCAGAAGGGGTCGCGGAGCCAGGGGATGGCGTCGATGCCGATCACGTCGAGAACCCGGTTCACCTGCCCGAACCGGTCGTTGAGCAGACCCCGCCACACGATGGTGGAGATGAAGGCGGGGATGGCATAGGGGATGATGAAGATCGAGCGGTAGAAGGCCTTCCCCCTGAGCTTGTCGACCTGGAGGGCGTTGGACAGGAGCAGGCCGAGGCTGAAGGTGAAGACGACCGAGAGCAGGGCGAACACCACGTTCCAGGTGAACACCTTGACGAACGGATCCCGGATCCGCGGGTTGGTGAAGATCGCCACGTAGTTGTCGAACCCGATCGCCTCCCGCCAGCCTGGCGCCGCCCCGTCGATCTGGAAGAGCGGCACGCCCTCGCACACGAACTGGCCGACCCCCGCTTCGCAGGTCACGCCGCGCTGGGCGTCGAACAGGGTGTCGGTCTCGGGGTCATAGATGTAGCGCTGGGTCGCCTCGATGAGGCGGGCGGTGGTCGGGGTCTGCACCTGGACGATGCCCACCCCGGGCACGTCGAGGACCAGCCGCTCGAGATCGTTGGCGATCGCGATGAGCTCGCCGAGGAGGAGCCTGCGAAAGCCGCCGATCGACTCGGGGACGCCGTCTCCGTCCTCGTCCACGACCCCCAGCTCCTCGGGGTCCTCCAGCGGATCCTCGAGCGGCTCGTCCGTGCGGAATCGGGGCTCTCCGAAGTAGCGGGTTCCTTCGGGGTCCTCGGCGAGGAACCGCAGGTCGCCGTCGTCGTTGCGGAACACCCACAGCGACAGCGGCACCGAGTCGCCGGTCAGCAGGGGCCGCGACTCGAGCCGGCCGATTGCCTGCGACTTGGTGAGCACGTTGCCGGTCTGCCAGTTGGTGAGCGACACATAGGCCGTGTAGACGAGCGGCCACACCACGAAGAGCGCCATGAGGATGAGCCCTGGGGTGAGCCACTTGAGCGCCTGAGAACGGGCGGAGAGATAGGCGTAGTTGACGAGGGTGGCGGAGCCGAGGACGAAGACGAGCAACGTGAGCGAATCGGCCGCCCACAGGATGGGGACGAGGGCGATCACGCCGGCGTCGAAGAGCCCGAGCGCCGCCAGCCGCAGCCAGAAACCACGCGTGAACTCCCAGCGGGACTGGCCGGTGTCCGGGTCACGCTCCTGAACGGCGGTCACGGTGGGGCGACGATACCAGTCGAGTCCCAGGCCGACGTCACGGGACACCGGACGCGTGGAGGGCCCCCGGACGGGGGCCCTCCAGCATCGGAACGTGACGGTCGGTCAGCCGGCGATGGCGTCCCGAACCGCCTGGGCGGCGTTGGCCATGGCCTCGTCGGCCCCGAGCGCGGCGTTGCGCACAAGGAGCAGGTTGTCTCCGAGCGGTCCCCACACCGAGCCCATCTGGGGCACGTTCGGCATCGGGTTGCCGTCGGCCGCCGATGCGGCGAACGTCTGGGCCACCGGGTCGTCAGCGAGCGCCTCGAACACCGGGATGAATGAGGGGTTGCGCGGGTCGGCGTCGTACAGGGCCTGCATCGCCTCCTCGGTGGCGATGAAGTCGAGCAGGAACGACTGGGCGATCAGTGTGTTCTCGCTGAAGGCCGACAGGAACATCCCCTGGGCGCCCACGAACGGTGCCGGGGCGTTGCCCTCGATGGTGGGGAGCTTGGCAACGGCCCAGTTCACGGTGTCCTGGCCCTCGAGCGTGCCGCGCTCCCACGGGCCGGTCATCCAGAACGGCTGCTGGCCCTCGAGGAAGAGGTTCTTGGCCGTGTCGTAGTTGACCGAGCCCACCACCCCGTCGGCGACGAGGCCCTCGAGGAAGGTCACGCCGGCGACGGCGCCCTCGCTGTCCAGACCCACATCCGCGGTGTCGTACCCGGTGGCCTCGTCATAGGCGAAGATGTAGCCGCCGAGCGCCGACACGAACGGGTAGTTGTGATAGGCGTCGGCGCCATCACCACCGCCCGGAACCCCGACGCAGTTCTCGATGCCCTCGAGAGCATCGCAGATCGCGCCGATCTCCTCGAAGGTCTCCGGCGCCTCGGGGACGAGATCGGTGTTGTAGTAGAGGGCGATCGCCTCGGTGGCATAGGGGACCGCGAAGAGCGACCCCTCGAAGCTGAACGCCTGGAGCGCCACCGGGAAGAAGTCCCCGGCCTTGGCCCCGAGGTCGATCGGGGAGATCACGCCGTTGGCGGCCAGCTCACCGGTCCAGTCGTGGGCGCCGACGAAGATATCGGGACCTTCGCCGGCCGGGCCGGCCACGCCGACCTGGTCTTTGATCTGGCCGAAGTCGACGATCTCGACCTTCACCTCGACGCCGGTCGCCTCGGTGAAGGCGGGGGCCACGGCCTGGACGACCGGGGCCCGGTTCTCGTCGGCCCACACCAGCAACGAGGCGGCGGCTGCCGCCGTCGTGGTCGTCTCGGGTGCGGCCGTGGTCGTGGTGGCCTCGGCCGCGGTCGTGGTGGTCGTCTCCTCGGCCTCGCCACCGCCGCAGGCCGCGACGACCATGGCGAAGGCGGCGACGAGCGCCAGCCACGTCATGCGCTTGAAGTGCACGTTGGTTCCTCCTGTTTTCTGCGCCGGGCGCTCGCCCGGCGCACTCCGTGAGTCAACCCGGACCGACAACCTATCGGTAACCGGCGGGTCGCTCCCGGCGTGGACGACCCACCCGGCACGAGCAGGTCAAACGAAATGATGCCACAGCCTGCAGCACGCGATGACGGCCGTTCGTCACATCCATAGGGCCAACCGGTCCACCAGGTACTCGCTGACCTCCTTGGCCCGGTCGAGCACGGCGCACAGCTGTTCGCGTCCCATCACGATGTCGACGAGCGAGACCTCACTCGAGCCCGTGAGGGTCAGCCGCCGGTCGGGAGCATCGGTCACCGCCCCGTACGAGTCGATCGCCGACACCTCGATCGGGAGCTCGGTGCCTCCGATCCCGGCCAGATCGGTGGCCAGAACCAGCAGGTCGGGGGGTTGCGAGAGCGGCGGCAGGCCCCAGTTGAAGTAGAGCGGGAGCCGGTACTGGTCATCCGGCTCCTCGAACTCGTCACCCATCTCGTCGAGCAGGTCGGTGAGGGCGAGCAGGGTGCGGGGCTCGACGTCGAGGGAGAGGTGGAGGTCGAGCGGGCCGTTGCAGGCCTCCTCCGGGTGCACGTCGACTTCCCACGACTGGCGGAGGCTGTACGTCTCGACGAAGTGGCGCTCGTCGTGGACGTGGAAGCCGTGCTCGACCGCGTGCTCCTTGAGGTCGGTGACGAACCCGGCGATGTCGATGGCCATGCGGCAAGCCTATCGGGCGCGGGACCCGGCGAGCCAGGGTGTGATCAGACCGCGAGCGCCTCCCGCACCCGCTCGGGCGCCATCGGGAGGCGCCGGAGGCGCCGGCCGGTGGCGTGGGCGACCGCGTTGGCGACCGCCGCCGGGACCGCCGTAATGGCCAGCTCTGCGATGCCCGCTCCCCCGCCGGGGGCGTGCTCGAACCCCTCTTCGACGAAGTGGACCTCGACCTCGGGCATCCCGCCGCACCGCAGGATCCGGTAAGTGTCGTAGGACGCCGTGACGACCCGCCCGGTGCGGGGGTCGGTGATCCGCTCCTCGGTCAGGGCCTGCCCGATGCCCCGGGCGAGGGCGCCGTGCACCTGCCCGGCGGCCTGGACGGGGGTGTGGATCTTGCCGGCGGCGAGCGCGACGGCGGCCCGGGTCGCCCGGACGGCGCCGCTCGCACGATCGACCGTCACCTCCACGAGACATGCCGAATCGGACAGCCCCCACCCCGCCTGTACGCCCTCGACGGGGACCGGCGAGACCGGCAGGTGCCGGTCCTTCGGACGTTTCGCCTCGGCCGACTGGGGGGCAATCCGGCGGAGGAGCTCCGACCACAGCACCAGCTCTCCGTCGTGGACGACACCGCCCTCGACCGGGACGGCGCCGACGAGTCCCAGCTCGTGCGTGGCGGACTCGACCAGGCGGTCCCGGAGCCGGACGGCGGCCTCCCGGGTCGTGGGAGCGAGCGACGGCGTGGTCCGGCTGGCGCTGGTGGTGGGGCCGTGGCAGAGGGCGGAATCGCCGATCCGCACCGTCACCCCGTCCGGGGACACCCCGAAGACCTCCGCCACCCCCGCCGCCAAGAGCGTGCGGGCCCCGGTCCCGATCTCCTGGGCCGCCGTCTCCACGGCGAACCCGCTCGGGTCGGCGAGCACCCGCACCCGGGTGGCGGGGTCGTAGCCGTAGTACCAGGTGCCGAACGCGACGCCCACCCCGACCGCTTTCCCCGCAGCCTGCGGGCGCCCGCGCCAAAGGGGGTGCGAGGCAGCCCACTCGTAGACCGCCCGGCGGAGCGGGCGCGGCGCCCATCCGAGCCGCAGGGCGATCGGGTCGTCCCCGAGGCGTTCGGCCAGCTCGTCGACCGCGGTCTCCAAGGCGAATAGAGCCATCGGGGAGCCGGGGGCATGGAACGGCTTGGCCGGAGGGGCATTGTTCACCACGTCGTAGTCGACGAGTGCCATCGGTCTCCCCGGATAGCTGAGCCGCATGAGGTTGGCCACCGTCTGACCGACCGAGTCGCCTCCGTCCAGGTGGGCCACCGCCTCCACGGCCTGTAGCGACCCGTCCACCCCGCCGAGGAGCGAGAGCCGGATCTCCGAGCCGGGACGGTACCCGGTCACCGACAGCTCCTCGGTGGGCGAGAGAGAGACCCGCACCGGGGCTCCGGCGGCTCTGGACAGCTCGACCGCCTCGACGACCGGCTCTGTGAGCCCCTGCTTGGACCCGAACGCGCCCCCGACGTGGTCTGCGACGACCCGCACCCTGGCCGGCTCCAGCCCGTACCTCCGGGCCAACCTGGCCGCGGTCGCGGTGACCGATTGGCTCGAGAGGTAGACGGTGAGGGAGTCGCCCTTCCAGTCGGCAACGGCCGTGTGGGGCTCGGGCGAGGCATGGCTCTGGGCGGCGGTGACCCACGTGCCCTCGACGAGGAGCGGATCGCCCGACCTCTGGGCCCGTGCGATCCGGCGGCGAGCCGTGATACGCCGGTACGAGAGCGGGCTCCACGGACCCCGCCGGTTCCCCGATCGGGGCAAGGCCACAGCGAACGCTCCCGCCTCGTTGCTGCTGTTCAGCATCAGACGCCACCCGACCAGATCCGGGGCGCCGTCCGCCATCGCCGCCGCCATGCCCACCGCCGACGCGAGCGCCCGGTAGCGGACGGCGATCGCCTGGATCGCCCGTTCGGCGGTGGCCACGTCCACCGCCGCCACCGCCGCGATCGAGTCGCCGACGTAGCGGACGGTCCGGTCGGGTGGGAGCAACTCGACGATGGCCCTCACGCCCGGGATGGCCATCGCGGCGTCCGTCTCGACGGCGAGGATCTCGGCGCGCGGCTCGGTCGATCGGACGATCCGGCCGTGCAGCATGCTCTCGAGTCGGACGTCGACGGTGTAACGGGCAGCCCCCGTCGCCTTGAGGGGTGCCTCGGGGCGGGCGGGGACCGGGTCGTCGCCGTCGAACTCGCCGGAACACGCCGCCCGTACGGCCGAGATGATGCCCGGGTACGCCCCGCAGCGGCACAGGTGACCATCCAGGGCCTCGGCGACCTCCCGGGCGGTGGGCCGCTCACCCGGGTGCTCGCGCCGCCACCGCTCGACGAAGGCCACACCCCCCACCACGACGCCGGGGGTGCAGAACCCGCACTGGACGGCGTCGTGGGCGAGGAGGGCCCGCTGCACCGGGTGGAGGCCCGCCGGCCCGGCCAGCCCTTCGACCGTGACCACCTCTCGCCCGGCGAGGCCCTCGGTCGGGAGGACGCAGGTCTCTGCGGGCATCCCGTCCACGAGCACTGCGCACGCCCCGCACCCGCCGGTGCCGCACACGAGCTTGGCGCCGGTGAGCCCGAGGACGTCGCGGATCAGGTCGAGCGCCGTGCCGGGCCCTGCACAGGCGGTGACCTCGGCGCCGTTGAGGCGGAAGGCGATGTCGGTCATGGCCGGCGCGGACCCTACCGGTTCCCGGTGTCAACGCCTGCGGCCGAGCAGACCCACGAGCAGGCCGACGAGGAGTGCCCGGGATGCAGGCATCGGCTCCGGCCCGGAGGCCGGCTCCTCGGCGGGAGTCGCACGATGGCCGGGGAGGCGGATCTCGCCCCGCTCCAGGAATCCGGCGTACACCTTGGTGAGTTCGGCGCCGAACAGATAGACCTGCCACATCAGGAAGCCGAAGAACAGGAGCACGGCGACGCTGCCGAGGGCAGCCAGGGTCCCGGTCGCGGAGGCGACCGACAGATAGGTGCCGACGAGCGAGGCGGCCACGAGCCCGACCAGGGCGGTGAAGAACCCGCCGCGCCAGGCCGCCCTTCGGGGCACCCGGACCACGGTGAGGGTCCGGAAGGTGAAACCCACCACGGCCACCAGCAGCACGAACGAGGCCAGCGGAACCCCGACGTTGACGAGGATCCTCAGCAGCGGCCCGTCGAGCGGCACCAAAGCCTGGAGCCACCCGATTGCGCTCACGGCCACGAGGGGGAGCAGGACGAGGATCCCGAGCAGCAGCGCGGCCAGCGCGCCGATCACGCGCTTGCGGAGGGAGGGAAGGAAGCCGCGGTCGAGACGATCGGGGGCGCCGAAGACCACGTTGAGCACTCCCTGAGTGTGCTTGAACAGGGTCGAGGCAGTGAACACCGCGAGCACGACACCGATGGCGAGCGACGCCCCCGCAGTGGCCTGGACCACCCCGAGCAGGTCGGCCACCGCACTCGCCACCACCTCCCCCACGAGGTCCTCGACCCGCTCGACCACCTGCTCGACCAGGGTGGGATCGCCGAACACGAACCCGGCGATCGCCGAGGCGATGAAGAGCAGCGGGATGAGGGCGAACAGCGTGTAATACGAGAGCGCTGCGGCCATCCGGCTGGCCCGGTCGGCGCCGAACCATGCCCCGGCCGCCTTGAACAAGGCGACGATGTGGGAGGCAGGTGTCGGCTCGGCCACCGGTGGATCGTACGGCACCGGCCGGACGGGGCAAGCCGGGGCGATCTGCGGGAGAATGCGCTCCATGAGCACGTGGCCGTTCCCGCCGCCCATCGAGACGATGGAAGCCCGCACCTCCGAGCGTTGGCCGGCGGGCTCCTTCGCCTACGAGCCCAAGTGGGACGGCTTCCGGGCCGTGGCCTGGGGGGGGAGCACCGTCCGGCTCGACTCCCGCAACCAGCGGCCGCTCCTCCGCTACTTCCCCGAGTTGGAGGCGGCCCTTCGGAGCCTTCCCGGGGGCACCGTGGTCGACGGCGAGGTCCTGGTGGTGTTCGACGATGTCAGCTCGTTCGACCTTCTCCAGCAACGCATCCACCCGGCCGAGTCCCGAATCCGCCGGCTGGCCGCCGAGATCCCCGCCGAGCTGGTGGCCTTCGACCTGCTGGCCGTCGAGGGTGTCGATCTTCGGGGCGAGCCATTCCGGGTCAGGCGGGAGCGGCTTGTCGACCTGGCCGCCAGGCTCGAGCACCCCTGGCACCTGACGCCGTCCACGACCGATGCCGATACCGCCCGGCGATGGTTCGACGAGTACGAGGCCGCCGGGTGCGACGGGATCGTCGCCAAGCCGCTCGAGCAGGGATACGTCCACGGGAAACGGGCGATGGTCAAGCTCAAGCACCGGCGGACCGTCGAGTGCGTGGTGGGCGGCTACCGGGTCCACAAGGGCGGCGACGGGATCGGATCGATCCTGCTCGGGCTGTACGACGGCCGGGGCGAGCTCCACTTCGTGGGCCACTGCTCGGGGTTCAGCCACCACGACCGGGTCGAGATCCTCCGCCAGCTCGAGCAGATCCGCTCCGAGGGATCCTTTGGCGAGGGGGTTCGGGTGCCGGGGGAGCCGAGCCGCTGGACCGGCGACAAGGACCTGGCCTGGACCCCGGTGGCGCCCGGGGTGGTGGTCGAGGTGAGCTACGACCAGCTCGAGAACGGACGGTTCCGCCACGCCACCCGGTTCCATCGCTGGCGGCCAGACCGGGAGGCGTCGAGCTGCACGCTCGACCAGCTCGCGCGCCCGGAGGGACCCGGGTTCGGTGCCGTGATGGACGGCCCTGGGTGATGGGCGCCCACAGCGACCGGCCCTTCGGCCCTACGCTCCCCCGGCCCGGCCGCGTAGGGTCCGCCCGGACGTCGATACGACCCGCCGGAGGGCGATGACCACCACCGACACGAGCGCCGAGGTCCACCCCTCCGGGGACGATCGGTTCGCCGTGCTCGACAAGAAGCTGAAGAGGGTCAGGTACGAGCCGGATCAGCTGATCGAGCTGCTCCACGTCGCCCAGGACGTTTTCGGCTACCTCTCCGAGGACGTGCTCGTGTACCTGAGCCGGGCGCTCAGGCTCCCGGCGAGCCGGGTCTACGGCGTGGCCACCTTCTACCACCTGTTCGTCCTCGAGCCGCAGGGGGACCACGGCTGCACGGTCTGCACCGGCACCGCCTGCTACGTGAAAGGCGCCGACGCCATCGTCCAGGCGGTGGGCGAAGCCTACGGAGTCGGCGCCGGACAGACCACGGCCGATGGCCGGCTGACGCTGGTGACGGCACGCTGCCTGGGGAGCTGTGGGTTGGCTCCCGTCGTGGTGCTCGACGGCGAGATCATCGGCCACGCCGACGGCGAGGCCATCCTCGCCACAGTCGCCACCCGCCTCGAGTCCGGTCCGGGAGGCGCCTGATGGCCGCCCCCATCGATCTCCACGAAGTCGGCCAGCGCGAGCTGGAGCAGCAGGGTCGCTACCCGTGGCGGATCATGTGCTGCTCCTCCACGGCCTGCATGTCCGCCGGAGCTGGACGGGCCAGGGCGGCGATCGAGGAGTCGGTGACGGCCGCCGGGCTGGAACACGACGTCCAGGTGGTCCCGACGGGGTGCATGGGGCTGTGCAGCCGGGGACCGCTCGTTCGGATGGCCCCTCGCGGCACCGAGCCGACGCTCTACGAACGGGTCGACGCAACCACCGCATCCGCCCTCGTCGAGAACCACGTTGTCGCCGGTGCACCGGTGGCCGGGAACGTGCTCGACGAGTCGATCCCCTTCTTCACCCGCCAGGTGCGGGTCGTGCTCGCCAACGCCGGCCGGATCGACCCCGACCGCATCGAGGACTACGTGGCGACAGGCGGGTACCGGGCACTCGAGAAGGCGGTGCAGACGATGAGCCCCGCCGAGGTGGTCGAGGCCGTCGAGGCCAGCGGCCTCCGGGGGCGGGGTGGCGGTGGCTATCCCACGGGCAAGAAGTGGGCGATGCTCCACGAGTCGGTCGCCGACGAGAAGTACGTCATCGCCAACGGCGACGAGGGCGACCCGGGTGCGTTCATGGACCGCACGATCATGGAGGACGACCCCCACCGACTCATCGAGGGTCTGGCGCTCGCCGCCTACGCCACCGGCGCCCGCCGTGGATACCTGTATGTCCGAGCCGAGTACCCGGTGGCGGTGCAGCGCCTCGAACAGGCCATCCGAGTGGCCCGCCGGCACCGGTTGCTGGGTCGCAACATCCTCGACTCGGGCTTCGACCTCGAGCTCGAGGTCCGGATCGGTGCGGGGGCGTTCGTGTGTGGCGAGGAGACCGCCTTGATCGCCTCCATCGAGGGCAAGCGGGGGAACCCGGCGACCCGCCCCCCCTATCCCACCGAGCGGGGCCTGTGGGGCCGGCCGAGCATGATCAACAACGTGGAGACGCTCGCCAACGTCCCGGCCATCGTGATGAACGGCCCCGAGTGGTTCGCCTCGCTCGGCACTAGGTCGAGCACCGGCACCAAGGTCTTCGCCCTCGCCGGCGACCTGACCAACACCGGCCTGATCGAGGTGCCGATGGGGATCACCCTCCGCGAGATCGTCGAGGAGATGGGAGGCGGCGTGCCCGGGGGGAAGGCCTTCAAGGCCGCCCAGACCGGTGGGCCGTCCGGCGGGTGCATACCCGTTCGGTTCCTCGACACGCCGGTCGACTACGAAAGCCTCAGAGACCTGGGCTCGATCATGGGCTCGGGGGGTCTCGTGGTCATGGACGAGGACGTGCGGATGCCCGAGGTGGCCCGCTTCTTCATGGAGTTCTGCATGGACGAGAGCTGCGGCAAGTGCGTGCCGTGCCGGGCGGGCACGGTCCAGATGCATCGCCTCCTCGACCGGATCTGTCGCGGGGAGGGGCGCCGCACCGATCTCGACAACCTCCGCGGGCTCTGCGACATGGTGCGGATGACCAGCTTGTGCGGCCTGGGTCAGACGGCGCCGAACCCCGTCATCAGCACGCTCCGCTACTTCGAGGACGAGTACGAGGACCTGCTCGTCGACCGGGAGGCGGCCCGTGCGCGCTGAGGAGCCCACCATCCCCGTCACCCTCGACGGCCGGGAGACCCTGGCGTTCGAAGGCGAGACGGTGCTCGACCTGGCCCGCCGTGAGGCGGTCCACATCCCGACCCTGTGCTTCCTCGAGGGGCTCTCCCGGTACGCGTCGTGCCGGCTGTGTCTGGTGTCCATCGCCGAGACGCCCGGGTTGCGCCCGGCCTGCGCCACCGTGATCGCCGAAGACATGGAGGTCTGGACCCAGACCGAGGAGATCCGCCGGTACCGAAGGATGATCGTCGAGCTGCTGTTCGCCGAGGGCAACCACATCTGCGCCGTGTGCGTCTCGAACGGGGCGTGCGAGTTGCAGGCCCTCGCCGCCGAGCTCGGTGTCGACCACATCCGCTACGACTACGTGGCCCCCGAGCGCGACATCGACGCCACCCACCACAAGTACGTGCTCGACCCCAACCGCTGCGTCCTGTGCACCCGCTGCGTCCGCACCTGCGACGAGATCGAGGGGGCCCACGTGTGGGACGTGGCCGACCGCGGCCACCGCGCCCGGATCATCGCGGGGATGAACCAGCCGTGGGGAACCTCGGCCGCCTGCACCTGGTGCGGCAAGTGCGTCACCGCCTGCCCGACCGGCGCCCTCTTCTTCAAGGGGCGGGCGGTCGGGGAGATGGAGAACGATCCCGGCCTCGTCGCCTTCCTCACCACCGCCAGGCAGGAGGGCGTGTGGCTCGACCGAGACGGCCGCCGATGAGCCTGCCGCGCTTCGCCACCGTCTGGCTGGGGGGCTGCTCGGGGTGCCACATGTCCTTCCTCGACATGGACGAGTGGCTGATCGAGCTGGCCACGCGAGTCGACCTCGTATACAGCCCCATCGCCGACGCCAAGACCTACCCGGAGGGGGTCGACGTGGCCCTGGTCGAGGGTGCCGTCGCCAACGAGGACAACCTCGAGCTGATCCATCTGGTCCGCCAGCACACCACCACCCTCGTCTCCTTCGGAGACTGCGCCGTCACCGGCAACGTGACGGCCTTGCGCAACATCCACGGCGACGTCCCCGAGCTGCTCCGGCGCGTCTACGTGGACATGACCGACCGCAACCCGGGAGCCCCGACATCGCCGGTGGTGCCGAAGCTGCTCCCAAGCGTGCTGCCGGTCCACCATGTCGTGCCGGTCGACGTCTACCTGCCGGGTTGCCCGCCGTCCGCCGAGCGGATCCGCACGCTGCTGGAGGCGATCCTCGACGGACGGCCGGTGCCCCGCACCCCCAACGACATCCGATTCGGCTGAGAGGCGCGATGCACGACTCGATCTTCATCGACCCGGTCACCAGGATCGAAGGCCACGCCAAGATCACGCTGACCCTCGACGAGAGGGGCGAGGTTGACACCGCCCGCTTCCACGTCACCGAGTTCCGCGGGTTCGAGGAGTTCTGCCGGGGCCGCCCGCTGTGGGAGATGCCCAGCCTGACGGCGCGCACCTGCGGGATCTGCCCGGTCTCGCACATGATCGCCTCGGCCAAGGCAGGGGACGCCGTGCTGGCGGTGGCGATCCCGCCGGCCGCCGAGAAGCTCCGGCGGCTCGTCAACCTCGGCCAGATCGTCCAGTCCCACGCCCTGAGCGTCTTCCACCTCAGCGCCCCCGATCTGTTGCTGGGCATGGATCACGACCCCGCCTCCCGCAACGTGTTCGGGCTCGTCAAGGAGCACCCCGACCTCGCCCGCAAGGGGATCCGCCTCCGCCAGTTCGGCCAGGAGGTCATCGCCCACGTCGCCGGCCAACGCATCCACGCCGCCTGGGCCGTGCCTGGCGGGGTGGGGGCACCCCTCTCCGAGTATGACCGCCTGCACCTGCTCGAGGGGATCGCCGAGGCCAAGGCGACGGCCGCCGAGACCCTCGCCCTCTTCACCGACCTGCTGGACCGCTTCGAGCGCGAGGTGGCCGCCTTCGGGTCCTTCCCGAGCCTGTTCCTCTCCCTGGTGGCAGCCGACGGGGGCTGGGAGCACTACGGGGGAACCATCGGCATCGTCGACCACGACGGGCGGCGGGTCGTCTGGGGGCACGATCCGGGCGACTACCGGAGCATCATCGGCGAATCCGGCGAGGACGATTCGTATCTCAAGTCGCCCTACTTCCGGCCCCCGGTCGAGGAGTCCGGGGATCTGGAGGCAGGCCTCTACCGGGTCGGGCCGCTCGCCCGGCTCAACGTGTGCGAGTGGATCGGCACCCCCGCCGCCGACGCCGCCCTCGCCGACCTGCGGGAGCGGGCCGGGCCGATCGTCACCTCGTCGTTCTTCTACCACCACGCCCGGCTGATCGAGATCCTGGCCGCGCTCGAGCACATCGAGCTACTCCTTCGCGACCCCGAGATCACCTCCCACCGGGTGCGGGCCGAGGCGGGCATCAACCGGCTGCACGGGGTAGGGGTGTCGGAGGCCCCACGCGGCACCCTCTTCCACGACTACCAGGTGGACGAGGAAGGCCTGATCACGGCGGTGAACATGATCATCGCCACCGGGCAGAACAACCTGGCCATGAACCGGACGATCCTCCAGATCGCCCGTGAGTTCGTGCACGGTCCCGACGTGCCGGAGGGGGCCCTCAACCGGGTCGAGGCGGGCATCCGTGCCTACGACCCCTGCCTCAGCTGCTCGACCCACGCCGTCGGCGAGATGCCCTTCCACATCTCGGTGCTCGGCCCCGACGGCACGCTGCTCAACGAAGTCAGGCGTGGCTGAGGCCCTCGTCGTCGGATTCGGGAGCGATCTCCGCGGCGACGACGGCGCCGGCCGCCGGGTGGCCGAATTGGTCGAGTCCTGGGGCCTGGTCGGGGTGCGCGTCGTCTCCGTTCACCAGCTCACCCCTGAGCTGGCGGCCGACCTGGCGGAGGTCGGTCGGGCGGTGTTCGTCGACGCCGACCCCAGCGCCACCCGCATCGCCGTGAGCGCGCTCGAACCGGAGCCGGCCGGGGACGCCTCGAGCCATCACACCGGACCGGCGGGCCTGCTCCACCTCGCCAGGGAGACCTTCGGACACGCCCCGGCGGCTCATCTGGTGACGGTGCCCGCCTCCGACTTCACCCTCGGCGCCCCCCTGTCGGCCGCGACGGCACGCGCCGTTCCCGAGGCGGCGGCGGCCGTGGGCGCGCTGCTGTCGACCGAACCGCCAACCCAGGGCTGGGGAACACGATGATCGTGTTCACCGGCCCACGGTTCAACACCCCGATCCCCCGAGCGGCTAGAACACCGGCATGAGCGACATCCCCTGGGCGGGACGGGCGGTCTGGCGCCCGACCGGCGTGGCGATCCGGACGGTGGGAGGCGGCCTCTGGCGGGCCCGCTACAAGTACGACGGTGCGGTCCCGAGCCCTCCGTTCGTGTTGGCCGCCAACCACTTCTCGTTCCTCGACCCGCCTCTCCTCGCCGCCGCCTTCCCGCGGCCCGTCCGGTTCATGGCTCTCGACGAGCTACTCGGCAACCACCGCCTGTTGGATCTCGTGCTCGACACCTGGGGCGTGATCCACGTGTCCCGGGCGAACCGCTCGATCGCCGGCGTCCGCACCGCCCTCGCCCACCTCGGCGGTGGCGGGTCGGTGGGCCTGTTCCCGGAGGGGCGGCGGGTGTCGCGTTGGGGCGAGGTGGGCTTCAAGCGGGGCGCCGCCTGGCTCGCCGTCCGCTCCGGCTCCCCGCTCGTCCCCGCCGCCGTCGAGGGGAGCGACGAGGTCTTGGGGATCGACAATCGATTTCGACCCGGCCGGCTGCGGGTTCGGATCGGGGAGCCGATGCTCCCGGACCCGTCACGCCCCGATCCCGTCGCCGAGCTGATGGATCGCTGGCGCGCCTGGGTCACCGAGGCGCTGGCGTAGTCAATACTCGTCGTCAGGTCGCCTTTGCTTCGACGGCTGCACCCTGGGCGGCTCCCCCGGCTGCTTCGGGTAGTGCGGCGGCCAGGGGGCGTCGCCGATCCCCGACTCCTCGTCTCGCGTCACCCACTCCATGAGTCGGTCGATCCCGCATACCGCAGCGTCGATGCCCTCCGTGAGATCCCCGACCTCGGCATAGCGGCCGGCGAACCGGTCCATGGGGAAGTCCTCGATGTGGACGTCCGCCAGCTCGTCCCAACGGAACGGGGCGGACACGTACCCGGTGGGCCGTATCCCGTAGGCGGAGGAGACGGTCTTGTCCCGCGCCATCTGGTTGAAGTCGACGAAGACCCCCTGCCGCTCCTCCTTCCACCACCTGGTCGTGACGAGGTCGGGGTTCCTCCGCTCCAGCTCGCGGGCGAAGGCCAGCACCGCTCTCCGCACCTGGACGAAGTCCCAGACCGGCTCGATTCGCACGTACAGGTGGATCCCCCGACTCCCCGAGGTCTTGGGCCAGGCCACGAGCCCCAGCTCGTCGCACAGCTCCTTCGCCCCCGCCGCCGCCCGGCGCACATCCTCGAAGCCGAACCCGGGAGTGGGGTCGAGGTCGATGCGCATCTCATCGGGGTGGTCGATGTCCTCGGCACGGACCGGCCACGGGTGAAAGTCGAGGCACCCGAGCTGGGCGAGACGGATCACGTCGGCGGCCGTACGCGGTACGTTCATGCGGCCCGGACGCTGGGACGGAAACCGGATCTCCACCGTGTCGAATGGCGTGTTCTCGTCGGCGCGCTTGTGGTAGACGGGTGGCTCACCGACACCCTTCATGTAGCGCTTGAGCATCGTCGGCCTGCCCCGGATCCCACGCACGGCGCCCTCGGCCACGACGAGGAAATGCTCCACGACGTCGCGCTTGGTCCATCCGCGGTCGGGGAACACCACCCGGTCGGGCGACGAGATGCGGATCTCCTCCCCGTCGATGGTCACGGTGGTGGCGGTGGAGGCCATCGCGTCGAGACGGTACCCGGCCGGGGGCCCTCCGGCCGGGTGATGGGACATTGATTGAGCAACCAGATGGCCTCCGGGCACGCCGTTGCTCAATGAACGGCAGGGCCGGACCGGTAGGCTCGTCCAATGGCCGCCGAGGAGCTCATCACCACGATCCGTGAATCCGTGATCGGCAAGGACACGGCCGTCGCCACGCCCTTCGGGGTCCGCCGGGTGACCTACGCCGACTACACCGCCTCGGGCCGCTCGCTGTCGTTCATCGAGGACTTCATCCGGGACGAGGTCCTCCCCCTCTACGCCAACACCCACACCGAGACCTCGGGAACCGGGCTCCAGACCACCCGCTTCCGGGAGGACGCCCGGACGATCATCCGGCGCTGCGTCGGCGGATCCGCCGAGCATGCCGTGATCTTCGCCGGCTCGGGGGCGACGGGGGCCATTGACCGGCTCATCTCGATCCTCGGGCTCCGCATACCCGCCGAGCTCGACGATCGCCACAACCTCGGATCCCACATCCCGCCGAACGACCGGCCGGTGGTCTTCGTGGGACCCTACGAGCACCACTCCAACGAGCTCCCGTGGCGCGAATCCATCGCCGACGTCGTGGAGATCGCCGAGGACGCCGATGGGCACGTGGATCGTGCCGATCTCGAGCGCCGCCTCATCGAGCACACCGGACGCTCGCTGCGGATCGGCAGCTTCTCCGCGGCGTCGAACGTGACGGGCATCCTCACCGACACGCCGGCGATCTCCTCCCTCCTCCATCTCCACGGTGCCCTCGCCTTCTGGGACTACGCAGCGGCAGCCCCCTATGTGGGGATCGAGATGGGGAGCCCCGCCCTCGACGGCCACGACTACAAGGACGCCGTCTTCATCTCGCCGCACAAGTTCATCGGTGGGCCCCAGACCCCCGGAGTCCTGGTCGTCCGCCGGGACCTGCTGCACAACCGGGTTCCTGCGGTACCGGGCGGTGGCACCGTCGCCTACGTGAACCCGCTCGAACACCGCTACCTGGCAGACCCCGAGCATCGGGAGGAGGGCGGCACCCCTGCCATCGTCGACTCGATCCGGGCCGGCCTCGTCTTCCAGCTCAAGGAGGCGGTCGGGATCGACGAGATCCGAAGCCGCGAGGAGTCGTTCATCCGGCGCGCGATCGCCTCGTGGCGGCAAAACCCCCGCATCCGGATACTCGGAAACCCCGCCGCCGAGCGTCTCTCGATCGTCTCCTTCGTGGTACGTGCCCCCGAGCATCTCGGCGAGCGCTACCTCCACCACAACTACGTCGTCGCCCTCCTCAACGACCTATTTGGCGTGCAGGCCCGCGGCGGCTGCTCGTGCGCCGGGCCGTACGGGCACCGACTGCTCGGGATCGACCTCGAGACCAGCCGCCGCTTCGAACACGAGATCGCCGAGGGCTGCGAGGTCGTCAAGCCGGGATGGGTGCGGGTCAACTTCAACTATTTCATCTCCGAAGAGGAGTTCTCGTTCATCGTCGACGCCGTGCATCTCGTCGCCGACCGCGGCTGGCGGATGCTGCCGTCGTATCGCTTCGAGATCGAGTCCGCGCTCTGGCGACACCGGGATGGCCTGCCCGAGCCACCCATGAGCCTGCACGACGTCGCCTATGAAGGAGGGACCCTCGGCTTCCGCCGACACGCCCATACCGAGCCCCTCTCCCGCCTTTGCGACTACCTCGAGGAGGCGCGCAGGATCCTCGCCGTCACCGCCGGCTCCTGCGCGGCCTCACCGCCCCTTCCCTCCGGCTCCGAGTCGCTGCGCTGGTTCCCCCTCCCCGAGGAGGTGGCTGTGTGAACGACGACGACCTGGATGGGCACCGGCGGATGGGCGCGGCCGCCTTCAATCGGGCATGGGAGTTGCTCGACTTGACCGAACGCGAGCCGGAACAGAACGACGAGATGCTCGCCGCGACCTTCGGCCAGCGCCACCACTGGTACGTCGCCGGGGACGCCAGGAACCGGGCGATCGCCGACTGGCAGGTCTCGCGAGTCACCGCCGTCCTCGGGCAGGCCGACCTGGCCCGGCATTACGCCGAGCGATCGCTGGGCGAGAGCCACGACCAGGACCTCGACTCTTTCGTCATCGCCTACGCCCACGAGGCGCTGGCACGGGCGCTGCACCTGGCCGGTGACCCCGCGGGCTGTGAACGGCATCGCACGGCAGCCCTGGCCCTGGCCGACGCGATCGCCGACGTTGAGGACCGCCGCCGGCTCCTCGAAGACCTGGAGGACCTGTGATCGGCACGATCGCGCACATCAACGTCTCCGACGGCGGGGTTCCCAAGCTCCCCGTCCCGAGGGCGGTCGTCACGCCGCTCGGCATCCTCGGCGATCGCCAGCGCGACACCGAGCACCATGGCGGACCCCTTCGTGCCCTCTGTCTTTATTCGGTGGAGGTCATCGAGCGCCTGCAAGCCGAGGGCCACCCCATCTCACCGGGTTCGGCCGGCGACAACATCACGGTGGAGGGCATCGACTGGGCGATGGTCACCCCGGGCACCCGGCTCCTGCTGGGACCGGAGGTCGAGGTCGAGATCACCCGGTACACGACGCCGTGTGCCACCAACGCCCGGTGGTTCGCCGACCGCGATTTCACCCGGATCCTGCAGAGCCGTCACCCGGGTTGGAGCCGGGTGTACGCAAGGGTTCTCGTCGAGGGCGTGCTGACGGCCGGTGACCGGGTCGAGGTCGTGGGCTAACCACTCACCGACAGGCGGTCGCGGAGGAAGCCGACGGCCCGCTCCCAGGCCCGTTCGGCGGCACCGCTGTGGTACCCGGCGGCACCCCGCTCGGCGAACCAGTGGCCGACCTCGGGATATCTGAACACCTGGAGCTCGAGGCCCTCCAGCCCCATGGTCGCCTCCATGAAGGACAGCTCGTCGTCGTCCACCAGTTCGTCGACGCCGGCGGCGTGCACCTGATAAGCGGACCGTGAGCCGGCGAAGTCGATGATCTGGGTTCCGTAGAAGGCCACCACGGCGGCCACCGCCTCGGGGCGCCGTACCGAGGCCCACATCCCGAGCGAGGCACCCATCGAGTACCCGACCACGCCCACCGAGCCTCCCGGCGATCGCTCGACCAGGACGGCGAGCGAGTCGAGCGTCACCCGGGCCAGACGGTTGGGATCCGCCTCCTCGAGGTGACGGCGGGCCTCCTCCTGGTCCTCGAAGGTGACCCCTTCGTTCAGGTCGGGGGCGAGCACCGTGAACCCCTCGTCGGCGAGACGGTCGGCGGTCAGCTTCATGCCTCCCGTCAACCCCCACCACGAGTGGAGGAGCAACACCCCCGGACCGGGGCGCTCGAGTGGCCCCACGAAATAGGCGGTATCGGACACGAGCCAACAAGCCAAGCACGGTCGGGACGCAATCGAGGCGAAGGCCGACGGGGCTGCGGACGCCCTCCAACGCTGCGCTCGACCCGAGTCGACTCGGCGTACGGCCAAGGGAGGCGACGGTGAGTCGGCGAGCATCGCATCCACCGCACGCGGCGAGGCAGATCAGGGTGCCGGTCCGCCCCCTTCCCGGATCCAGACGCCGACGACCGCCGGCTGAAGCGTCTCCCGGATCACCGCCTCCAGATGCCGGGGGATCATCTCCAGGTCCGCTCCACCCCGCAACCGAACCCCGAACTCGTCCACGACCCGGTCCGCCCGATACCGGGACCGGTTGAACCGGCGATCAACCACCGCCTGCACCCGCCGCCGCACCGGCGTGAACAGCGCCGCCGCCGCCAGCGTCGAGGTGGCCACCGCCAGGTCCGAACCCAGCGGCAGCCACCGGGTAGCCAGCCCCCACACCCCCGCATACACCCCCGCCAGCAGCCCGACCACGATCGTGTACGACACCGTCCGGGAGACGATCCGATCGATCTCGAAGAGGCGATAACGGGTGACGGCCAGCGTCACGGACACCGGGATGCCGAGAAGGGAAACGGCGAAGACGAGCCCACCGAGCCAGGGAAGCAGGGCGAGTCCTTCCAGGACGGCGCCTACCACGATCGCTCCGACGAACAGCCAGACAGAGAGGGCGAACCATTTCAACTGGAGTCGCTCGCTTCCTCGCGACCGTACGAAACGCACCACCAGCGACACCGCAGAGGCACCGATGAAGGTCAGCAGTACGCCGAAGAAGAGCGGTGCGACCTCCCCGTACTCCGGATCGGGCATCCCGGGAATTCCGATCGGGTTCGCCACATCGCGGCGACACGCGCCGGCGTCTCCGTCGATGCAGAGCCGTTCGGCGAACAGGCCGAGGACCAGCAGGAGGCCGATGTTGGCGCACCCGAGCCAGCCCACCCAACGCCACCGGGTTGTGACCGGTGACCCGGTCGGAAACCAGAGCATCAGGAACCCGAGGGCGATGAACGATCCAAACCAGGCCACGCCGCCGATCGCCAGGAACACGAGGTGGCCGGCATCGGATGCGACCGAGGCCAGGCCGC
The DNA here is from genome assembly GCA_046484325.1 of Acidimicrobiia bacterium. GTDB lineage: Bacteria > Actinomycetota > Acidimicrobiia > Spongiisociales > ZC4RG35 > JAWOJB01. The sequence goes on along the minus strand of JAWOJB010000071.1, from coordinate 6,251 downwards.
TGGCGAGGAGGATCAGGCCTGGGGCCGACAGCACCCAGCCGATCCGGTTTCCAGGAACCCGCGCCAACACCAGCGCGCCGAGCAGGCAGAAGACGAGGGAGGCGACGACGATGGGCAGCACGTCGCCCGCGGGCGGAGAAGCGCCGCCGATCAGGCTCCAGAGTGCCCGGGCGAGCCAGCCCACGATGGCGGCTGTGACTACCGCCAGTGACGCAAGCGACACCGTTCGGTTCTCAGCAACCACCATTCGTCCTCCCTCGAGGGGGCCGACCCTATGCCGTGACCGTCTTCGCCGGACGGCGTGTCCTGGGCCGGCCCGGCATCGCGGCCACCGTGTCGCATGACCGTGACGGGAGCGTTACGGCCACAATGCCGTGATGGAACGACGAGGACTGCTGGCCGCGCTCGCCGCCGCGTTCCTCTTCGGAGTGTCGGGGGTGGTCGCAGCCGGCGCGTTCTCGGCGGTCGGCCCCGCCCAGGTCGCCCAGTCGCGGTCCGTGATGGCGGCGGTGCTGCTCGGCCTGGTGGCATGGCGCCGAGGTGCGCTTTCCCCGGGTGGGCGACTCGGGAGTCTCGCCGGCCTTGGTGCGCTGCTGGCGGTGGTGACGATCACCTACTACGTGGCGATCGATCGGCTGGGAGTCGGCCCCGGGGTCACCATCCAGTTCCTCGGGCCGGTGTTGGTGCTCGTCTGGATGACCACGGTCCAGAAGCGACCGGTCCCGGGCATCGCCTGGGCCGCCGCGGTCACCGCCGTGATCGGCACGCTCTTCATCACCGAGGCATGGAACGTCGATGCGCTCGACCCGATCGGGGCGGCTGCGGGGTTGGGGGCGGCCGTGACATTCGCCGGCTACCTCGTGGTCGGCGAGTACCTGGGCAAACGCCTCCCGGAGATCACGGTCGCGGCCTACGGCTTCGGGTTCGCAGCCGTCATCTGGCTCGTATTCCTGCCCGTCCGGTTCCCCACCGCCGGCAGCGGGGTGTGGCCCAGCCTGATCTGGGTTGGGGTGGCAGGCACCGCTATCCCATTCCTCCTCGAGATCGTCGCCCTGCGCCGGGCCGATCCAGGCAGGGTCGGGGTGGTGGCGACGGCCGAGCCCGTGGTGGCGGGGCTGACGGCGTGGGTGGTCCTGGGCCAGGCCCTTGGCGGGCTCCAGCTCCTGGGGATGGCGATGACGGTCGCAGGGGTGGCGTCGATCCAGGCCATCACCCACTCGGTGGCACCCGACATCCCGCCCGAGGTGGTATGACGTCGCACGTCGCACGTCGCACGCGTCGAAGGGGAATCGCGGACGCGGCTGCGGCCGTCCATACACTCCACCCCCGTGACCTCCGCCGTCGCCCCGCTCCGGATCCCCCGCTTCCGGGCCCTCTGGACGGTGTCGATCTTCTCCAACCTGGGCTCGTTCCTCCAGGGCGTCGCAGCCTCCTGGCTGATGCTCGAGCTCACCGGATCCGCCACCTGGGTGGCACTGATGGCCGCCTCCACGACGCTCCCTCTCCTCTTCCTCGCCCTGGCGGCGGGGGCGGTGGCCGACCTCGTCGACCGGAGCAAGGTCTTGCTGGCGTCGCAGGCTCTCATGGGCGTGGCGGCGGCCGGCATGGCGATCCTCACGGCCACCGGCGCCATCTCTCCGGGGCTGCTCCTGGGCTTGGGTCTCATGCTTGGGGTCGGGGTGGCGTTCAACCTCCCGGCCTGGCAGGCACTGGTTCCCGATCTGGTTCCGCGGGACATGGTGGCGAGCGCAGTCGCGCTCAACTCGGTGGCGTTCAACGTCGCCCGCGCGGTCGGCCCGGCGCTGGGAGGGCTGATCGTCGCCACGGCCGGAGCCCAGGTCGCCTTCGGGATCAACGCCCTCTCGTACCTGGGCGTGATTTCGGTGCTGGCGGTGATCGGCACCGGGCTGCACGTCCCCGACCGCGAGACCGGGTCGGTGGTGACCGCGGTGGCGGCCGGAGTCCGCTACGCCCGGTACACATCGTCGTTCCGGCGCCTGCTCCTGCTGGCTTCGCTCTTCGCCATCACGTCTGCCTCGGTCCAGTCGATCCTGCCAAACCGCACCGACGAGCTCGGCGGCGGGGCCACCGCCTATGGCGTCCTCTGGGGGGCGATGGGGCTGGGTGCGCTCGTCGCGGCCTTCACCCGCCGGCCTGTGGTGGACGGGCTCGGACGGTGGTCGATCCCGGTCACCATCGGCGTGTTCGGGGTCGCCGGCCTGGGGCTGGGGCTCGCCCCCAGGATCGCCACGGCCGCCGCTGCGCTGTTCGTGGCCGGGCTGGGCTGGGTGTGGACCCTGACCACGATGAACGCCACCGCCCAGCTGATGTCGCCCCACTGGGTACGGGGGAGGGCGATGAGCCTCTATTCGCTCGCTTTCGTGGGAATCCTCCCCATCGGCGCCATCGTCTCCGGAGCACTGGCGGATGTCACCTCTGCCGGCTCGTCGATCGCGATCATGTCGGTGGCCGGAATCGCCCTCGCCGGCATGGCGACCCGGCTCGACATCCCGACACTCGGCGAGGTCGTCACCCCGGAGTACTCGGCGGACCGCGAGGTCCCCGACCACGTCGACACCGCCGGCGGGCCGGTGATGGTCATCAACACCTGGGTCGTGGACCGTGCCGACCTCCCCGCCTTCATGGAGGAGGTGAACCATCTACGCCTCATCCGCCTGCGCACCGGCGCCTACCGGTGGCGGCTGTACCGGAACGCCGAGGATCCCCACCGGGTGAGCGAGGTGTTCCTCACCGTGTCGTGGAGCGAGCACCTCGCCCAGCACCGTCGCATCGACGATGCCTCGGCGGAGGCGATTCGCCGGGCCCGCTCGTTCGACCGGGCCGGGGGCCCGGTGACCCGCCACCTCGTGGCGGTGGACGTGGGGCACGAGGAGGAGTGGGAGGCGCTGATCGCTGCCCACGAGCTCTACCACGCCGTCGACGGGTCGATCCCGCTCCCCGAGCCCGGTACGGATCCACCCCGGTCATAGGATCGGTCGACCGAGCGAGGAGGACCGGTGGAGTTCCACAGCATCCGGTACGAGGTGGAGGATCGGGTGGCGACGATCACCCTCGACCGCCCCCAGCGCCTCAACGCCATCGACGCCCACATGCCCGGTGAGATCCGGCGGGCGGTCGAGGCAGCCCAGGAGGATCGGGGGGTCCACGTGGTGGTCGTCACCGGGGCGGGCCGGGCGTTCTGCTCCGGATATGACCTCAAGGAGTACGCCGAGCAGCCCGACGTGCCCTACTCGCAGGACATGCCGTGGGACCCGATGCTCGACTTCGAGATGATGTTCCGCAACACCCAGGACTTCATGGCGCTGTGGCGCTCCTACAAGCCCACGATCGCCAAGGTCCGCGGCTTCGCGGTGGCCGGTGGCTCGGACATCGCCCTCGCCTGCGACCTGGTCGTGATGGCCGAGGACGCCCGGATCGGCTACCCCCCCGCCCGGGTGTGGGGCTGCCCGACCACGGCCATGTGGGTGTACCGGGTGGGGCCCGAGCGGGCCAAGCGAATGCTGTTCACCGGCGACCTCATCACCGGCTCGGAAGCCTCGGCGATGGGTCTCGTGCTCGAGGCGGTGCCCGATCGCTCGCTGGACGAGAGGGTCGACGAGCTGGCCCGCCGGATGGCCGGCGTGCCACGCAACCAGCTCATGATGCAGAAGCTCATGGTCAACCAGGCCCTCGACAACATGGGCCTGGCCGGCACCCAGATGATCGCCACGGTGTTCGACGGCATCACCCGCCACTCCCCGGAGGGCATGTGGTTCAAGCGGCGGGCCGAGGAGGTCGGGTTCGCCCAGGCCGTCGAGGAACGCGACTCCGGGGATCCGATCGCCCCGGAGGTCGGGCAGTGACCCGTCCGGGGTATGGATAGATTGATGACGATGCCGGCACGGCCGACGGGCACGGTCACGTTCCTCTTTACCGACATGGCCGGGAGCACCCGGCTCTGGGACCTCCATCCACTCGAGATGGCCCCGGCCCAGGTGACGCACGATCACCGACTGAGACAGGCGATCGACGACCACGGGGGGTACGTGTTCTCGAGCTCCGGCGACGGGATCGGTGCCGCCTTCGGGAGTCCCGGTGCCGCACTCTCCGCCGCGCTCGAGGTCCAGACCGGCCTGGCCGGGATCGAGGTCGGCGGCGAACCGATCCGCGTGCGCATGGGCATCCACACCGGCATCGCCGAGGAGCGCGACGGCGACTACTTCGGCACCGCCGTCAACCGGGCGGCCCGCATCATGGCCGTCGCCCACGGTGGGCAGGTCGTCGTCTCGGGCGCCTCGGCCGAGCGCCTGGTGCATGCCATCCCGCCCGGAGTCATGCTCCGGGACCTGGGCGCCCACCGGCTCCGCGACCTGTCCGAGCCCGAGCACCTTCTCCAGGTCGAGTACCCGGGGCTGGAGGAGTCGTTCCCACCGCTGCGCACGGTCGACGCCTATCCCAACAACCTCCCTGTGCAGCTCACCAGCTTCATCGGGCGTGAGGACGACCTGGCGGCGGTGATCCGGCACGCGACCGAGCGGCGTCTCGTCACGCTCATCGGGGTGGGTGGCTGCGGCAAGACCCGGCTGGCGATCCAGGCTGCCGCCGAGATGCTGCACGTCTTCCCCGACGGCGTCTGGCTCGTCGACTTCGGCCCGCTCACGGATCCGGATCTGGTCGTCCGCTCGATCGCGCATCCTCTCGGGCTCGGCGACCGGCCCGACCGGCGGCTGGTCGAGGAACTCATCGCCCACCTCCGGGCGCGCCGGTCGCTGATCGTCCTCGACAACTGCGAGCATCTCGTGGAGCACGTCGCCGATGTGACGGCCCGGCTGCTGGCGGACGCCCCCGACCTCCACGTCATGGCCACGAGCCGCGAGATGCTGGGCGTCCCTGGGGAATACCCCTTCCAGGTGCGATCGCTCACCACACCCCCTCCCGAGGTCGACGGGGATCCGATGGCCTATGCCGCCACCCGGCTCTTCCTCGACCGGGCCGAGTCCGCCCGACCTGGCTTCCGGCCGGAGGCGGCCGACGCCGCCGCGGTGGCCCAGATCTGCCGGCGGCTGGACGGCATCCCGCTGGGGATCGAGCTCGCCGCCGCCCGTCTGCGCGTACTCTCGCCAGAGCAGATCGCCTCCCGGCTCGATGACAGCTTCCGGCTGCTCACGGGCGGGGCCCGCACCGCCCTTCCCCGGCAGCAGACCCTCCAGGCGACCATCGACTGGAGCCACGATCTGCTGTCGGAACACGAGAAGGTGCTCTTCCGCCGGCTGTCGGTTCTCGCCGGTGGATTCGACCTCGCCGCCGCCGAGGTGGTGTGCGGATTCGATCCGCTCCCGGCCGGCGGCATCCTGGACGGTCTCGCCGGCCTGGAGGGGAAGTCGCTGCTGCAGACCGAGACCGGCCCCGACGATGTGCGGTACCGCCAGCTGGAGACCCTCCGGCAGTACGCCAGGGCGAAGCTGTCGGAGTCGGGGGAGTCCGACGCGGTCCGCCGGCGCCACGCCGAGCACTTCGCGCTCCTCGCCGCTCGCGCCGAGCAGGAGGCGCGAGGGCCGGGCGAGCTGGAGCTCATCCGGCGCCTCGACGACGAGACCGACAACATCCGCGCCGCCCTCGGCTGGGCGCTGGACGGTGGCGACGTCGAGCTGGGTGCCCGGATGGCGGGTTCCCTCTACCGGTACTGGCTCGTGTCGGACTGGACCGAGGAAGGTCTCCGGTGGCTCGAGCGGGGCCTCGGCGCCTACACCAGGGGAGATCGGAACCGGGCCATGGCCCTGCTCGGGGCGGGAACCCTCGCCTCCCAGGTTGGACGCTTCGACATCGCCGCCGTGCTGCTCGACCAGGCGATCGACCTCGCCGAACGGGTGGGCGCCCCCGACGTCCTCAGCGCCGCCTACAACAACCGGGGCAACGTCGCCGCCGTCGAGGGGGACCGCAGCGGGGCGTTGGCGTACTTCCGGGAAGGGCTGGAGCGTGAGCGCCAACGCGGCGAGATCCGCGGCCAGATCGTCGCCCTCGAGAACGTCGCCACCATGCTCCCCGAAGGGGAGGAGGACCTGGCCGTGGAGCTGACCCGTCAGGCCGTCGAGCTCGCCCGCATCGCCCGGACGGAGTACCTCGTCGCCGAGTCTGCGAGCTCACTGGCCTGGGTGCTCCGGCGTCGAGGGGAGCTCGACGAGGCCGAGCAACTCGTCGCCGAGGTAGAAGCGATCGAGAAGCGGGCCGGCTACTCGCCCGGGCGGGCCGAT
>JAWOJB010000034.1:0-26930 GCA_046484325.1 Acidimicrobiia bacterium | reverse complement strand
GCGGTCGGGGTCGGTCCACCAGTCCGGGTGCCGGTGCAGCAACAGCGAGGAGGCGGTGATCATCGTCCCGCCGGGGATGGGCCAGCCGTCGATCTCACAGTCGCGCAGCACCCCGCGCGGTGAGAACGGGACCGGCGGATGGAGGCGGGTGGCCTCCTTGAAGACCCGGTCGACAACGCCGAGGTCCTTCTCGTTGTCGAGGGTGACCGGGGCGCCGTCGAGGCCGGACACCTCGTCGACGACCCGATTCTGCCAGTCGGGGTTCCGGGCCAGCTCCCACAGCATCACCGCCAGGGTGGAGGTCGTGGTGTCGTGGGCGGCCAGCAGCAGGAAGATCATGTGGTCGACGACCTCGTCGTCGGGCAGCGGCGAACCTTCGTCCGTGGTGGCATGGCAGAGGCGGGACAGCAGGTCGGACCCCTCGGGGCGGCTGCGACGGTGGGCCACCAGCCGGGAGAAGAGGCGCTCGAGCCGGCGCCGGCCCTCGAGGCCCCGCCGGTAGGCGGTCCCCGGTACGGCGGCCCGGATCGGGGTGATCACCGCCCCCATCATGTCGACGAACGCCCGGTTCACCTCCTCGATCCCGTCGCCGAGCGAAGCGCCGACGAAGACCTCGGCGGCCACGTCGAGCGTGAGCGACTTCATCAGCCGGTACACGTCCACCGGGCCGTCGCCCACCCCGGTGAGGTGGCGGTCGATCACCTCGTGGACACCGGCCATGTACCCGGCCAGGGCCTCCCGCCGGAAGGCCTGCTGCATCACCCGCCGGTGGAACCGGTGGTCCTCGAAGTCCCGCAGCATCAGGCCGCGGCGGAACAGCACGCCCAGCGCCGGGTCCCATCCGATCTTCGACGAGAAGTTCTGTTCGCGGTCGAGGTAGATGGTCCGGGTGGCCCCGGGGGTGATGAAGGCCACGGTGGGCACGCCCAGCACCCGCAGCTTGAACACGTCGCCGTGCTCGCGGCGCTGCCGCTCCCCGAGCCCGCGGGCATCGCGGACGAACTCCAGGGTCTGGCCGAGCACCGGCAACCCGAGGCTCCCGGGGACATGGTCGAGCGGTCGGGCCATGCGAGCAGGGTACCGGCCTCGTCAGGGCGGGCCCTTGCCCCGGTCCCTAGCATGGCGCCGTGACCGCCCCCGTGCTGCGATCCGCTCCGCCCCTTGCAGGCCAGGTCGGCCGCGCCCAGCTCGACGCCTATCTCCGCTCGGTGCCCGGCGTCGACGAGGTGGCCGTGGCGGGACGGGTGGGGGCCCTGTCGACCAGGTCGATCAAGCGAGAGTCGAAGCTGGCGGCACTCGAGCTGGCCGTGCGCATGATGGACCTCACCACGCTCGAGGGCTCCGACACCCCGGGCCGGGTCGCCCAGCTGGGGGCCAAGGCCGTCCGTCCCGACCCACTCGACCCCGCCGTCCCCCCGGTGGCGGCGGTCTGTGTCTATCCCAACCAGGTCCCGGCCGCCCGCCAGGCGGTGGCGGGGAGTGGCGTGCGGGTGGCGTCGGTCGCCACGTACTTCCCGTCGGGACAGGCACCCACCGCGCTGAAGGTGGCCGAGACCGAGGCGGTGGCGGCGATGGGAGCCGACGAGATCGACATGGTGATCGACCGGGGGGCCTTCCTGTCGGGCCGGTACCTCGAGGTGTTCGAGGAGATCCGGGCGGTCAAGCAAGCCTGCGGGGCGGCCCATCTCAAGGTGATCCTCGAGACCGGTGAGCTGCCCGGGCTCGACGAGGTACGACGGGCCTCGATGCTGGCCATGGCGGCCGGGGCCGACTTCATCAAGACCTCCACGGGCAAGATCCAGCCGGCCGCGACCCTGCCGGTGACGCTCGTCATGCTCGAGGCGATCCGCGACTTCGCCGACCTCACCGGGATCGCCATCGGCATGAAGCCGGCCGGGGGGATCCGAACCTCGAAGGAGGCCATCCGCTATCTCGTGGTGCTCAACGAGACGCTGGGGCCTGGCTGGTTGTCGCCCGACCGGTTCCGGTTCGGGGCCTCATCCCTGCTCAACGACGTGCTCATGCAGATCCGGTGGATGAAGACCGGTCGCTATCAGTCCGCCGACCACTTCACGAGGGGGTGACCGTGGACGAGGTCGCCGCCGTTCATCCCGCCGGGATGTCGTGGGAGTACGCGCCGGCTCCCGAGTCTGCCGGGCTGGCCGCCATCCGCGAGCGCTACAACCTGTTCATCGACGGGGAGTTTGTGCCACCGGCCGCCGGTCGCTACTTCCCGACCGTCAACCCCGCCACCGAGGAGACCCTCGCCGAGGTGGCCGAGGCGGGCGCCGAGGACGTGGACCGGGCGGTGCGGGCGGCCCGCAAGGCCTTCCGGTCGTGGTCGCGTCTGCCCGGGGCCGAGCGCTCCAAGTACCTGTTCCGGATCGCCCGCATGATCCAGGAGCGCTCTCGCGAGCTGGCGGTGCTGGAGACGATCGACGGGGGCAAGCCGATCCGCGAGTCCCGCGACGTCGACCTCCCGCTCGTGGCCGCCCACTTCTTCTATCACGCCGGCTGGGCCGACAAGCTCGAGTATGCCTTCCCCGGCCTCGACCCCCGGCCGCTGGGGGTGGCCGGACAGGTGATCCCCTGGAACTTCCCGCTGCTGATGCTCGCCTGGAAGGTGGCCCCGGCGCTGGCCACCGGCAACACGGTGGTGCTCAAGCCGGCCGAGACGACGCCGCTCTCGGCCCTCGCCTTCGCCGAGCTCGCCGCCGAGGCCGGGTTGCCCCCCGGGGTTCTCAACATCGTCACCGGGGGCGGCACCACCGGGGCGGCGGTGGTCTCCCACACCGACGTCGACAAGGTGGCGTTCACCGGCTCGACCGAGGTGGGCAAGGCGATCCGGCGGGCCACCGCCGGGAGCGGCAAGCGCCTGACCCTCGAGCTGGGCGGGAAGGGTGCCCACGTCGTCTTCGATGACGCCCCGTTCGACCAGGCAGTGGAGGGCGTGGTCGACGGGATCTTCTTCAACCAGGGCCACGTCTGCTGCGCCGGGTCGCGGCTGCTCGTCCAGGAGACGATCCACGACCGCTTCGTCGAGAAGCTCCGGCGCCGGGTCGAGACCCTGCGGGTCGGCGACCCGCTCGACAAGAACACCGACGTGGGGGCGATCAACTCGGCCGAGCAGCTGGCCAAGATCGAGGATCTGGTCGAGGCGGGCCGGGCAGCGGGCGCCGAGATGTTCCAGCCGGCCTGCGAGCTACCGGCCCGCGGGTTCTTCTTCCGGCCCACCGTCTTCACCGGTGTCGCCCAGAGCCACCGGATCGCCCAGGAGGAGATCTTCGGGCCGGTGCTCTCGGTCCTCACCTTCCGCACCCCCGACGAGGCGGTGGAGCTCGCCAACAACACCCCCTATGGGCTGGCCGCCGGGGTGTGGACCTCCAAGGGCTCTCGCATTCTGTGGATGGCCGACCGGCTGGCGAGCGGGGTGGTCTGGGCCAACACCTACAACAAGTTCGACCCGACCTCGCCCTTCGGCGGGTACAAGGACTCGGGGTTCGGGCGGGAGGGCGGCCGCCACGGCCTGCTCCCGTACCTGGCCGTGGAGGGGATGTGACCCGGCTCGACGTCCGCAAGACCTACAAGCTCTACATCGGCGGGGACTTCCCCCGCTCCGAGTCGGGCCGCAGCTACCCCGCCCTCGACGCCGCCGGCGAGGTGGTGGCCCGGGTGGCGCTCGCCTCCCGGAAGGACCTGCGCGACGCCGTGCGGGCCGCTCGCACCGCCCTCGGGGGGTGGTCCGGGCGGACCGGCTACAACCGGGGCCAGGTCCTGTACCGGATCGCCGAGATGGTCGAGGACCGTTCCGACACGTTCGTCGGCCAGCTCCGCCTGGGCGGGCTGGGCCGCAAGGAGGCCTCCCGGGAGGTGGAGCAGGCGATCGACCGGATCGTCTGGTATGCCGGCTGGTGCGACAAGTTCCCCCAGGTGTTCGGCAACCTCAACCCGGTGGCCGGCCCCTACTTCAACATCTCGACCCCCGAGCCGGTGGGCGTGGTGGGGGTGATCGCCCCCGACCGGCCCGCCCTGCTCGGCCTCGTCTCCCGACTGGCCCCGGTGCTGGTGGGCGGGAACACCGCCGTGGTGGTGGCGTCGCCCAGCCGGCCGATGCCGGCGGTCACGTTCGCCGAGGCGCTCGCCACCGCCGACGTGCCCGCCGGGGTCGTGAACATCCTGACCGGATCGGCCGAGGAGCTGGCCCCCTGGATGGCCTCGCACCTCGACGTCGACGGGATCGACCTGGCGGGCGCCCCCGCCGGGATGGTGGCGTCGCTCGAGGAGGCGGCGGCTGAGGGTGTCACCCGGGTGCTCCGGCCCGCTGCCGAGCCCGACTGGGACACCGCCCAGAGCCCCTTTCAGATCGCGGCGTTCACCGAGACGAAGACCGTCTGGCATCCCAAGGGGCGATGACCGTCAGCCGAGGCGGAGCTCGCCGGGCGCCCCGGCCGGGACCACCGGGCGGTGGGGCATGACCGGCTCGATCCGCCGGTAGGGCTCGCCGGGGGAGGGCCGGGGATCGGTGTCGCTTCGGTTGGGCCAGAAGGCCATGGCCCGCTCCGCCATCGCCGTGATCGTGAGCGAGGGGTTGACGCCGAGGTTGGCCGGCACCGCCGACCCGTCGACCACGTGCAGCCCGGGGTTGCCGTAGACCCGGTGATACCCGTCCACCACCCCGCAGGTGGGGTCCGGCCCGATGCAGGCGCCGCCGATGATGTGGGCGGTGGTCGGCACGTCGAGCAGCACCTCGTTGACGGCGCTGCCCGGGAGGCCGTCCATCTTGCGGGCGGCCGCCCGGGCAGCCTCGTTGGCCACCGGGATGTAGCTGGGATGCCGGGCTGCGTGGTCGAGCTCGGAGACCATCCGGCCGCCCCCCTTCCGGCGCTTCCAGCGGAGGCGGAGGCGATTGTCGGCGCTCTGCATGACGAGGAGGATCACGGTCCGTTCCGACCAGCGGCGGACCGAGAGCGAGCGGAGGAAGGCCATCGGGTGGCGCACCACGTTGCCGAGGAACCGGAGCTGGCGGGGGATGCGCCCACCCCCGTCGGTGAGGATCGTCGCCAGCAACCCCATCACGTTGCTCCCCTTGCCGTAGCGGACCGCCTCGATGTGGGTGCCCGGCTCCGGGTGGATCGACGAGGTGATCGCCACACCCCGGGAGTAGTCGGTCGAGAGGTCGCGAGCGGTGGCGCCGAGGATCGCCTCGGAGTTGGTGCGCACGGTCGACCCGGCCCAGTCGGAAAGGTTGGCCAGCCTGCCGGAGTCGGCCAGCTTCAGGAGCAGGCGGCTGGTGCCGAGGGCGCCGGCGGCGAACACCACCTGGCGGGCGTTGAACACACGCCGGTTCCGGCGGAGCCAGGCTCCCGGCCGCTCGGTGGTGATGCGGTAGCCGCCCTCGCCCTCCTCGAGGTCCACCACCTCGTGCTCGGGGTGCACCTTCGCCCCGGCCAGCTCGGCCAGGTGGAGGTAGTTGCGGTCGAGCGAGTTCTTGGCGTCGTGGCGGCAGCCGGTCATGCAGGACCCGCAGCGCAGGCAGCCGGTTCGGGCAGGTCCCAGACCGCCGAAGAACGGGTCCGGCCGCTCCACCCCCGGCTCGGACAGGAACACCCCGACCGGGGTGGGCCGGAACGTGTCCTCGGCGCCGAAATTGCGGCCGACGGCCCTGAGCACGTCGTCGGCGGGGGTGTCGGCCTCGGCGTCGACCACGCCGAGCATACGCTTGGCCTGGTCGTAGAACGGCGCCAGCTCGTCCCGCCAGTCGGTCATGCCTGCCCACTGCGGGTCGTCGTAGAAGGCGTCGTGGGGCTCATAGAGGGTGGCGGCGTAGACCAGCGAGCCTCCCCCCACCCCCGCCCCCGAAAGCACGAGGACGTGGCCCAGCAGGTCGAGCCGCTGGATCCCCCGCATCCCCAGCTTCGGGAACCACAGGAACCGGCGGACGTCCCAGCTCGTCTTCGGGAAGTCGGCCGGCGTGTACCGGCGACCGGCCTCGAGCACCCCCACCGAGTAGCCCTTCTCGGTGAGTCGCAGCGCCGCCACGCTCCCCCCGAACCCGCTCCCGATCACCACGACGTCGTAGTCGGTGGACCGCATTCACCCACGGTACCGTCGGCGCGATGCCCTCTCGCTCGGTCCCGATCGACCGGCCGCTCGAGCTGCGGCGCGTGCTGGCGCCTCTCACCGGGCCGTGGGGGAGTTTCGGCCCCGACGGCTGGTGGCGGGCGATGCGGACCTCGGGAGGACCGGCCACCGTGCTGATCCGAAGGGCCGGTGCGGTCGTGGATGCGGACGCGTGGGGGCCTGGTGCCGGCTGGGTGCTCGAGCAGGTGCCGGGGCTGATTGGCCTGCTCGACCCGAGGGAGGGGTTCGAGACCGACCACCCGCTGGTCGGCGAGATCGCCCGCCGCCACCCGGGCTGGCGGATCGGGCACACCGGGCTGGTCTACGAGGCGCTGGTGCCGGCGGTGGTCGGCCAGAAGGTCACCGGGAAGGAGGCCGGGCGCGGCATGCGCGGGCTGTTGCGGTCGTTCTCAGAGCCTGCCCCCGGCCCCCGTCCGGGGCTGCACCTCCCCCCCGACCCCGACCGGGTCGTCGCCGCCCCCTACCACGCCTTCCATCCCCTCGGCATCGAGCGCCGGCGGGCCGACACACTCCGGCGGGCGGCGGCCGAGGCGGACCGGATCGACCGGCTGGCCGGGGTGGCCGCCGTGGAGGCCCAGGCCTGGCTCCGGCGGATCCCCGGGGTGGGGGCGTGGAGCGCCGCCGAGACGGTGGCGGTGAGCCACGGCGACCCCGACGCCGTGTCGGTGGGCGACTTCCACCTCAAGCACCAGGTGTGCTGGCACCTGGCCGGCGAGCCACGCGGGAGCGACGAGCGGATGCTGGAGCTGCTCGAGCCGTTCCGCCCGCACCGGGGCCGGGTGGTGCGCTTCCTCGAGTCGCTCGCCCCGTACCCCCGCTACGGCCCCCGCTCCCCGGTCCGCAGCTTCGAGCACCTCTAGGCCGAAGACCAACCCAGGGCTGGGGAACACACAGATCGTGTTCCTCAGCCCACGGTTCCGACGTGGGACCGGGAGGGTGCGCCCCGCCCTCGCCAACCGTGGGCCGGTGACCACACTGGGTGTGTTCACCAACCCTGGGTTCGTCTTATCGGGCGAAGGCGGCGATGAGGTCGGCGACGACGAGGGGGTCGGCGACCTGGGCGTGGTCGATGCCGGGCAGCACCTGCAGTTCCACCGCATGCCCGCCCGCCTCGAGAGCGGCGGCGAAGTCTTCGGCGAACGAGAGCGCCACCACCTCGTCGGCGTCCCCGTGGAGCAGGAGGAACGCCACGTCGGGGCGCTCGGCCGCATAGGTGAAGGGGTTCCCCGCCTCCCACGGCGCGGGGTCCACCTCGGGGTCGGTCCCGAAGAACCGCTCGAGGGCGAAGGCGAGGAGGTCGGTGTCGTAGGGACCGGCGAGGCCTACGAACCCCGTCACCGGGGCGGCGGGGGCGTCGCAGTCGGCCCCGAAGACGTCGCTCATCACGGCCACCGCCCCGAGGTGGGCACCGGCGGAGTGCCCGACGACGACGATCCGCTCGGGCGTGGTCGTGTAAGGGGCGGCGGCGACGGCGGCGTGCCGGATCGCGCAGGCGACGTCGTCGAAGGTGGCCGGGTAGCCTCCGCCCTCCGACCCGGTCCGGTACGAGACGTTCACGGCCACCACGTCGCGCCCCGCGAGGGCGTCGGCGAGTGGGCCGAGCGAGAACCGGCTGCCCCCGTACCAGCCTCCGCCGTGGACCGTCACGACCACGGGCCGCTCGCCGGTGCCGGGGAGGGCGTGGACCTCGCCCACGAGGTCGAACCCGTAGGTGAACGTGGCTGCCAGATGGTCGTAGGCCGGTGCCCCGGGGATGGTGGTCGGGGCGCTGGCCGGAGGCGCCGTGGTGGTCGTCGAGGTCGTCGTCGTGGTGGTCGTCTCGACCGCCGCCGGGCCGCCGCAGGCGGTGAGCACGACGGCGAGGACGGCGGCGGCGAGCCGGCTTCGGGGCATCATGGCGAGTGTACGGAGGGGCCGCGGCTACGGGCCGAGGGGCCGTTCCAGGCCGGCCGGGTCGAGCCGGGATGCGGCCGGCTCGTCGAGCAGCCACACCACCTCGCCCTCGGCCTCGGACAGCCGGGAGATCGGGAGGTCGCCTTCCCCGGCAAGGGCGGCGCGGGCCGTCTCGGCCTTCGACTCGCCCGACACCGTCACGACGATTCGATGGGCCCGCAGCAGCAGCGGGAAGGTGGCCGTGAGCCGCCACATCCCGAGGGACTCCACGCGGTTGGCCGCATACCAGCGGGTCTCCTCGGCGACGGCGGTGGTGCCGGGGAAGAGGGAGGCGGTGTGACCGTCGGTGCCCATCCCCAGCAGCACGAGACGGGAGCGGCCGTCGACCAGGACCCGGCGGATGGCCGCTTCGTAGAACAGCGCGGCCTCGTGTGGCCGCAGCGCGGTCGAGTAGCGGGGCCGGATCAAGCGGGCGGCGAGGTCCCCCAGGTTCTCGGCCGCCATGCGCCCGTTGCACTCGGGGTCGTCCTCCGGAACCCACCGCTCGTCGGAGAGCCACCAGTTCACCCGGTCGCGGTCGAGGGTCATCTCCCGCAGGCGACGGTAGGCGGCGGCGGGGGTGGAACCCCCGGCCAGGCCGATGTCGACGGGACCGTCGGTCTCGGCGACGGCGCCGACCACCTGGCCGCACACCGCCTCGGCGAGGCTGTCGGCATCCGGCAAGACGATCACACGCATGGCCCGACGCTAGCCGCGGGCACCGTGCCCGATACGATCAGTTGATGGCGAACCCCGGCCGGGCGACGATCCCGTGGAGCTCCGGGCGGGCGGTCGCGGCCCTGGTCGACGGCTCCGGGGAAGCCGTTGTCGTCCTCGCCCACGGTGCGGGGACCGACCAGCGCCACCCCATGATCACGGCGCTCCGCCACGGCCTCGCCGCCGGGGGCGTCACCGCCGTCACCTTCGACTACCCATTCACCACCGAGGGCCGGCGCCGTCCCGACCAGGCCGAGGTCCTGCTCGCCTGCCACCGCGCGGTGCTCGGGTGGGTGCGGGCCGAGCTCGGCGAGGCGCTGGTGGCCGGAGGCCGGTCGATGGGCGGGCGGATGGCCTCGATGCTCGCCGCCGAGGGGGACCCGATGGCCGGGTTGGTGCTGTATGGCTACCCGCTCCATCCCGCCGGGCGGCCCGACCGGCTGCGGGTCGAGCATCTTTCCCGGATCGCCTGTCCGATGCTGTTCTTCCAGGGATCCCGCGACGCCCTCGCCCGTGCCGAGCTCTTCGACCGGCACGTGCGGCCGCACCCCACCGCCGGGGTGGTCGATCTCGACGGTGCCGACCACGCGTTCCGGGGCCGAGAATGGGATCCCGACCGGCTCACCACGACGCTGGTGGGCGAGACCCTGGCCTGGCTGGGCCGGATCGGGCCCGGCCGCCTTGCACCTCTGCGGCGGCCCGAGGCATAATCCTTCTCCCAGTCTTCCCACCTCGTCGAGGAGTCCACCCATGGCCGAGATCACCTTGCGCGCCGAGACCGGCCGCCCTACCGGTTCCCGGGAGTCCCGCCGGCTCCGCCGGTCGGGCGCAGTGCCCGGCGTGGTCTACGGCATGGGGATCGACCCGATCCCGGTGTCGGTGGACGCCCACGACCTCGGCGTCGCCCTCCACACCGAGGCCGGCCACAACGTGCTGCTGACCCTGGCCCTCGATACCGGTGAGTCGTTGCTGACCCTCCCCAAGCAGGTGGAGAAGCACCCCTATCGCAACCTCTACCGCCACGTCGACTTCCTGAAGATCGACGTCACCGAGGTGGTCCGGGTCGAGATCCCGATCCACACCGAGGGCGAGCCGGTGGGGGTGACGGAGGGCGGCATCATGTCGTCGAGCCGCACCTCGGTCCTGATCGAGGCGCTGCCGACGGCGCTCCCGTCGGCGATCAGCCTGGACGTGTCGGCGCTCGGGGTCGGGGACTCGCTCCGCATCGCCGATCTGCCTGTCATCGACGGCGTTGAGTACCTCGACGACCCCGAGGAGGTCGTCCTCTCGATCACCGCCCCCGCCGTCGAGGTGGAGGAGGCACCCGCCGAGGAGCTCGAGGGCGAGGCGGCAGAGGCGGCCGAGGAAGAGGCGGAAGCCGGCGAAGGGTCCGAGTAGGCGCCGATGCGGGTGCTGGTTGGGCTCCGCAACCCGGGGCCGGAATATGAGGGCACCCGCCACAACGTCGGCTTCGAGGTGCTGGCGATCCTCGCCGCCCGCCACGGCGTCCGCCTCAAGCGGGGCCCGGGCCGGACCCGGAGCGAGCTCGGGGAGGCCCGGATCCACGGCGAGCCGATGGTGCTGGCGGTGCCCTCCACCTACATGAACCACTCGGGCCAGGCCATCCAGGCGGTCCTCCGCTACTTCAAGGCCGACACTTCGGACCTGCTCGTGTTCCACGACGACATCGACCTGCCCTTCGCCCGGCTGCGGGTGCAGGAGGGGGGCGGCACCGGCGGCCACAACGGCCTCCGCTCGATCGAGGGCTCGCTGGGGACCCGCGACTTCTGGCGGCTCAAGATCGGGGTAGGGCGGCCGCCCGGGCGGATGGACCCAGCCGACTACGTGCTGCGCCGGTTCGCCAAGGCCGAGCGGGCCGACATCGACGTGGTGGTGGAGCACGCCGCCGACGTGGCCGAGGCCTGGGTCGCCGACCCCGAGGCGGCTCGCCGGATGGCGGGAGAGCGCAGCGGGTAGCGTTCGCCGCCCGAGCCAAGGAGCCCCCATGCCCGCCCTCGACGCCCTCGGCCTGGTCGTGGCCGACATGCCCGCCACCCTCGCCTTCTACCGGCGGCTGGGTCTGGAGATCCCGGCCGGGGCCGACGCCGAGGAGCACGTCGAGGTCGCCGTCGCCGGCGGTCTGCGGTTGATGTTCGACACCGTCGAGCTGGTGAGGTCGTTCTCCGAGTGGGAGCCGGCCTCGGGTGGGCACCGGGTGGCGCTGGCGTTCCTGTGCGTCTCCCCCGCCGAGGTCGACGCCACCCACGACGCCCTGGTGGCTGACGGCCACCGGTCCCACCTGGCGCCGTTCGACGCCTTCTGGGGCCAGCGCTACGCCACCGTCCTCGACCCCGACGGCAACCCGGTCGACCTGTTCGCCCCGCTGGGATGACGGGGTGGCCCCGCCCCCGAAGGGGCGGGGCCACGACCGGGATCGGCGGGCGAGGCCGGCTCTACGGCCTCAGGATCGTGACGGTTTGTTCGGTGGCCGTGTAGGTCCAGGTCACCGTCCGGACGTTGTTGCGGATCCCGGTGCGGGTGAACGAGCAGGCACCGGAGCCGTCTGTCGTGCAGCTGTTCGGGGTACCGCCGATGTCCCAGGTGGTCCACTCGTCACAGAGATGGTGGCGTTCCTCAGCAAGGGCTGAACCCCGGAGCGGCGTGGGAGCCCGGCGAGTCCACCGGCGACCCCTCTGGGCCCTGGGAGACGCCCACGAGGACGACGTACGACGAGGAGTAGCCCGGGGCCCCCCTGCGCCTCCAGCAACCCGGCCGCCTCGTCTC
Source organism: Acidimicrobiia bacterium (assembly GCA_046484325.1). Lineage (GTDB taxonomy): Bacteria > Actinomycetota > Acidimicrobiia > Spongiisociales > ZC4RG35 > JAWOJB01. Next base: position 15,356 of record JAWOJB010000034.1, on the reverse strand, counting down.
CGGCATCGGAACCCTCCGACGGGTCTCCTTCGAAGGCCGGCGATCTCGGTCCCGCTACCGTCGGCGCATCGACCCGGAGGAGTCACCGTGCCCGAGCTCGTCGGCGCCCTCGACCAGGGGACGACCAGCACCCGCTTCATCGTGTTCGACGGCGAGGGTCGCATCGTCTCGGTCGCCCAGGAGGAGCACGCCCAGATCTTTCCCCGGCCGGGATGGGTCGAGCACGACCCGGTCGAGGTCGCCGAGCGCATGTGGTCGGTGATCGGGGGCGCCCTCGGCAAGGCCCACGTCACCGGGACCGACCTGGCCGCGGTCGGGATCACCAACCAGCGGGAGACGACCGTGGTGTGGGACCGGGAGACAGGCAGGCCAGTCCACCACGCCATCGTGTGGCAGGACACGAGGACCGATGCTCTCTGCCGGGAACTGGCCGGGGACGTCGGGATCGACCGCTTCCGGACCGAGACCGGCCTCCCGCTCGCCACCTACTTCTCGGGCCCGAAGGTGCGGTGGCTGCTCGACTCCGACCCCGACCTCCGCCGCCGGGCCGAGGCGGGCGAGCTCGCCTTCGGGACGATGGACTCGTGGGTGGTGTGGAACCTGACCGGCGGGATGCACGTCACCGACGTCACCAACGCATCCCGCACCCTGCTCATGAACCTGTCGACCCTCGATTGGGACGACGGCCTGCTCGAGGCGATCGGCGCGCCACGGTCGATGCTCCCCCGGATCGTCCCGTCGGTCGGCCGGGTCGGGACAGGGGTGGGCTCGCTGGCGGGGGTCCCCATATCGGGCATCCTCGGCGACCAGCAGGCGGCCCTCTTCGGCCAGACCTGTTTCGACGTGGGTGAGGCCAAGAACACCTACGGCACCGGTTGCTTCATGCTCCTCAACACCGGGAGCCGCCTGGTCCACTCCGAGAACGGCCTCCTCACGACGGTGGGGTACCAGGTGGACGGGGAGGAGCCGGTGTACGCGCTGGAGGGGTCGATCGCCATCGCCGGCGCCCTCGTCCAGTGGCTGCGCGACAACCTCGGGCTGATCTCGACGTCGGCCGAGGTGGAGGAGCTGGCCGCCGGGGTCGAGGACAGCGGCGACGTCTACTTCGTGCCGGCCTTCTCAGGGCTGTTCGCCCCCTACTGGCGATCGGACGCCCGGGGCGTGATTGCCGGGCTCACCCGCTTCACCACCAGGGGGCATCTGGCCAGGGCGGCCCTCGAGGCCACCGCCTTCCAGACCCGCGAGGTGCTCGACGCGATGCAGGCCGACTCCGGTGTCGACCTCACCGAGCTGCGGGTGGACGGCGGAATGGTGGTGAACGACCTGCTGATGCAATTCCAGGCCGATGTGCTCGGCGTCCCGGTGGTCCGGCCGAAGGTCGTCGAGACCACCGCCCTCGGCGCTGCCTACGCGGCAGGGCTCGCCGAGGGGGCGTGGCCCTCGATCGACGAGCTCCGCAGCCACTGGGGCGAGGATCATCGCTGGACCCCGGCGATGCCGGTCGAGGAGCGGGAGCGCCGCTACGCCCGCTGGAAGCAGGCGGTGGCGAGGACCTTCGACTGGGTGTGAACCCCGGCGTGCGCCGTGCGCGATGCGCACGGCGCATGGCCGAGAGCTACAGCCCCTCGGCCTCGAGCTCGGTCTCGTGGTCGGCGACCCGCCGGCGGCGCTCGTCCTCGGACCATCCGAGCTCGATTCCCATCAGCTCGGCGATGCGCTCGGCGTCCTTGCGGGCATGGTCGGTGGAGAACCAGGCCAGGTGGGTGCGGCGGAGGGTGACGTCGGAGATGGCCACCGCCCCCTCGTGGCGGACGGCGTGGACGACTTCGGCGGCGATGCTGCGGCCGTCGGTGAGCGGCTCCGCCAGCTCGGGCCGATCCTCCACCAGCGACGCCACCCGGGCGGCTTCGCCGCCGTAGCGGCCGGCGATGGCCGCAGCCGCCATCGCAGAGACCCGGGCGGTCTCGAGCCGCCTTTCGAGCGGCCGGCGAGCCGCCCCCGACCCGACGAGGGGCAGGTCACGGGTGGGGCTGGGCTCGGTGGCGCCCAGCGCCTTCGCCACCCGGTCCGAGGCCTCGGCGGCGATCCGGCGGTAGGTGGTGAGCTTGCCGCCAGCCACCCGCACCACCCCCGGCGCCGGCTCGTCGACTACGTGCTCGCGGGAGGCCCGGGCGGTGTGACCGTCGCCGGCGGCGAGGGCGCGAAGGCCGGCGAACACGGACAGCGGCTCGAAGGGCGGGATGGCCAGGTAGGAGCGGACGTGGCGGATCAGGTACTCGACCTCATGCTCGTCGACCCGGGGATGGAGGGGGTCGCCGTCATAGGGGTCGTCGGTGGTGCCGACCATGGCGTGCCCGAGCCAGGGGATGATGTAGAGGACCCGCCCATCGTCGGTCTCGGGCAGCACGATCGCCCGGTCCCCCATGCCGAGCCGTTCCAGTTCGACGATGAGGTGTGCCCCCTTGCTGCGCACCAGCCGCATCGGCTCGGCCCCGGGCAGACCGGGTGGGGTGAACGCGCCGGTCGCCAGCAGCACAGCCCGGGACCGGATCTCGAACGGCTCGCCGGACTCGAGGTCGGTGACGTCGACGACGTAGCCGCCGGAGGCGGGTCGCAGGGCGTCGGCGCGCATCCTCCCGGCAGCCAGGGCCCCATGGCCCCCGACGGCCGTCTTCACGAGGGTCACGACCAGGCGGGCATCGTCGGTCTGGGCGTCCGAATAGACGAAGCCCCCGGTCAGGCCTCCGGGGTCGAGGCTGGGAGCCAGGGCGAGGACCTCGTCGACGTCCGCCCGCCGGTGGCGCTCGCCGGGCCGGCCCGGGCCGCCCAGGATGTCGTACAGGACGAGCCCGGCCCGCAGCGCCAATGGTGCCCGCCAGCCCCGGCAGGCCCAGTCGGGGGCGTCGGCGATGCCGCGGTGCTCGTAGAGGGGGATCACGAACTCCAGCGGTTCATAGAGGAAGTCGGCGATCTCGTGCAGGATGCGTTGCTCCCGCAGCCCCTCGGCCACAAGAGTGAACTCGTAGTGGGGCAGGTAGCGGATCCCGCCGTGGAACAGCTTGGTCGACCGGCTCGAGGTGCCCTGGGCGAAGTCCCCCCGTTCCACCAGTGCGACCCTCAACCCCCGGGCCGCCAGGTCGAGGGCGGCGCCGGCCCCGGTCACCCCGCCGCCGACGACGACGACGTCGAACGACCCCGCCGACCGGATCGCGTCGGCGTGGTCGTCACGGCGCCAGGTCGCGTCGCCGGCCATTCCCTCGAGGCTACCCACGGCACCGCGGGAGCCAAACCGGCGGGCACCCGACGTAAGATCGGCCGCCCGAGCCGAGGAGCGCACGCCATCACCATCCCCGACTGGCTGGCCGTCTCCAGGGTCGCCCTGGTCCCCATCATCATGGTGCTGACCAGGTCGAACGACCGTTACGACTGGGCGCTGGCCGTCGCCGGCACCCTGTTCGTCATCGGGGCCCTCACCGACCTGGCCGACGGGTACCTGGCCAGGCGATGGAAGCAGACGTCGGTGCTGGGGGCATTCCTCGACACCACCGCCGACAAGCTGCTCGTCACCGGCGCCCTGCTGGCGCTCGTCTCGATCGATCACATCTCGATATGGGCGGCGATCATCATCCTCATGCGGGAGTTCGTCGTGATGGCGCTGCGCGGGCTCGTCGCCCTCGACGGCGGGCTGGTGCGCCCTTCCAACTGGGGAAGGATCAAGGCGACCGCCCAGTTCGTGGCGATCTCGATGGCCTTCTTCCGGCTCGGCCCCGAGATCGCCGGCCTCTACCTCGATCAGTGGGCGATGTGGGTGGCGGTGATCCTGACGATCGCCTCGGGCTGGGGATACCTGTCCGGGTTCTGGGATCACGTGAAGGCCTCGCGGGCCACCACCGGGGCATGATCCCGTGACCGTCGTGATCACCGGCGCCTCGGGTGTCGTGGGCGGTGCCGTCCTCCGGCACCTGGTGGCGGGCGGCGACCGGGTGCGGGCCCTGGTGCGATCCGAGGAGGCGGCCGAGCGGGTCCGATCGGCCGGGGGCGATCCCGTCGCCGGCGACATCACCGACATCCGGTCCCTCATCCGTGCGTTCCACGGAGCCGATCGGGTCTTCCACCTCGCCGGCCTCAACGCCATGTGCCTGTCCGATCCCGGAGCGTTGATCCGGGCCAACGTCGACGGCTCCCGCAACGTCGTCCGGGCCGTCCGGGTGGCCGGGGTGGGGCGCCTCGTGCACACCTCGTCGGCGGCGGCGCTCGGCGAGCCGGCCGGGACGGTCGGCTCGGAGGCCTCGCCCCACCGGGGCTCGTACCTGTCCGGGTACGAGCGGTCGAAGCACCTCTCCGAGTCGGTGGTGCTCACCGAGGGCCACGACCTCGAGGTCGTGGTCGTGAACCCGTCCTCGGTGCAGGGCCCCGGCCGTGCCACCGGGACCGGCAAGCTCATCCTCGATCTGGTTCGGGGCCGGCTCCCGGTGCTCGTCGACAGCAGCATCTCGATCGTCGACATCGACGACTGCGCCCGGGGCCACCTGCTGGCGGCCGACCACGGCCGTCCTGGCGAGCGGTACGTCCTCAACTCCTTCAGCCGCGGGACCCGGGATGCGGTGAGGCTTCTCGAGGAGGTGCTGGGACGGGCCCTGCCGGTGCGCTACCTGCCCGGTGGGCTCGCCTCGGCGGGCGCCACGCTCATCGAAGTCGCCGCCCGGGCGGTCGGACGGCGACCCCCGGTGTGCCGGGAGATGGTCCGCACCCTCCGCCACGGGCACCTGTACGACGGCTCGAAAGCGACTCGGGAGCTGGGTTTGACGTACACGAGCCCGCAGGACACCCTCCGGCGCATGATCGAGTGGTTCGAGTCCCGCGGGCTGCTGGAGCGGCGATGATCACGCCGGCCGAGGTCGACGCCTTCGTCGCCGAGCACTTCCCGTCCGCCCACGTGCAGGGGCTCAGATGCGAGGCGCTCGGTGACGGCTTCGCCGTGGCCCGCTGGCACTTCGACGACGCCACCCTTCGTCCCGGGGGTCTGATCAGCGGTCCCACCCAATTCGCGCTCGTCGACACCGCCCTCTGGTTCCTCGCCTTCACGGTGCTGGGCCTCGTGCCGATGTCGGTGACCTCCGACGTCCACATCGTGTTCCTGCGACCCGCCGCCGGCGCCGACCTGCTCGCCAGGGCCGAGCTGCTACGGGCCGGCCGAAGCCGGATCTCGGGCCAGGTGAGCGTCTGGGTCGAGGGCGAAGAGGACCGGCCGGTTTCCCACGCCACGGGCAGCTACGCGCTGCTGGAGACGAGATGACCCCTGACGAGATCGCCGGGGCCGTCGCCGGGATCAGCGACCAGATCCCGTTCAACCACCAGCTCGGGCTGCGGGTGGATCGGTTCGGGCCCGACGGAACCCTCGTCTCGTTCGACATGCGCCCCGAGCTGGTCGGTAACTTCGCCACCGGAGTACTCCACGGCGGCGTCATCAGCGCCACCCTCGACCTGGTGGGAGGCCTCACCGCCCTCGGCTCGGTGTTGGCCAACGCCGCCCCCACCACCATGGACGAGGTCGGCGAGATCTTCTCCCGCTTTGGGACGATCGACCTCCGCATCGACTACCTGCGCCCCGGATCGGGTGAGCGCTTCGAGGCCCGGGGCACCACCCTGCGGGCCGGCCGGAGGGTGGCGGTCACCCGGATGGAGCTGCACAACGAGGCCGGGGTGTTGGTGGCGGTGGGGACCGGCACCTACATCACCGGCTGAACCCGCTCGACCCGGCCCGGCCTACGATCCGATCGTCCATGGCTCCACCCCTCTCGCCCCTGATCGATCGCTGGCGTGCCTCGGACCTCCCGCCTGTCCCCGGACGCTGGGTGGTCGCCCCCGGCGGGCGCGCCCCTGCGCTGGCGGCCCTCGCCCGCCGGCTCGACGGTCCCCTCCTGGTGGTGATCCCGGGCGAGCGTGACGCCGAGGAGCTGGCTGTCGACCTGGCGCTTTTCAGCGGACAGGTCGGCTTCGTCCCGGCCTGGGAAACCCTGCCGTTCGAGCACCTGTCCCCGAACGCCGCCACGATGGCCCGCCGGTCCGAGGCCCGACGGCTCCTGCGCGAGGGTGGGCCTGGCGTGATCGTCGTGGCGTCGGTCCGGGCCACGATGCAGCGGCTCTCGCCGTCCTCCCCCGAACCGTTCCGGCTGGCCCGCGGGGAGGAGGCCCCTCTTCCCGAGCTCGCCAGGGTGCTGGCGGCGCTCGGCTATCACCGCACCGACCGGGTGGAGGCGCGCGGCGAGTTCGCGGTGCGCGGTGGCATCCTCGACGTCTTTCCCGCCCAGGCCGAGGAGCCGGTGCGGCTCGACTTCTGGGGCGACGCCGTCGACGACATCCGGGTGTTCGCGGTCGGCGACCAGCGGTCCCGCGATCCACTGGATGCTCTCGAGGCCTTCCCCGCCCGCGAGTTCCGGGCCGACCCCGACGTCGCCGGGGTGGCGCGGGGTTTGGCCAGATCCGAGCCGTGGAACGCCTCCATCTGGGACCGTCTCGCCGAGGGGCACCTGTTCGAGGGGATGGAGTCGTGGATGCCGTGGTTCGCACCCGATCGGAGCCTGGTCTCGGAGGTGCCTGCCGGGGGGGCGGTGGTGCTCGTCGACCCGACGAGGGCGGCGGACCGCGGCCGGGAGCTGATCGATGAGGAGGCGTCGCTCGCCGAGGCGCTGGCGCCCACCTGGGGTGCCGGCGCTCCCGCCGCCGGGGTGCACCCCGGGCTGTTCCTCGACCTGGACGAGGCCCTCGCCGGGGCCCCCGTGCTCGAGCTGCCCCCGGTGCCTGCGGGCCCGGCCGACCGGGTGCTCTCGGTGCGGGGCCTCGATGCCACGCCGGGCGAGCCGGAGTCGGTGGCCGGGGCGCTCGCCCGTCTGCGGGCCCAGGGCGTGGTCACGGTGGTGGCCATGGACGGCGCCGCCGCCGCCGACCGGGTGGCCCGGATCCTCGCCGAGAGCGGCCTCGCCCTCGATCGCAAGGAGCGGCTCGAGCGGGCGGAGCCGGCCGTGATCGCCTCGGGCATCCACCTCGGCGCCGTCCTGCCCGACCAGGGGTTCGCCGTGCTCGGCGAGCAGGAGATCGCCGGGCGGCGGCGGGCCCACCGGAGGGTGACCCGACGTACGGCGGCGGTGGGCGAGGAGTACGGAGACCTGCGGGAGGGCGACTACGTCGTCCACCATCGACACGGGATCGGGCGGTTCGAGGGGCTGGTGTCGAGGACGATGGCGGGGGTGGAGCGGGACTACCTGGTGGTGGCCTACGCCGCCGGGGACAGGCTCTACGTCCCCACCGATCAACTGGCGGCGGTGAAGCGGTACACGGGCGGCGAGGAGCCCCGGGTCTCCCGGATGGGGGGCCGGGACTGGTCGGAGACGAAGGACCGGGTCCGCAAGGCGGCGGCGGTGGTGGCCGAGGAGGTGGTCCGCCTTCACCGGCTGCGGGCGGCGGCGCCCGGCCACGCCTACGACCTCGACTCGCCGTGGCAGCGGGAGATGGAGTCGGCCTTTCCCTTCGAGGAGACCCCCGACCAGCTCACCGCCATCGTCGACGTCAAGGCCGACATGCAGACGGACCGACCGATGGACCGGCTGGTGTTCGGCGACGTCGGCTTCGGCAAGACCGAGGTGGCGGTCCGGGCCGCATTCAAGGCGGCGACGAGCGGCAAGCAGGTTGCCGTGCTGTGCCCGACCACCCTGCTGGCCCAGCAGCACCAGCAGACGTTCTCCGAGCGGTTCGCCCCCTACCCGCTGCGGGTCGAGATGCTGTCCCGGTTCCTCACCCCCCGCCAGTCCCAGGCGGTGGTCGACGCCCTCGCCACCGGGGAGGTGGACGTGGTCATCGGTACCCACCGTCTCCTCTCAGACGACATCCGGTTCAAGGACCTGGGGCTGCTCGTCGTCGACGAGGAGCAGCGCTTCGGTGTCGTGGCGAAGGACCGCATCAAGCGGATGAAGGTGGGCGTCGACGTGCTGACCCTCACCGCCACGCCCATCCCGAGGACCCTCGAGATGGCGCTGACCGGGATCCGCGACGTGTCCCACATCCGCACGCCTCCCGAGGACCGCCACCCGATCCTCACCTTCGTCGGCCCCTTCGACGAGCAGGCAGTGTCGGCCGCCATCCGGCGTGAGCTCCTGCGCGACGGGCAGGTCTTCTACGTCCACAACAGGGTGCGCTCGATCGACCGGGCGCTGGCGAGGCTCCGCGAGTTGGTCCCGGACGCCCGCTACGCCGTGGCCCACGGCCAGATGTCCGAGGCCCAGCTCGAGCAGGTCATGCTCGACTTCTGGGCCGGTGAGTACGACGTGATGGTGGCGACCACGATCATCGAGTCGGGGCTCGACCTCCCGCAGGTCAACACCCTCATCGTCGAGCGGGCCGACCTCCTCGGCCTTGCCCAGCTCTATCAGCTCAGAGGCCGGGTCGGCCGGTCGAGCCAGCGGGCCTATGCGTATCTCTTCCACCCGCCCGACCAGTCGCTCACCGAGGAGGCCCACCGCCGGCTCGAGGCGATCGGCGAGGCGGCCGACCTCGGCTCGGGCTTCCGGCTGGCGCTGAAGGACCTGGAGATCCGCGGGGCCGGGTCGGTGCTCGGCGAGGTCCAGTCGGGGCACGTCGCCGCCGTCGGGTTCGACCTGTATGCCGAACTGGTGGCCGAGGCCGTCGAGCAGCTCGAGGGCCGGACGGGCGAGCACGCCGAGCCGGTCGAGGTCCGGATCGAGCTGCCGGTCGACGCGCACCTGCCCGAGTCCTACGTCCCCGAGCAGTCGCTCCGCCTCGAGGCCTACCGGCGCCTGGCCCTCGCCACCGTCGAATCGGAGGTCGACGACGTGGCCGGCGAATGGGAGGACCGGTTCGGGGCCAAGCCTCCGGCGGCGGCGGCCCTGGTCGAGATCGCCCGGCTCCGGGTGGAGGCCGTGCGGGTCGGCCTGCGGGAGATCGTCAAGCTGCGAAACGAGGTCCGGCTCGGCCCCGTCGACCTCTCGGCCTCCCAGGAGGTGAGGCTCGCCCGCCTTCAGCCTCGCTCGGTGCTCCGGGCCTCGGAGGGGGTGGTCTTCGTCCCCGCCCCCGGCGACCTGGTGGCCGGCCTGCTCGGCTTCCTCCGGGCGATGTGGCCTCCCGGCGGGTGACGGCCGTCTTGGCGCTCGGAGCCACTAGCCTCGCCCTCTCTCGTCCCCCGAGGTCTTCGTGAAACGCTGGTTCCTGCTCGTCATGCCCCTCGCCCTCGTCCTGGCCGCCTGCGGCGGCGGGGGCGCCGTGGTGGCCACGGTCGACGGCACCGACATCAGGCTCGAGTCCATCGAAGAGCTGTCGCCCGAGGGCGGGGCGCAGACCCGGGAAAACTTCTCGACCAACCTCCGCAACACCATCGTCGAGGTCATGATGGTCGAGGGAGCCGCCGCCGATTTCGACATCACCTTCGACGACGAGGCGATCGAGGCCCGCTACGAGGAGCTCAAGGCCGAGGTCGTGCCGGCGGAGGTCGAGTACGAGGACTTCCTCGAACAGCAAGGCGTGACCGACGCCCTCGTCCGGCGTGTCGCCCATTCGATCCTCATCCAGGGGGCCGTGACCGAGCGACTGGTCGAGGAGGCGGGCCCACCCACCGACGAAGAGGTGCGGGAGCGCTTCGATCAGCAGCTGACCTCGCTCACCGAGGCTTGCGTGAGCCACATCCTCAGCGAGAGCGAGGAGGGAGCGCTCGCGGCCAAGGCCCGGCTCGATTCCGGCGAGGACTTCGCCGAGGTGGCCTCGGCGGTGTCGACCGATCCCTCGGCGGCCGACAACGGCGGCGACCTCGGATGCGGCCAGCTCGGTAACTACGTGGCGGAGTTCGCCACCGGGGCGTTCGAGGCGCCGATCGGCGAGGTGACGGGGCCGGTCCGAAGCCAGTTCGGCTATCACCTCATCCTCGTCGGGGAGCGGACCGAGCCCGTGTTCGACGAGCTGAGAGACGACATCGTCTCGGCGATCGAGCGGGAGCGGTCGACGACCCTGTTCAACGAATGGCTCACCGCGAAGATCGACGCCGCCGTGGTCGAGGTCGATCCGAAGTACGGCACATGGGTGACAGACCCGATTCCAGAGATCCTGCCACCCGAGTAGACGTCGTTGGGCTCGGTCCCGGCGACTTCGACCGGGTGCCTGACGACGCCCGCCGGATGCTCGAGGATCCCGGTCGCACCGTCGTCATCCGCACCCTCCGCCACCCCGCCGCCGAGCAGCTGGCCGGGCGGCGTCCCGTCGTCTCCTGCGACGACCTGTACGAGCGACTCGAGCGCTTCGAAGAGGTGTACCCGGCTATCGCCGCCCGCGTCCTCGAGACCCCGGGCGCCGTCGTCTACGCGGTACCCGGCAGCCCGCTCGTTGGTGAGTTCGCCGTCGGCGAGCTGCGCAGGCTGTGCGCCGAGCGAGGGGTCGACATCCGGGTCCACCCGGCCGAGTCGTTCCTCGACGCCGTCCTCGCCGAGGTCGGGGTCGACCCCCTCCGGGACGGTCTGCAGGTGCTCGACGCTCATCATCTGCCGGCGCCGCTGGTGGTTGACAAGCCGACCGTCCTCGCCCACGTCGACATCCCCGAGGTGCTCGCCGACGCCACCGCCCGCCTGGGCAGGGTCGTGCCGGAGGGGACCGAGGTGGTGGTCCTCACCGACCTCGGCTCGCCGGGCGCCTCGGTCGTATCCGTCACGGTGGACGAGGTCGACCCGGGCCTGGCCGGGCCACGGACGTCGATCTTCCTCTCGCCCGAACCCGGCGGGCTCGTGGGGGTGATCCGCACCATGCACCGGCTGCGGGAGGAGTGCCCCTGGGACCGGGCCCAGACCCACCACTCGCTCGTGACGAGCCTCGTCGAGGAGACCCACGAGCTCACCGAGGCGCTGGCTGCCCTCCCCGAGGGCGGCGATCCCGATTGGGTCGCCTACGCCGAGGTCGAGGACGAGCTGGGCGACGTGCTGCTGCAGGTCCTCTTCCACGCGGCCATCGCCCGACAGGTGGGGGCCTTCGACATCGACGACGTGGCCGAGAACCTCCGCCAGAAGCTGGTGCGGCGGCACCCTCACGTGTTTGGCGACGTCGAGGCGGACACCCCCGAGCAGGTGAAACGCAACTGGGACCGGATCAAGCAGGAGGAGCGGACCGGGGCCGCCCCGGGGTCGGCGCTCGACGGCGTCCCGGCCGGGATGCCCGCCCTGGCCAGGTCCGCCAAGCTCCAGCACCGGGCGGCGAAGGTGGGGTTCGACTGGCCCGAGCCGGGGCCGGTGCTCGACAAGGTCAGGGAGGAGGTCGACGAGCTGGCCGCGGTCCTCCACGCCCCGGCGGCTGCAGACGAGCTCGGCGACCTCCTGTTCGCCGTCGTCAACCTCGCCCGCCACCTCGCCGTCGACCCCGAGGTCGCCCTGCGCCGGTCGAACGAGCGCTTCTCCCGACGGTTCCGGGCCATGGAGTCGGAGGGGCCACTGGGCGGGCTCTCCCTCACCGAGATGGACGAGCGTTGGGAACGGGCCAAGCAGGCCACCGCCGAATCGTGATTCACGGTCCGTTCACCAGGGCGGGCTAGCCTCGCGGACGACGAACGGAAGGCGGCGATGTCGACCACGATCACCCAGATTCGCGCCCGCGAGATCCTCGACTCCCGGGGGAACCCCACCGTCGAGGCCGAGGTGACGCTCTCCGGCGGGGCCTTCGGCCGGGCGGCGGTGCCGTCGGGGGCCTCCACCGGGACCCTCGAGGCGGTGGAGCTCCGGGATGGAGGCGACCGGTACGCCGGCAAGGGGGTGCTGCGGGCCGTCGACAACGTCCAGCGGGTGATCGCGCCCGCCCTGCTCGGCCTCGATGCCACCCACCAGGAGCACCTCGACCAGGTCATGCTCGATCTCGACGGGACGCCCAACAAGGCCAAGCTCGGGGCCAACGCGGTGCTGGCCGTGTCACTGGCCGCCGCCAGGGCGGCGTCGGCGCAGGTGGGGCTGCCGCTGTTCCGGTATCTGGGCGGCCCCTCCGCCCGGGTGCTGCCGGTGCCCTGCCTCAACGTGCTCAACGGGGGTGCGCACGCCGCCAACTCGGTCGACATCCAGGAGTTCATGCTCGTCCCGGGAGGGCTGCCCACGTTCCGGGACGCCCTTCGGGCGGGAGCCGAGGTGTATCAGTCGCTCAAGAAGGTGCTGGCCGGTCGGGGATTGGCCACCAACGTCGGCGACGAGGGCGGGTTCGCCCCCAACCTCCCCACCAACCGGGCGGCGCTGGAGTTGCTCGCCGAGGCGATCGAGGCGGCCGGGTACGCGCTCGGCGAGGAGATCGCCCTGGCGCTCGACGTGGCGGCCACCGAGCTTCACCGGGAGGGCCGCTACGAGTTGGAGGGCGGCGAGATGAGCTCGGCCGAGATGGTCGACTACCTGAGCGGACTAGTCGACGAGTTCCCGCTCGTCTCCGTCGAGGACGGGATGGCCGAGGACGACTGGGACGGATGGAAGGCGCTCACCGCCAGGCTCGGGGCCCGGGTCCAGCTGGTGGGCGACGACATCTTCGTGACCAACGATGAGATCCTGCAGCGCGGCATCCGGGAGGGTGCCGCCAACGCCGTCCTCGTGAAGGTCAACCAGATCGGGTCGCTGTCGGAGACCCTCCACACCATGGAGACCGCCGAGCGCGCCGGCTTCGGCCGCATGGTGAGCCACCGGTCGGGCGAGACCGAGGACTCGTTCATTGCCCACCTCGCCGTGGCCACGAACGCCGGCCAGATCAAGTCGGGCGCTCCGGCCCGGGCCGAACGGACCGCGAAGTACAACCAGCTGCTGCGGATCGAGGAGACGCTGGGCGACTCCGCCCGGTACGCGGGCTGGGAGACCTTCCGGCGGTGAGCACCCTCGCCCCGCCCCGGCGTCCCACGTGGCTGCTGGTCCCGGCCACCGTGCTGCTCGTGGGCCTGGCGATGGTGACGAACGTGATCCCGTTCCGGCAGATCGTCGAGCAGCGGACCCAGGTTTCGGAGGCGGAGGCCCGCTTGGATGCGCTGGTCGAGGAGAACCGGCTGCTCGAGTCCCAGGTGGAGGCCCTCAACACTCCGGCGGAGATCGAGCGGCTGGCGCGGGAGAAGCTGGGGTATGTGCGGGAGGGAGAGACCGCCTACGTGGTCCTCGAACCGGAGTCGTCGGGGCCGGCCGCCACCGATCGGATGGCTGCCGGGTCCGGGTCGGTGGACGAGCGAGCGTGGTGGGAGCGGCTCTGGGACTTCGTCACCGGCCGGGATCTCGCCGGAGGTCGATGACGCCGGACGATCCCCAGACGGTGGCGGCCCAGATCGGGCGACCGCTCCGGGCCCCCTCCGAGGTCGTCTGCCGCTGCCACCTCGGTCTGCCGGTAGTGGTGGCGGTGCCCCCTCTGCTCGACGACGGCACGCCTTTCCCGACCAGCTGGTGGCTCACCTGCCCGCTGGCGGTTCGCCGGATCGGCCGGCTCGAGTCGGGCGGCGGGGTGAAGCGCATGGAGGCCAAGGCGGTTTCGGATCCCGGGTTCGGGGCCCGGCTCGCCACCGCCCACCGGCGCTACGCGGCCGACCGCGACGCCCTGGTGCCCGACGGCGCCGCCGTGCGGCCCGAAGGGGGAGTGGCGGGCGCCCGGAGCGGGGTCAAGTGCCTCCACGCCCACTACGCCGATACGCTGGCGGGAAACGACAACCCGGTGGGAGAGGTGGTGGCTCCCTGGGTCGAGCCGCTCGACTGCACCGTCCCGTGCGTGGTGGCGTCCGGTGACGGTGGTGCCCGCAACCCCGACTGGGTGGAACCGCGGTAGCTTGGAACCATCTCGCCGGAGGAGCACGCCATGCCCAGGGCCGCCGTCGACATCGGCACCAACTCGATGCGGTTGCTCGTCGTCGACGACGCCGGTGTCGAGCTCGAGCGCATCCAGGTGGTGACCGGGCTGGGGCAGGGGGTCTTCGCCTCCGGAAGGCTGGCCGACGACGCCGTCGAGCGGACGTTGGAGGTCTTCGAGGGGTTTGGCCGGCTCATGGTCGAGCACGGCGTGACCACGGCGCGGGCCGTCGCCACGGCCGCCAGCCGCGCCGCCGAGAACCGCGAGGTGTTCTTCGACCGGGCCGAGGCGGCCCTGGGCATCCGCCCCCAGCTCATCGATGGGGGCGAGGAGGCGGGGCTGGCCTTCCGCGGCGCCACCGCCGGGCTCGACCGGCCGGGTCCCTTCATGGTCGTCGACGTCGGCGGAGGATCCACCGAGTTCGTCTGGCAGACGGGTGACGAGGTCGTCGGGGTCAGCGTCGACATCGGCTCGATTCGGGTCACCGAGAGGCTGCTGCCCGACCGACCGGCCGACTTTGATCAGCTCGTGGCCGTGTACCACCACACCGACGGGCAGTTCCGGCACCGCGACCTGCCCTCTGACCCGGGCACGGTGATCGGAGTGGCCGGTACCTGGACGAGCCTGGCCGCCATCGCCCTCGATCTGCCCGCCTACGACCGGCGCCGGGTGCACCACTCGGTGATAGGACGGCACGCCCTCGACCGGTTGGTGGTCCGGCTGGCGGGGCTGACCGTGGAGGAGACGGCCGCCATCCCGGCACTCGATCCCCGTCGGGCGCCGGTGATCCTGGCGGGGTCGCTGATCGCCCGTGAGGTCATGCGGAGGCTGGGGGTGGCCGAGGTGCTGGTGAGCGAGCACGACCTGCTCGACGGGATCGTGGCCGGTTTGGGCTGAGAGACGACGTTCTCATGCATTGTCATCGGCGATCCTGCATCGTTTTCTGTCACAGCCGTTCGTTATGGTGCGTCTCATGGAATGGTCTCTTGCTACCACCGATGCGTTGGAGCAGCGCCTCGGCCGCCTGGAGGCGGTGATCGCCTCGGCCCGGGCCGAGCAGGCCGTGATCGTGGCGGAGTTGGACGCCCGCCAGGTGCCCACCGCCGATGGCTGCCGCACCGTCGCCGAGTGGCTGGCGGGGCGGCTGGCGGTGTCGACGGAGACGGCGGTGTCGCTCACCCGCCTGTCCCGGTCGGGGCATCGTTCGATCGGGGAGGCCGCGGCTCGGGGTGAGATGTCGTTCGATCAGGCGGTGGAGGCCGCCCGGCTGGCCGATCTGGTCGGTGAGGACCGGGCGCTGGATGCCGCCGTGGCCCTCGATGTGGCCGGTGTGCGCCGGCTGGTGGCCCGCCACCGGCGCATGACCCGGAGGGACGAGCAGGACGTCTTCGACGGCCGCCACTTCCTGCTCCAGCCCACACTCGATCGAAGCGGCTACCGGGCGTGGGGGATGCTGTCGGGTCTGGACGGCTCGGTGGTGGAGCAGGCGTTGTTCGAGCGGTCCGACTCCTTCCCCACTCCCCCCGACG
>JAWOJB010000085.1:0-21621 GCA_046484325.1 Acidimicrobiia bacterium | reverse complement strand
CATTGGAGGAGGCGAAGGGGGTGGTCCGCAGGGTGGGGTCGCCGCATGGTCCGGTCCCGGTGGCCCACTTGATCTCGAACGGCCGGTTCAGCACCGTCGTCACCGCCGCCGGCTCCGGCTACAGCCGCCGGCACGGACTGGCGGTCAACCGCTGGCTCGAGGACACCACCCGTGACAACTTCGGCACCTACTTCTTCATCAGAGACGATTCAGGGCGGACCTGGTCGGCGGGCTACCAACCCACCGGCGTCGAGGCCGACGTCTATCAGGTGGCGTTCAGCGAGGACAAGGTGGAGATCTCGCGTCGCGACGGCAGCATCTCCACCACCCTTACGGTGGTCATATCGGCGGAGGACGATGCCGAGGTCCGCCGGGTGAGCCTCACCAATCTGGGCTCGGCGACCCGGGAGCTGGAGGTGACGTCCTACGCCGAGTTGGTTCTGGCCCCGCCCCGGGCCGATGCCGCTCACCCCGCCTTCTCGAATCTGTTCGTGCAAACCGAGGCCGTGGCCGGCCGCGACGCCTTGATCGCCCACCGCCGCTCGCGTTCGGCGGAAGAGGACACGGTCTGGGCCGGGCATGTCCTCGCCGTCACCGGTGAGGCGGTGGGCGGAAGCCAGCATGAGACCGACCGGGCCCGTTTTCTCGGTCGGGGAAACCCGCTGCACCGGGCGGCGGCGGTCGATCGTCCCCTGTCGAACTCGGTGGGGAGGGTGCTCGACCCGATCTTCAGTCTGCGGAGGAAGGTGCGGATACCGCCGGGCAGAACCGCCCATCTCGCATTCACCACCCTCGTCGCCGAATCCCGATCCCAGGCGCTCGATCTGATCGACAAGTTCTCCGACCCGGCCAGCTTCGAACGGTGCCTGACCTTGGCATGGAGCCAGGCCCAGGTCCGCCTCAATCACCTCCGGGTCGACCCCGAACAAGCCCACATCTTCCAGCAGCTGGCCGGAAGCCTCATCTACTTCGACCCGGGGCTGTGGTCGCCGGGTCAGAGAGCCGCGCCCTCGATGAGCCGCGAAGGCCTCTGGCGACACAGTATCTCCGGCGACCTCCCGATCGTCTTGGTGAGGATCGACCAGCCCGAAGAGCGAGGACTGGTCCGCGATCTCCTCAGGGCACAGGAGTACTGGCGGATGAAGGGTCTGTTCGCCGACCTGGTGATCGTGAACGAGAAGCCGGGCTCATACGCCCAGGACCTGGGAGACGCCATCGAAGAGCTGATCCGGGAGCGGGGACGGCAGGTGGGGCAGGCACCCGACGGAGGGGTCTTCGTCCTCAACGGGCCCCTGCTCTCGGCCGATGATCGGGCCACCCTCCAGGCCTCGGCCCGGGCGGTGCTGCTCAGCCATCATGGGACCCTGGCCGACCAGCTTGCCCGCCGTCCTCCCACCGTGACGAGACCGGTCGTCCGGGAGCCAGCCGTGGCGGTCGGGCCGGTGGGGGGAGCGCCTCCCCGGCTCGAGCTCGAGTTTCACAACGGGCTGGGTGGCTTCGCTGCCGACGGCACCCAGTACGTGGTGGTGTTGGGTGAGGATCAATGGTCCCCGGTGCCGTGGGTCAACGTGGTCGCCAATCCACGCTTCGGGTTCTGTGTGTCGGCATCGGGATCCGGCTTCAGTTGGTCGGAGAACAGCCGGGAGAACCAGCTGACTCCCTGGTCGAACGACCCGGTCACCGACCCTCCCGGAGAGGTGCTCTACGTCCGGGATGAGGACACCGGTGAGGTGTGGGGACCCACCGCCCTTCCGATCCGGGATCAGGATTCCTTCTACCTGGCGCGTCACGGGCCCGGCTTCTCCGAGTTCGAACACACCTCACGGGGAATCGCGCTGCAACTCCGTCAGACGGTGCCCCTCCACGACTCGATCAAGCTGTCCCGGCTTCGTGTACGCAACGAGAGCGGCCGCCGCCGTCGCCTATCGGTGACCTCATACGTCGAGTGGGTGCTGGGAACCACCCGGTCGGTCCCGGCGATGCAGATCGTCACCGAAAGAGACGAGGCGACCGGAGCCGTTCTCGCCCGCAACCCATGGAACGTCGACTTCGGGGAACGGGTGGCCTTCGCCGACCTCGGGGCCGGCGAGGTCTCGGTGACCACCGATCGGACCGAGTTCCTGGGGCGGCACGGCAACGTCGACCGTCCGGCCGCTCTCCAGAGTGCCCACAAGCTGTCGGGCCGGGTGGGGGTGGGCTTCGACCCTTGTGCCGCCCTCCAGCGACAGATCGTCCTGGCTCCGGACGAGGAGATCGAGGTGCGGTTTCTCCTCGGCCAGGGCGACGACGACGCCGAGGTGCGGAGGCTGATCGAGCGCTATCGCCGGGCCGACGGCGAGGCGATCGATGCCGAGGTGGCCACCATGTGGAGTGACGTGTTGGGGACCGTGCGAGTGAAGACCCCCGACCGCTCCTTCGACCTGATGATCAATCACTGGCTGCTCTATCAGACCCTCGCCTGCCGGGTGATGGCCCGGTCCGCCTTCTATCAGGCCGGGGGCGCCTACGGCTTCCGCGATCAGCTCCAGGATGTGATGGCGTTGGCGGTGCCGATGCGAAGTGTGACCCGTGAGCATCTTCTGCGGGCCGCCGCCCACCAGTTCGAAGAGGGCGACGCTCTCCACTGGTGGCACGAACCCTCCGGAAGTGGCGTGCGAACCCGCATCTCCGATGACTATCTGTGGCTCCCCTATGCCGTCGCCCACTATGTGGAGGTGACGGGGGATGAGGACCTCCTGGCGGTCGAGGTGCCATACATACGCGGGCCCCAGCTCGAGCCAGACCAGGACGAGGCCTACATCGCCCCCGAGCCCTCAGGAGTTCAGGGCACCGTCTTCGACCACTGCAGGCGGGCCCTCGACCGGGGCCTGTCCCGGCTCGGGAGCCGGGGCCTTCCTCTGATCGGAACTGGCGACTGGAACGATGGCCTCAACCGCGTCGGGAAGGAGGGGATGGGTGAGAGCGTGTGGCTCGGCTGGTTCCTCGATGCGAACCTGGAGCGGTTCGCCGACATCGCCGAGGGGCTGAACCAGACGAATCTGGCCACGGCCTGGCGGAAGGCGTCGAAGCGCCTTCGGGAGAGCCTCGAAACCGAGGCCTGGGATGGCGACTGGTACCGGCGGGCGTTCTTCGACGATGGGACCCCGCTCGGGTCGTCGTCCAATCCCGAATGCCGGATCGACTCGATCGCCCAGTCCTGGTCGGTGATCCACGGCGGGGCTCGCCACGACCGGGCGCAGCGGGCGATGGCGTCGGTCGAGGAGTACCTGGTCCATCGCGGTGATGGCCTGGTGCTGCTCTTCACCCCGCCGTTCGACACGTGGGAGGTCGATCCCGGCTACATCAAGGGGTACCTGCCGGGCATTCGGGAGAACGGCGGCCAGTACACCCACGCCGCCATCTGGTGCGTCATCGCATTCGCCGGCCTCGGTGACGGTGATCGGGCAGGCGAGCTGTTCGGTCTCCTCAACCCCATCAACCATGCCAGCACCAGGGCAGGGATCCACCGGTATCGGGTGGAGCCCTACGTGGCGGCGGCCGACGTGTACTCGGAGGCGCCCCATGTGGGACGCGGCGGCTGGACCTGGTACACGGGCTCGGCGGGTTGGATGTACCGAGCGGGGGTGGAGTGGATCCTTGGCTTTCACCTGCGCGGGACTCGTCTGGCCATCGATCCCTGCATTCCCCGCGCCTGGCGGGAGTTTGAGATCAGCTTTCGCTATCACTCCTCCCGGTACGAGATCCGGGTCAGTAATCCCGACGGCGCCGCCAGGGGTGTGGTCGAGTTGAGCATGGACGGCACGACCCTGCCCCCCGGCTCCACGCTCGATCTGGTCGACGACGGCGGCACCCATCAGGTGCGGGTGGTCCTCGGCCAGCCGTGATGACCGGGGCGTCGCCCCCCTGGGGGATGGAGACGACAAGGTGTCGGTGGACACGGCGTCGGGGTCGAGACCGCTGCCCGATTGCCAACGTTCCGGCTGCCGGTGACGTCGTACGGGAGGCGTGCCAGCGTGCGGCGGGCCGCTCTGGGACGGGACTGTCGAGATGGTCAATCCGCGGCAGCTTTGACGTGCCCGCCTGCCCGGCGAGCCACGAATGCGTTCATGCCGCCGACTCGGATCAGGTGGTGGCCGTGTTCCTCGAAGCCGGCTGACCCGATCTCTGCTGGTTCGCCTCGATGGCGAGAGCCTTACCATCCGACCGTCGAGGCACCTCGATGAGCTTGTTGCCACCAGGAGATGGGATCGCCCCGTGACCTCCTCACAGTCCCCGAACGGCAGACCCGCGGCGAGCGCGCCGGTGGCGGCGCTGTTCTCGTCGGTGGTCCCGGGGTGGGGACAGGCGTACACCGGCGATGACAGGGGTGCCTACCGGTTCTTTGTCATCGACCTGATCCTCCTCTTCTCGCTTCTGCTCGTGCTCGCCCGATTCCAGTTGGAGGCCGTCAAGGCGTGGGTCAGCCCCGACGCCCTGCTGGCGATCATGGCCGTCAACATCGGGCTGTTGATCTACAGGACGCTGGCGGTCGCCGGCGCCTATCGGCGTGGCTCGGCCTCCGCCGTTGGGGTCGGAGGGGCGGTGACATTGTTCGGTGCGATGGCGCTCCTGGTGGTGCCGCATCTCGTTTTCGGCTATCTGACCTGGACCCAGTACGACCTGATCGACTCGGTGTTCGCGCCGTCATCGCCCGTCGCCGCCGGTGCGACCACTCTCCCGCCGGCCTCCGGCGCCGGGTCCATCACGACGACGGTTCCGGCGACGACGACCACCACCCTCCCGCCCCGGATATGGGACGGCCTCGAGCGGCTCAACATCGCTCTCCTCGGCTCGGACATGCGACCCGACCAGGAGGATCTCGACCCGGGCGATCCCCGATACCGGGGTCATCGCACCGACGTCATGATCGTGGTCAGCATCAATCCGGCGCCCCCCTACGACGTTGCCCTGTTCTCGGTGCCGCGGTTCCTGTCGAACTACCAGATGCCGGAGGGCATGGGCGTCGAGCCGACCCTCGACGAGTGGGACTGGATCGGGCATGTGTGGCGGCGCGCCGATGACGTCGCCCCCGAGGCCTACCCGGGCCCGGGCACCCCGGGGGAGAACGGGGTCAAGGCGGCGCTCGGGGAGCTGTTCGGCATCCCCATCCACCACTACGCCCTCATCACGGTGGGCGGGTTCATCGACGTGATCGACGCCCTCGGAGGGGTGACCATCGATGTGCCCCGGCGGATCGTGGACCGGAACTACGACACCGCCGACAACCACGCGGCCGCCACGAGGACCACGATCGTGATCGAGGAGGGGACCCAGGATCTCAACGGGTTCCAGGCCCTCGCCTACGCCCGGATCAGGTCGCAGTCCCACGAGTTCGCCAGAATGCAGCGGCAGCGGTGTGTGATCGCCGCCCTCGTCGAGCAGACCAACCCGGTGAGCCTGCTCCGCAACTTCGGGGCGGTGGCGGAGGCGATCAAGTCGAACGTCCTGACCGACATCCCCCAGGATGCGCTGGCCGACTTCGTCGAGCTGCTGCCGAACCTCGACACCGAGAACTTCACCACCCTGAACATCGCCCAGAACGCCTACGAGATCCCTGCCCCAGTCTCGGGAATCCGCTACTACGACCTCGACCAGATCCGGGCGGACGCCCAGTTCCTGATGCGGGACCCCGAGGCGGCGCGGCAGGCTCTCGGCCTGAGCGGTCTCGACACCACCTGCGAGGACACCCTCGACCCCTGACCGCCACGGCCACCGATGAGGGGGACGCCGTCGCCGATGACCAGGTAGGCGATCCCGGCATCACCGGGCGAGAGGGATCTGCGTCACCCGAAACCCACCCGTCGACCGTCCGTACCACGAGGAGCACGTGGCACAGGCGCCTACCACCGTCGAACGAGGATCGGGGCCGGCCCTGCGGAGGAGGATGTTCCGCGCCGCCATCGCCGCGTTGGTGCTCGTCCTCCTGACTCGCAGCCCCGTGCTGCTGGTCGCCCTCGGCTGGTTCCTCGGGCCGTATGAGGAGGTCGCCGGCGCCGGGGTCCTCTCCCACCGGGTCCACGAGATCTCCTTCGGGATCCTCTTCTCCTGGGCCCTCGTGGGGGCCCTCACCCAGTGGCGGAAGCCCGAGCGCCACCTCGCCGGCCTCTACCAACTGGTGCTCGCCATCACGGTGTTCACGGTGATGGCCAGTGCCGTCACCGGACGCTTCGAGTGGTTCAGCCTCATGCTCACGGCCCCGGTGGTTGTGGCCTGCCTCACCCATCCCACCGGGGGCGGTCTGATCGTCCCCCCTTGGCGGCCCTGGCCGGTCGGGATCGGGTTGGCCCTGATCGTGCTCCCGCTCGTCACGTCACGTGTCGTCCACGAACTCGGGCTGGCCGCCTCGCGTGCACAGGGTCATGCCACCCACTGGGCCGGGATGGCGGCCTTCCTCGCCGTGCTGGGGCTGGTGGCCGTGGTCGCCGCCCTTCGCCCACCCGGGTACCGCGTGACGGCGGCCTCGGTGGGGGTCGGCGCCACCATCTACGGCCTGGCCGTCGCCTTCTACCCGTTCGATGCCTCTTCCCACCGGGGAGGCTGGCTGCTGGTGGCATGGGGCCTGGCCTGGGTGGGCGCGGCCGCCGCCCCCACCAGAGAACGAATCGCCCGGCCGGTGCTGCGAATCGTGCTGTTCGCGACGGCGCCGTTGTTGGCCATCCTGGCGGGCCTCGCCGCCCTGGTGCTGGTCGAGTGGTCCGCTCCCCGGGTTCCGCACAACCTCGAGGCGGTTCCCGGGATGGGCACGGTCGCCTGGCCGGAGGCCGATCGGGCCACCTGCCTGACCTGCCATGCCGGTGGGGTGCAGGGAGCCCCGGTCGTCGATCATCCTGCCGGGGCGTGTGACCCGTCCACCGAATCGTGTATCGCCGGCCGGGTCGACTGTCTCGGCTGTCACCAGTTCGATCCCCGGCTGGGTGGGCCGGTGGTGCCGGTGGTCGACAAGCCGGTGATCTCGATCAGCCAGATCCCGGTCGCGGGAGAGCCTCTCGACCGTGCCTCCCTCCTCCGTATCGAACGACATCTCGAAGGCCGTGACCCTTGACCGAGGGGACCGTGTTCGGGGCGCGGCTCCCGTGGCCGGCCGTCGCCCGGCGGGGGGCGGTCATCGGCCGGCTTGCCTGGGGAGTTGTGATCGTCCCGTGTCTGGTGGTGGCCGGCGCGGCCTTCATCGACTTCGCCGGATCCGGCCTCCCGCCGCTGGTCGCAGGCCCGTTGGCGGTGAACCCGGCCCTCAGCGGCCAGCTCGTGGCCTTGTTCGGAGGTGACGACCTCTTGCGGGCCGGCCAGGTGGCGGTGCACGTCACCGGGTTCCTCCTCTACGTGGCCACCGGCATGTTCATCGTCGTCCGCCGCCCGGCGACGACGATGCCGTTACTCGGCTCGGTCATGCTCGTGCTGGTCGGCACCAGCCTGTTCGCTCCGCTCGCGGTGTTCGACGGCACCGGGTGGGAACCTGCAGCCCGGCTGATCGGGACCGCCTCGCCGGGGGCGCTCGGCACCTATTGGGCCTCACTCGCCGGAATGTCCGTGGTGGTGTTCTTCCTCCTCTTCCCCGACGGGAGGTGGAGTCCGAGCTGGGGTCGCTGGGTGGTGGCCGGGTTGGCGATGGTCGGGGTGGCGGCGGTCGCCGCCGACCTCCGCATCCCGTCGGGAGTTCAACAGGGTCTCGGGATGCTGGTCCCGGCCGGCCTGATCGCCGCCCAGGCCGGGCGACAGAGCAGGGACCCGGGGAGCGAGGCGATGCGACGGGCCCGTCCGGTCGTCTGGTCGTTCACCCTCGTGCTCGGCGTCTTCGGGGTGATCTGGGCAGTCAGCCCCGAGCTGTCATCCGACGCCTTCGAGCTGGTGCTGGCCACCCCTCGTCTTCAGGCGGTCTACGACGTCAACCTGCTGATCCTGCTCACCGCCACGGTGTTCGCGCTGCCGCTCTCCATCTGGGTCGCCATCGCCCGGTACCGGCTCTTCGACATCGATCTGATCGTGAACCGGGCGCTGGTGTACGGCTCGGTCACCCTGATGGTCGGTGCGGGGCTGGCAGCGGCGCTCGCCACGATCGCTCTCGTGCTCGACGGCCCGCTCGATCCGGCCATGTCTCCGGTCCAGGCCGCCCTCGGCGGGGCCCTCTCCGGTGTGATCGTCGTCGCCGTGTTCCGGCCGCTTCGGAACCGTCTGCAGGAGGTGGTGGACCGGCGCTTCTACCCGAGCAAGTACCAGATCGACCGGGCCATCGGCCTGCTGGCAGCCAGTGCCGAGGACACCGTGAGCATCGAGGAGCTCGTCGCCGGGGTCCGCGCGGTGATCGAGGAGGGGTTCTCCCCCGAGCGTTTGGAGGTACGGGTCCCCGGTCTCCTCGATCCTGCCCTCGACGAGCAGGTGGAAGTCACACTTCGGGGCCGGGGCGCAGTGGTGCTCGAGGCCGGCGGTGCTCTCTCCGGTCTCGCCGGCGACTGGTTCGACGTCGCCGTCCCCTTCGTCTCCCAGCGGCGGCTGGTGGCCGTCGCGTTGCTCGGGGCCCCCGCCTCCGGCCGCTACAGCGCACTCGACCTCGAACAGCTCGACCGGCTGGCGGGCGCCCTCGCCCCGCCCTTCCGGCTGGGCGAGCTGGTCCGTCGCCAGGAGGCGGCGGTCAGGGATCAGGAACGCCTCGCCGGGGAGATGGCAACGGCGAGGCGGATCCAGACCGAGTTGCTGCCCCGAGAGCTTCCCCAGCCGCCCGGCTGGAGCGTCGACGTCTATTACCGACCTGCCCGGGAGGTGGGCGGCGACTTCTACGACGTGGTCGCCCGGGCCGACGGCCGCGTGACCCTGGTGGTGGGCGACGTCTCCGGCAAAGGCGTGCCCGCGGCGATGGTGATGACGGTGTGCCGGACGCTGTTGCGCGGTGCCACCGAGAGCGGGAGATCCTCACCGGGCGAGGTCCTCGCCAGGGTCAACGACCTGCTGGGGGCCAGCATCCCGGCCGGGATGTTCGTCACCTGTCTGCTCGGCTTTCTCGACCCCGCCGCCGGCCGCCTGGTCTTCGCCAACGCCGGCCACGATCTCCCCTATGTCAAGCGACACGGGTCCATCGGCCAGGCCCGCGCCACCGGGATGCCACTCGGCCTGATGCCGGGGATGCCGTACGAGGAGTCCGAGGTCGAGGTGCAACCGGGCGAGACCCTGATCCTCACCACCGACGGCCTCATCGAGGTCCACAACCCCGATGGGGCGATGCTCGGCTTCGAGCGGTTCGCGGAGATGGTCGGCCAGGCCCCGGAGGGCTCGAACCTGATCCCGGGGCTGCTCTCCCGGCACCGCGACTTCACCGGGCCCGAGTGGGAGCAAGAAGACGACATCACCCTCCTGACCGTGCGGCGACACTGAGCGATCCGAAGAGTCGCAGCTATGGCGATCAGCGGTCGGAGGCACCCTCCGTCACCTGCGGGGGCGTGCGACAATGGCAAGAGGTCACCATGTCGGTGGCCGTCTGGAGGCACTCATGGGAACCAAGGACAAGGGCGGCAAGAGCACCAAGAAGCCTGCCGCCAAGGATCTCAAACAGAAGCGCTCCGACAAGAAGGCGAAGAAGGCCGCCACCGCGGCCAGGCAGACCAAGGTCGGGTGACCAGGCGCCCCGCCCGATCGGCCCACTGCCCATTGCCCGAGTCGGGTTGATGACCGGTGCGGATCCGCCGGCCAGCCGTTTCGTCTCTGTTGGGTGACCAAGACCTGAGGCAGCAGGGTCTGCCGGCGACCTCAAGGTCACAGGGCCCCACGCTGGATCTCTTCGGGTTGCCGGGGTCAGGAGGTTCTTCGATCCTCGAGTTCCCAGGCGTGGTCCATCACGTGGTGGGCGGTGCGGCGGACGAGGAACGGGATCGGCCAGGTGCGGGCCGGCTTGCCTTCGGCGTGGTAGGCGCGGATGGCGTCGAGGTACTGGCGGCGGTGGGTGGCGAGGCCCCCGGGGGTGAGGACGACGTCGAGCGGGGTTTTCACTCCGACTTTCCGGGACCAGTTCTCGGGCTCGGTGCCGTAGACGTGGCGGATGATCTGGTCGCGGGAGCGGCCGTCGCCGCGGGGTTGGGGTCCCAGCTCATCGGTGATGTCGGCGGCGACGTCGTCGAAGTAGGCCCAGGAGGCTCCCAGCAGCTGGAGGCGCCGGTCCAGTTCGGCGACGGACAGGACCTGGGTTCGGGGTCCGACGGCACGTGGGCGATGCCCCAGAAGTCGGTCGAGCTCGAGCCGGGGACCCGCTCGATCACCTCGATCACATCGAGTGAACCTGAAGCGCCAATAGTTGACGTTCCAGGTTCACTCGATGGGTTGGGTCCTCGTCCCCGCGGCAGGAGCGCTACCCCTCCCACCATCGCAGGACCCTCATCGCCCGGAGGGTGATCCATCGTGAGGGGTTGCCGGCGCCGTCGTCGACCTCGAACCAGACCCGCCCGGAGGGGCTCTCGTCGACGGCCCAGGTGCCGTCGCCCCGCCGCCGGGACCGCACCTGCTCGATCGCCTCGCCCAGCCGGGGGTCGGGGGCGGCGCCTGTGAGCGCAGAGGCCGAGCGGAAGTAGTCGAGGCCCCGCAACACGTCGTAGTGCCACCGGTTGGGGTGCAGAAGGGAGAGGTACTTCTCGATGGGCTCGCCCGTGCCGAGACGACGGAACAGCCGCCGGGCGAGCAGGTAGTCCTCGCCCGAGCGCTGGGCCGTCTGCGATTCGGCGGTGCCTCCGGTGGCCCGCTCGTATTCCAGCAGTCCCTCCAGCACGTTGATCGTGGTGTCGAAGGACGAGCGGACCGAGCCCCGCTCTGCCTCGCAGTTCCACCCGCCATCCTCCAGGCGCTCTCCCACCAGCCTTGCGACCAGCGGGCCCATCTCCACCCCGAAGTAGGTGCCGTTGGCCACGGTTCGACCGTTGATGCAGGGCTCGACCTCGCCCTCCCAGTAGGGCTGGCCGTCGTGCTCCCATCGGCTATTGGCGCCGATCAGCTCGACCGATCGGCGGATCCGCTCCGACGAGGGGTCGAGACCGAAC
Source organism: Acidimicrobiia bacterium (assembly GCA_046484325.1). Classification (GTDB taxonomy): domain Bacteria; phylum Actinomycetota; class Acidimicrobiia; order Spongiisociales; family ZC4RG35; genus JAWOJB01. Next base: position 10,570 of record JAWOJB010000085.1, on the reverse strand, counting down.
TCCCGCAGCAGGCACAACGAGGGGTCGGTGGCCGTCCACGGCTGGCCGTCCTCGTCGCCGTCGAAGTCGAAGTCGTCCGGGAAGAGGGCGCCGCCGGCCCACTGCCCGTCCTCGTCCTCGAGGGCCAGGAGGCGGGCCCCCCACCCCTCCGTCTCCACCCTGGCCCGCTCCGCCTCCCACTCCGACCGTGGGGAGTCAAGCAGGTCACGCATCACCTGCCAGCGGATGGCCGGGTCGGAGCCCTCTGGGTCGAGCAGCCAGTCGATGACGGCGGTGTCGGTCATCGACAGAGCATACGAGTCGAGTGCCCAGCGCCGCCGGGCCCAGGGACACGAGCCCGGTCGACTCGATGCCGTCGAGAATCCTCCGAACGGCGCCTCGCCGGGATGGTGTCGATGCAGGCGCGGGAGGAGTAGCACCCGCCCTACCAGACGGTGGGAGCGAATTGGTACCGGCGCAGCCGTCGGTCGGGAGACGATGGCACAGCCGTGGGTCAGGGCGCCGGCGATGATCACGGGGTCGGCCGGGTCGGGGGGAGGATCCCCCGGGAGCCGGGTGGCCAGCAGCGCCACCGCAGCGTCGACCGGAATCGCCGCCATCCCCGGCAGCCGCAGGGCCTCGACAGCCAGGGGCCCCGATCCCTCCCAGGGGCGGTTCCTCCAAGGAGCCTTGATCGGTCATCGGGAGCCGGTAAGGGTGTTGGCAGGTGATCCGCTCGTCTGGCCCGGCCGGTGGCGCGCTGCGAGTGTCAGGTGCCTCCTCGGGGTTGCGGGCCACCACGAAGTCGTCCACCCTCCGATTCTGTCGAGAGCCTGCCCGTCCCCGTGCCATCATCCCGGTAGTCGATTCGAACGGAGCACGCCGGTGTTGAAGTCGCTCGGCGCCACGATGGCCCAGCTCAGCCAGCGCCTCGGGACGCGGGAGCCGTCACCGGTCCCCTCCATGCATGCATCCGAGCGCGCCCAGGCCGCCGCCCGGAACGCCCAGCGGCGCCGCCGGCTCCTGACCCTCGCCCTCCTCGCCATCGCCTTAATGCTCGTCGTCACCCTGTTCAGTGCCGTCTTCCACACGCTGATGGAGCTCGAAGGTCGGTCGTACTCGTGGGCGACCAGCGTGTACTGGGTTCTCACCACGATGACCACCCTCGGGTTCGGTGACATCACCTTCGAATCCGACGCCGGGCGGATCTTCTCGGTCGTCGTGCTGCTGAGCGGATCGACCTTCCTGCTCGTGATGCTGCCGTTCCTCTTCATCCAGTTCGTGTTCATGCCGTGGATGGCCGAGCGGGAGCAGCGGCGGGCGCCCCGGTCCCTGCCGGCCTCGACCTCCGGGCACCTGCTGCTCACGGCATGGGGCCCGGTCGAGGCGGCGCTGGTCGACCACGCCGAGCAGACCGACGACCCCTACGTCCTGATCGTCGAGGACGTTGCGGAGGCCGCCCGCCTGCACGACGAGGGGCGGACGGTGATGGTCGGCGCCCTCGACGACCCCGCCACGTACCGCAACGCTCGGGTCGACCAGGCGGCGATGGTGGTGGCGACCCGCAACGACCAGGCCAACACCAACATCGCGTTCACGGTGCGCGAGATCGCCCCGGACGTGCCCATCGTTGCCACGGCCAACTCCCCGGCATCGATCGACATCCTCGAGATCGCCGGTGCCAGCCACGTCGTTCAGCTCGGGGAGGTCCTGGGCGGGGCGATGGCGACCAGGGCGCTTGGCCTGGGCGGGCGGGCCCACGTGATCGGCCGTTTTGCCGGGCTGCAGATCGCCGAAGCGGGCATCGCCGGAACCCGGCTGGTGGGCCAGACCCTGGCGGAGGCCCGGTTGCGAGCCCGGCTCGGTCTCGGGATCGTCGGCTCGTGGGTGCGGGGCCAGTTCGAGGTCGCCACCTACGAGACCGTCCTCGAGGATTCGACGATCTTGCTGCTTGCCGGGACCCCCGAGCAGCTCGCCGCGTTCGACGACTGCTACGCCATGGGGTCGGTCAGTTCCCACCACACGGTGATCATCGGCGGCGGGCGGGTGGGCCGGGCGGTGGGCCGGGCGTATGCCGACGAAGGGATCCCGTTTGCGATCGTCGAACAGGTCCCCGAACGCCGCCGGGATGGTGTCCGGTACGTGATCGGTGATGCCGCCGACCGGGCCGTGCTCGAGGAGGCGGGCATCGGCGAGGCGGATGCCGTGATCGTCACCACCCACGACGACGACGTCAACGTGTACCTCACCCGCTACTGCCGGGGGCTGCGGCCGGATTCTCGGATCGTGTCACGCGCCCGACTGGATCGGAACGTGTCCACGCTGTACAGGGCGGGTGCCGACGCGGTGCTCTCGTATTCCTCGGTGGGATCGGCGGCCATCTGGAACCACTTCCGGCGGGATGAGACGGTCCTCGTCGCCCAGGGGCTGAGCGTCTTCCGCACCCGGATGCCGCGCGAGTTGGTAGGCAAGACCCTCGCCGACACCCACCTCCACCGGCGAACCTTGTGCAACGTGGTGGCCATCGAGAGCGACGGCCACATCGAGGCAAACCCCGACCCGTACGCGCCCCTCCCCGCCGACGCCGAACTGGTGCTGGTCGGCACCGATACCGCGGTGGCAGAGTTCTTCGAGGCGTACCCGCAGGAGCGATGGCGGCCAAGGAGAGGGGCCGCTCCGGGTCGTCGGTGAATGGGCGAGCAGGTTGCCCAGCCACCCGGCGTCGAGGTCGCTTCTCCGATTTCGCTTCCCCGGCCACGCCAGGATCATCGGCGCGAGCAAGCGATAGCCGATCGGTGGTTCGAGGTCGATTCACACGACCGCCGGCGGCAGCCGGGGATAAGGTGACCGGATGAGCAGATCGATGTTGGAGGACGCCTTCGGCCACCACGTCTGGGCGACGCTGCGGTTGCTCGACGTCTGCCTCGGCCTGGACCCCGAGCAGTTGCAGACGCCCGTCCCGGGCACCTTCGGGTCGGTCCTCGACACGGCCCGCCATCTCGTGGGTGCCGACTCCTCCTACCTGCACGTCACGAGCGGCGGCCGCTTCTCGCTCATCGACGAGGAGACGATGGGCCTCGAGGAGCTGCGAGCCGTGATGGTGGCCAACGGCACGGGATGGAGAACGCTTCTGGCCGAGGACCTGGATCCCGAAGCGATCCTGGTCCGGCATCGTCCCGACGGGTCGGAGTCGCACGCCCCGCTGGGGATCCGGCTGGCCCAGGTGGTGCATCACGGGACCGACCACCGAAGCCAGATCTGCACCGCTCTCACGACGCTGGGGGTCGAGCCTCCGGAGATCGACGTCTGGGACTACGGCTCCCAGGACGGCCGGGTGTTCGAGATCCTTCCGTCCTGAGGCTCACTCGAGCAGGGTGGCGAAGATCTCGGGCACGTGGTCCAGGAACATGAAGTGCCCCCGCCCGCTAAAAAGTGGCGCTGGGCCCCGGGGATCGCCGCGGCGAGGTAGCGCCCCATGGCCGGGGGGACGTTCCTGTCGGCCTCGCCGTGCCACACGTGCACCGGTACCCGGATGCCGGCGATGTCGAACCCCCAGGGTCGGGCGTGGAGCGCCATGTCGTCGACGATGCCTGCGACTCCCTGTCGATACGCTTCTCGCAGCGAGGCAACGAAGGCCTGCCGGAGCTCGGGACGGGAGCGCATCATCTCCTGGTCGGGGGTTGCGAGCGAGGTCATCACCCGTTCCATCGCCCGGTCGGGGTCGTTCTCCAGCGCCGAGCCCATAGGCGCCATGAAGCGCCTGGCGAGCCAGGGCGCCCGGCGGGCGAGCCGGAACATGTAGCGGGCGGGACCCATGCCGGCGGTGAGCCCGGGAACGTCGAAGGGGCCTACCCCGCTCACGAGCGCTGCCGCCGTCAACCGCTCGGGGAGCCATTCGGCGCAGGCGGCGGCTTAAAGGCCTCCCCCGGAGACTCCGATCACCGCGAACCGCTCGAAGCCGAGGGCGTCGGCGAGCTCGGCCGCATCGGCGACGCCCTCACGGAACGAGCGGCGGGGACGGGGGTCCGATCGTCCCAGGCCGGGACGGTCGGGCACCAGCATCCGGGCCCCGGTGGCGGCGAGCCTGTCAGGTGGGAGGTAGAACGCATCCAGGCGCGACCCGGGACTGCCGTGGAAGAGGATGACCGCTGGGGCGGCCACCTCGCCGATGTCGAGGTAGCCGAGGCTGCGCCCGTCCCGCAGACGCAGGGTGGTGTCGATGATCCGGGTCATCACGAGTTCGGTCTTCCCGGGTCGGTCTTCTTCCGGGCACGCTCCCGATTCCTGATCGTGGCGACCATCACCCTCCCGTCCGCAGTAGCGCCCCTCAGGGGGAGTCTGCCAGGGTTGGAGGGCCCCGTCACGGGCGGCCGGGAGGTGTGATTCGCCGGGCACGCGCGGGTGGTCGCTGATAGGGTCGGGAACCGGTGTCCGAGTCCACCACTGCCGTCCGCCCCGATCGGGCCGTGCTCGCAGCCTTCGCCGCCGTCGTGGTTCTCGGGGGCGCCAATGCCGTCGCCGTCAAGCAGACGGTCCAGGAGTTGGCGCCGATGTGGGGGGCTGCGGTCCGGTTCGGAGCGGCCGGGATCCTCCTGGCGGCCCTGGTGGCGATCACCCGGCGCCCGTGGCCTCGTGGCCGGAGCCTCTGGGGGGCGGCGCTCTACGGTGCCGTCGGCTTCGCAGCCAGCTACGGGTTCGCCTACTCCGCGATCCGTGACGTGCCTGCCGGCACCGTGATGGTGCTCTTCGCGCTCACGCCGCTTTTCACGTTCGGGCTGGCGATCGCCCACCGCCAGGAACGGTTCCATCTTCAGGGCCTGGTCGGGGCCCTGATCGCGGTGGTCGGGATCGGCGTGGTGTTCGTCGACCAGCTCGGGGCCGACGTCCCCCTCAGGTCACTTCTGCTCGTGCTGGTCGCGGCCCTGGCCATCGCCGAATCCGGGGTCATCGTCAAGTGGATCCCCAAGAGCGATCCGTTTGCCACGAACGGGGTGGCCATGCTCACCGGGACCGCCCTCCTGCTCGTGCTGTCGTTCGCATCCGGCGAGGCGAGGGTGTTGCCCGCCCAGCCTGCCACCTGGCTGGCCGTCGCCTACCTGGTGGTGCCCGGGTCGATCGTCATGTTCGGGCTGTACGTGTTCACGCTGCAGCGCTGGACCGCCTCCGCCGTTTCGTACGTGACGCTGCTCATGCCACTCGTGACCGTGGCGCTGGCGGCGGCGCTCACCGGCGAGCAGGTCTCCGCTTGGTTCGGGGTGGGAGGCGCCATCATCCTGGCCGGCGTCTACGTGGGCGCCTTCGTGCGTCGGCCGGCCCGAACCTCGGCGCCGAGCCTGCCGGAGTGCCTGCCGGTCGACGCATGCGTGGACGCCGAAGCCCTCGCCGCCTGACCGCGCTCCGGCGTACGCTGCCGAGCCGGCCAACCGAGGAGATCCCGTGGAACCCCACCCGCTCGTGTCCCAGCTCCGATTCACCCGCTCGGAGTTCATGACGGCGATTCGGGGAGTGGGCGCTGAGGACGCCCGCCGCCGGCTGCTCCCGATGAACTGCATCAGCTGGAACGTTGGGCACCTCGCCTGGCAGGAACAGCGCTACCTGCTCACCTTCGCCCAGGGCCTGGAGCCGTACCCGGATCTGGCGGTCGAGTTCGCCGTAGGCGCCCCGGCGAGCGAGCCCGACCTCGAACGGGTCCGTCGGGCCTGGCGGGACATCACCCGGGCAGCCGACCCGTGGCTCGACTCGGTCACCTCGGAGATGCTCCAGGAGCACGTCGTACGCCGGGGAAGGCCGACCGCCCGGGTCTACGGCAACCTGATCCTCCGGTTGATCTACCACTACTGGTATCACATCGGCGAGACCATGGCGATCCGTCAACAGCTCAGCCACACCCGTCTGCCCCAGTTCGTCGGGAACATCGACGATCGGGCGCCCTACCGTCCCGAGGCCGTCTGACCATGGACGCCATCTACCGCCACGCCGCCGTCGCCGATGCGACCGGGCCGGCGCCCGTCCTCGACCAGACGGTCGTCGTGATCGACGACCGGATCACCTGGATGGGTCACGACGACGAGGCGCCGGAGCTATCCGCCGATCTTCGGGTGGTCGACGCCGGGGGCGCCACGGTCGTCCCCGGGATGGTGGATGCGCACAGCCACACCGTCCTGCCCGGCGGCTCCCACTGGATAACCCGGATCGACGACTCCACCGAGGAGTTGCTCCAGGTGGCCGAGGAGAACGGCGAGCTCGCCCACCGGGCGGGTACCCGCTGGCTCCGGGACGTCGGCTCGCCGCCTCGTGACGGCACCGCCCTCGCTCTCCGGGTCCGGGACGCTTGGCGTGGCAGGCAAGATCGTCCCTATGTGCGGGCGGCCGGCACCTGGATCTCCCGGGCCGGGGTGCTGCCCTCCACCATCGACGTGGAGGCCGCCGACGCCGACGAGCTGGTGGCAGCGGTGGGGCGGCAGGCCGCCGACGGCGCCGATCTCATCAAGCTCTACCTGGACGGGCCCGACCGTGAGGTGGCGCCGTGGACGGCGGGAGAGGTGGCCCGGGCGGTGGCTGCCGCCGCGGCCCGGGGAGTGACGGTCACCGCCCATGCCACCGTGCTCCCCGGTGCCCGGGCTGCGGTGGAAGGGGGAGTGGACTGCATCGAGCACGGCAGCCACCTCGACGCCGACCTGGCGCGGGAGATGGCCGGGCGGGGCACCTTCCTCGTCCCCACGCTCGGGGTACTCGCCTCGTGGGAGGGCTTCGCCACCACCACGACGATCGAGCGGTTCGCCGGCGAGGACGGCAGGAAGGCGCTCGCCGCCCGCCGGGAGACCGCTTACGAGAGCCTCCGTCTGGCGTCGGCCGCCGGCGTGCGGATCGCGGCGGGAACCGACTTCGGGGGAGGCTCGCTGCGTGCCAACCACATGGCGTGGGAGGTGGAATGCCTGGTCGGCGCCGGCCTGGAGCCCTGGCAGGCGCTGGCCGCCGCCACCTGGCGCGGCGGCGAGTTGCTGAGAGAGCCGTCCGCCGGCCGGCTCGCCGCCGGCGGCCCCGCCGACTTCTTCCTCGTCCACGGCAACCCGCTCGACGACCCCTCGGCACTGTGGCGGGTGTGGAAGGTGGCCTGAGCGGGAGCACCATGCCGGCGACGGACGCCCGGCTCAAGGGCTACAGCTCCGTCCCGTGCGGTCCGGTAGCACACGGCTGAGCGGGGTGGGCCGCTCATGACAGTCGACTTGGCGGGCTCCGATCCACTCTGCCAGCCGTGGGGCGGGCCGGTCGGTGAGCAGCTCGAACGCCTCCAGCCGAGCCACCGTTGCGGGATGGAGCACCGGTGGCAGCGGCAGCCCCGCCAGAGCCTGTTGGATGGCGATGGCCACGCCCTCGATGCCGCGCTCTTCCCTTGGAACGTCCGGCGCCGACCACCCGGCGTAACCGAACCGGGCCACGAACGCATCTCGCTCTTCCTCGGTCATCGTGGCGCGCTCCCAGGCGTGGGCGAGCTCGTGTTCATAGACGAACCCGAGCGGCGAGCAGATCGTGACGCGCCATGGGGTGGCGCGAGAAGAGAACAGGCCCATGTGACCGCGACACTCGTCGGGCCCTTGGGTGAAGACGATCTCGAGGTCTGGGAGTTCGAGGCCGGCCCGCCGGAACCGCTCGATGGCGAGATCCAGGCGCTCGAGCTGCTCGGCCGTGCCGCCGCGAACGGTCAGCACGGGTTGCAGCGAGAGGGCCAGCGGATTCACCGGCATCGCGACCACCGGCTCGGAACCGGTTGGCGAGGACACCGCGACCGGGATCGAATCGCCCCCGGCCGGCACCAGTGTCAGGACCATGGCGAGGAGGGTGCGGAGGGCGGTGGGGGCCTTCATGGCCCGCACCGTTCCGAGCGCCCGTCAACTCCAGGAGAAATCCGGCTAACCGCGGATTAACCGGCCCCTGATACCCCTCGCTCGGGACAGGAGAACCATGGCCCACACCGGATCGACCATGCGTAGGTGTGAGGGCCCGATGCCGGAGGGGCAGCGTGGACGTGGCCGTGCTCGGGCCACTCGCTCGTCGACGCGCCCTGCCGGAGCGGGCCACCGGCCGGGAGGAGTCGACGCTCCGGGTCCACGTTTCCCACCTCCGGGACGTGCTCGAAGCCGGCCGGGGCGGCGCCGCCCCCGGGTGATCGTCACGGTCGGCTCGGCCTACATGCTCGGGGACGGCGTCGAGGTGGACCTGACCCGCTTCGAACGCCTGGCCTCCCAAGGCCGGGAGCTGGTTTCCGCCCATCCAGAGAAGGCGCTCGAGCTGCTGAACGAGGCGCTCGGGCTGTGGCGAGGGCGGCCCCTGCAGGACCTGGAGCACGAGGAGTTCGCCCAGGAGGCGATCCGGCGGCTGGAGGCGGCCAGGGAGGAGGCGATCCTGAACCGGGCGGAAGCGCTGGTGGAGCCGGGCCGCCGGCCTACCAGCGGAACAGGACCCTCGCCAGCGTCTTCCAATAGCCCATCCCCCGGCGGCGGGGAAACCGGGCGCCCAGCAACGCCGTGGTGGAGACCGGGAGCCGGGCGGCGGTGATCCCCTTCGGATGGCAGAACGACCGAATCCCCTCGGCACCGAACACCACGCCGAGGCCGGAGTCGCCGACCCCGCCGAAGGGGATGGTCGGCATGATGAAGTTGACGTCTACATCGTTGATGGCGACGGTCCCTGACCGCAGCTGGGAGGCGACCCCGGCTGCCCTGCGACGGTCGCGGCCCCACACCGAGGCGTGCAGCCCGTAGGTGCCCTGGTTGGCCATCTCGATGGCCTCGCGATCGTCGGCGACCCGCAGCACGGCCAGCACCGGCCCGAAGGTCTCCTCCTGCATGAGCGCCATCGTGTGGTCGACCTCGGTGAGGAGGGTGGGCTCGTAGTAGAGGCCAGGATTCGCCCCGGACCGCCGCCCGCCACGAAGCAGGCGGGCCCCCTTGGCGACGGCGTCGGCGACGTGGGTGTCGACGAGGTCGAACTGGGCCCGGTCGATGAGCGGACCGATCTCGCGCCGGTCGCCGCTGCCGGCGGCCACGTGCTCGAACTCCCGCTCCAATGCGGTGAGGAATCGGTCGTACACACCGTCGACCACGTAGACGCGCTCGGTCGACACGCAGGTCTGGCCGCCGTTGAGCATGCCGCTCCACACCGCCGCCCGGGCGGCGCGGCCGACGTGGGCGTCGTCGAGCACGATCATCGGGTCCTTGCCGCCCAGCTCGAGGATCGCCGGGATCAACCGTCGCCCGGCGGCCTCGGCCACCTTTCTCCCCACGGCGGTGGAGCCGGTGAAGGCGACCACGTCGGCCTGGTCGACGAGGGCAGCGCCCACCTGGGCACCACCGTGGGCGACGAGCAGCAGGTCCGCCGGCAGGCCGGCGGCGGTGGCCACGTCCGCCAGCAGCTGGCCGGAGAGCGGCGCCTTCTCGGAGGGTTTGAGGACCACCGAGCAGCCGGCGGCGAGGGCGGTGAAGACGGGGATCATCGAGAGGAAGAATGGGTAGTTCCAAGGAGAGATGACCCCCGCCACCCCTCGCGGCTGGAACTCGGTCCATCCCATGGTGGACACAAACGGCCACGATCCTCCCCGGCGGCGCCGTAGATAGCGGGCGGCATGACGCAGGTAGTGATCCATGACGGTGAGCGAGGTCAGCACCTCGAGGGCGTAGGCGTCGGTCGCCGTCTTGCCGGTCTCAGAGGCGATCGTGCGGGCGACGTCCTCACCCCGGTCGAGCACCGCCTGCTTGAACGCCCGCAGGTGCACACGCCGCTCGGCCTGGTCGAGCGCGCTCCAGCAGGCGAACGCCGTCCGGGACCGTGCCACCAGTGCCGGGATCTCCCCGGGCGGCGTCACCGGAACCTCACCCACGGGCTCGAGGGTGCGGGGGTCGTAGGAGATCAGCCGCTCGTCCATCCTGCTCACCCGGCCGAAGCGGCGACGGCGGCGTCCTCGGGCAGCCCGGCGGCGAACACCCGCAGCAGGTTGACCGAGCCGTGCTCGGTGAAGATGCGATGGGCGACGGCGGCGGCCTCGGCCCCAATCGGGTGGTCGAGGCCGAACAGCCGGGCGACGGTGACTGCTGTGATCGCTCGTCGCTGCTCGTCGCGGACCTGGGCGCCGAGGTCGAGGACCTGGCGGGCGAGCCGGGCGGCTTCGTCGTCCCGGCCCGCCATGGCCGCCGCGGCCAGGTCGATGAAGCTCGCGAGCAGCGTGACCATCCGTCCCCGGGCTTCGATGGCGGTCAGCTTGGCGCCTACCTCGGCCACTCGATCGGGGTCTCCGAGCCAGATGGCGGCCAGCAGGCCGATCTCGAGCTGGTCGGGATAGCCGTATGCGTGCTCGACCGCCATCGCCTCGGCGAAGGCGCGGGCGTAGTCACCGGTGAAGAAGCTCAGTTCCGCCTGCTGGGTGCCGTAGATGGCGTGCATCTGAGGATCCTGAAGATCGGCGGGGAGGACGAGGGCACTCCGGGCCTGCTCCAGACCTCCGGCGGCATCGCCCGAGATGAGCTCGACGAAGCCGGCCATGTAGTCGAGGAAGCTTCTGGTGTCGTCGGGCATCGAGTTCCGATCGAGCAGCGAC